>NZ_CP072392.1:459387-759387 GCF_017742835.1 Aquabacter sp. L1I39
TTCGGCCGGTGCTGATGGGAGAACCTGTTGCCCACGCGGCGCAGGGCCGAGGCCATAAATCCCCGCGCGGGAGCGGACGGAGCCCGGCTCCGACGTCTAACCCATTTATCCCTGGCGCGCCGCCGCGCGCCGGCCGCTCCCGCATCCCTCCACCTCGCCATCGGCGGGGATGTTGGTGCTGGAGTGTTCGCGTCCATGCTTCCCCCTCCCCACCCCTCCCCCGCTTCGCGGGAGAGGGAGCCTGTCGCGCCGGGAAGAGGTCGAGAGGACAGACGTCCATCACGCCCAGAGCCACCCTTCCGCCAAACGCACCGCAGTCCCCTCTCCCGCAAAGCGGGGGAGGGTTAGGGAGGGGGCAAAACGGCAGGGCCGGGGGTGACGGGAAGAGTTGAGGAAAGGGGCGAGGCACGACTTGGACGAGGAGAGTGCTTCACCATCCGCCCTTTCCCCCTCCCCACCCCTCCCCCGCTTCGCGGGAGAGGGGGCCTGTCGCGCTGGGGGAGAGGTCGAGAGGACAGACGCCCATCACGCCCAGAGCCACCGCCCCGCCAAGCGCACCGCAGTCCCCTCTCCCGCAAAGCGGGGGAGGGATAGGGAGGGGGCAGAGGTGGACCAGGGGCAGAGGGGGAAGACGCACCTGAGGGGGAAGATGGGTCAGAGGATCAAAACCGGAGCGCGGGCGAAATGGGAGATGCCGCCCATCGGAGGGGGACATGCCGGGCGCCCAACCGCGCACACGAGACGCAACATCCTGTTTCTAAAAAGACAATCCTCGCAACGCAGGGGCGCCGCGAGGACCATCTTAAAGGCTAAAACCACCAGCGCCGCGCGCCGCTCAGGCCGCCGCGCGGCAGCGCTCCAGGGCCCAGCGCACCAGCTTGCGCACGTCGGGATCGGGATCGTCGAAGGCCCCTTCCAGCGCTGCGACCGCCGCCGGATCGGCGATCTCGCCCAGCGCCGCGGCGGCCTCCTTGCGCACGTTGGACAGATCATGGCCGAGCGCCCCGGCAATCACCGGCACGCCCTCGCTGGCCTTGAGCTTGCCCAAGGCATTGATGGCCTTGGCGGTCACCTGCCAGGTCTCGTCGCCGGCGGCGATGACCAGCGCGCCCACGGCTTCCGGCAACTTGGCCTTGCCGATGGAGAAGGCGGCTTCCTCGCGCACCTGCCAGTTGGGATCGGTGAGGCCCTTCAGGAGCGCCGGCACGCCTGCCGTTCCCGGCCGCACGAAGACGAGGGAGGCCATGACCGAGCGCCGCACGGACGGCTCGGCATCGCCGGCCGCCATCATCAGCGCCGGCAGGGCCGCCTCGGCCTTCAGATAGCCGAGCACGCCCAGCGCCTCCCGGCGCACCGCCACTTCCGGATCGGAGAGCGCGGACAGGGCCACCGGCATGGCGGCCTCCACCTGCATCTCCTTCAGCGCCCGAAGCGCCGAAGCCCGCACGAAGGCATTGCCCTCCCGCGCCCGCTCGATCAGGGCACCGGCGCTCGCCGGCTCCTTCTTGTCGGCGAGGCTCTCGGCGGCGGCGAGGCGCACCGCCTCCACGTCGTCATCGAGCGCCTTGATCAGGGCGAGCGCGACAGGCGCCCCCTGGTGCTCGTCCAGCGCCTTGGCGGCGGCTTCGCGCACCATGGCGTCGGGATCGACGATGCCTTCCAGCAGGAGGTCCACGGCGGCGGGGTCCACCGCCTCCGCCAACTCCAGCATAGCCACCCGGCGGATGCCCGCATCAGCGCTGCGGGCACGCTCCGCAATCTCGTCCAGTTCGTCGTCGAAGGTCTCGAAGACCGCCATGTCCGCCTCCTCAGCGCAGCAGATAGGGGATTTCGACCTTCACCGCGCCGGTGGGGCAATCCACCTCGCAGGGCATGCAATACCAGCACTCGTCATACTTCATGTGCGCCTTGCCGGAGGCCGGGTTGATGGCGAGCACGTCGAGCGGGCACACATCGATGCACACGCGGCAGCCCTTCTCGGCAATGCACTTGTCGTCATCGACGGTGACGGGAACGGAGGTGGTGTGGTTGGCGAACGGCATGGCGGGCTCCGAAAGGGCGAGGGGATCACTCGGCGGCGATGGCCGGGGTGCGCAATTGGTGGTAGGCGCCCATCTCTTCTTCCGGGATCTCCACCACATAGGGGTCCACCGCGCGCTTGCGATGGGCCATGCGGCCATTGTCATCCTTGTAGAGAAGGGTGTGGCAGAACCAGTTCTCGTTGTCGGTGGCGGGATGATCCACCCGCCAGTGATAGAGGCCCCAGCGGCTCTCGGTGCGATAGAGCGAGGCGGCGGCGGCCATGTCGGCGCAATCGAGGATGGATTGCAGCTCCAGCGCCCGCATCAGCTCGTGGGGATCGCGCGCCACCATGTGCCGGAGGTCGTCCCGGATCTCGGCAAAGCGCTCCTGGGCGATGTGATACTTGGCGGTGACCTTGGGCGGCTGGAGATAGTCGTTCACCAGACGCCGGGTCTTGAACTCCATCTCGAAGGGGGTCAGCCCATCCGTGCGGCGGGTGGGGGCGAGCACACGTTCCTGCTCGGCCCGCACATCGGCCGGGTCATAGGCCGGCAGATCAAGAGAGGCGCAGTAATCGGCCGCGTCCCGCCCGGCAATGCCGCCATTCACGAAGGCGCCGAGCATGTAATTGTGCGGCACGCTGGCCATGTCGCCGGCGGCATAGAGGCCATCCACCGTGGTGCGGGCATTCTCGTCCACCCACACGCCGGAAGCCGAGTGGCCGGAGCAGAAGCCGATCTCGGAAATGTGCATCTCCACCATGCGCTGGCGATAATCGGTGCCGCGCTTCTCGTGGAAGCGGCCGCGGGAGGGCCGCTCGTTGGAATGCAGGATGGTCTCGATCTCCGAGATGGTCTCCTCGGCCAGATGGTTCATCTTCAGGAAGACTGGGCCGTTGCCGCTCTCCAGCTCGCCGAAGAACTCCTTCATCATCTGGCCCGACCAATAGTCGCACTCGATGAAGCGCTCGCCCTTGTTGTTGGCGGTGTAGCCGCCGAACGGACCGGTCACATAGGCGCAGGCCGGGCCGTTATAGTCCTTGATGAGCGGGTTGATCTGGTAGCATTCCAGGTTCGCGAGCCCCGCTCCCGCATGATAGGCCATGGCATAGCCATCGCCACAATTGGCCGGGTTTTCATAGGTGCCGAACAGATAGCCCGAGGCCGGAAGGCCCAGCCGACCGGCGGCGCCGCATGCCAGGATCACCGACTTGGCGCGCACCACCAGAAACTCGGAGGTGCGGGTGTTCACACCGATGGCGCCCGCGATCCGGCCGTCCGGCGCATTGAGCAGGCGGGTGGCCATATAGCGGTTGGTGACGTTGACCTGAAGGCGGCGCAGCTGGCGGTAGAGCGCCTTCTTGACGTGGTGGCCTTCCGGCATGGGCAGCACATAGGTGCCCATGTGGTGGACCTTGCGCACATTGTACTCGCCCGAGCCGTCCTTCTCGAACTTCACGCCGATGGAATCCAGATACTGGATCATCGGGTAGGAGCCGGTGGCATAGGCCATCACCGCCTTCTGATGGACGATGCCATCATTGGCGACGGTGATTTCCTTCACATATTGCTCAGGGGTGGCATAGCCGGGGATGACGGCATTGTTCAGCCCGTCCATGCCCATGGAGACCGCGCCGGAGCGCTTCACATTGGCCTTCTCCATCAGCACGACCTTGAGGCCGGGATTCTTCTCCTTGGCCTTGATGGCGGCCATGGGCCCGCCGGTGCCGCCGCCAATGACCAGGATGTCGCATTCGACGATCTCGGTGGGGATGTCGCTCATGGCCTGTGCTCCGCAAGGTCGGCCCCCGCGAGGGCGCGCAGATAGCTGAAGGGGTAGATGCCGCGCTCGTGCCCATCGGAGAAATGCAGGTTCAGGGCATAGTCAGCGATGGGGGAAAGCGAGGTGATGGCGATGCCGGGGAAGCCCGTGGGAAACCGTTCCTCGGCCCGGGCGCGGGTGCACCAGGCGCAGCGGCAGGCGGTGCGCAGGGTGGAGGCCCGGAAGGTGTGGGGGCGCCCGTCATCCCAGGTCAGGACCAGTTCGTCCCGCCCGGCGCCGAGACGGACTTCCTCCGGCACCGCCGAGGGGTCGAAGAGGGAGGAGGAGGTCTCAAGGGCGTTGATCATGGGTCCGATTGGACACCGGCCCAGCCGCGCCAGATAGCAACTAGTTGCTGAACTGGTCTATTTCCAAAATCCGCCCCACGGCCACGCCCAAGCCCTGCGGCGCAAGGATTTGCACAATGTGGCGGCAATCGCGGACGAAGGGGGCGAATTTGGCAGCAGGTCCATCTTTCGTTAACCTGCATGGCGGCTAGATGGCCACCTCATGCATAGCATTGGAGAGAAATATGCTGCCACGTATGGCTCTGACAGCAGTTCTGATCCTTTCGTGCGGAGCGGCTCACGCTGCTGTTCCCAAGTCTCTCGGCACCTACGAGGACTGGAGCGTCTGGACGTATCAGGAGAATGGGTCCGCCCATTGCTACATCTATTCCGCACCGAAACAGGAAATGCCTGCCTCCCTCAACCATGGGGACGTCTCGTTCTTTGTCCGCATGGTGGGAAAGAACGCCAACCGCACCGAGGCCAGCCTGACCACGGGTTATGACCTTGCCCCCAATTCCACCGTGCAGGCGGACGTGGACGGCAAGGACTTCCCGATGATGGTGGGCGGCCCCAATGCCTGGCTGTCCTCGGCGGCGCAGGAGACCGACTTCCTGGCGGCGCTGAAGCGCGGCGACGAGTTGAAGATCTCGGCCAAGTCGCGGCGCGGCAACTCCACCAACTACATCTTCTCCTTGAGCGGCGTCACTGCCGCCATGAACCGCATGCAGTCCGCCTGTCCGTGACCTCCACCGGCCGGCGCACCTGCCGGCCGGTAGATGCCCTCAGCGCCGCCTGCGGCCGGAATGCGGCCGCTTCGCGCCGCCCTGCACCTCGCCCGCGGCGCCGGAAGCCGCGGCGGTCAGGAGACGGATGGCCCCGCGGAGGTCCTCTCACTTCCTCAAGATCACGGTGGCCAGAAGGCCAGGGCGGGGCGTGACTGGCGCGATATGCCCAGCACATTGGCCCCGCATCGTCGCAGGCGCTCCGCCATCCCGGCCACGCGGAGGCCGGCACCAGGCTCGACCTCCGCCGCACCCGTGCGGAAAGGCAGCATGGAACCGCCTTCCGCAGCCGGCTCCGAAATGGAGCGTCATCCAGCGTGATTTCGCCTCTATCGCACTGCGGCGTAGAGCGGTGATATGCTTCTGGGCAAATGCGCCGGCGAGACTGAATGACCATCAAAGAAGAAGCGGGCCTGATCGGGGCCGTCGACCGCATCGAATCGGGCCGCAACGTCTCGCTGGTCATGGGATGGTGCATTGCATCCCGCAGCCGAACGCCGCCAGCCGAGGTGGTGGTGCGGGTGGGAGATACCGAAATCGGCCGCACCGCCCATTTCTCCCCGCGGGCCGATCTGACCGCTGTGGGGCTTGAAGGGGTGGCCTGCGGCTTCGTGGTGACAGTCTCCGCCGCACTCGACACGCGCACCGTCGCCCGCATGGCGCTGTCGGATGGCCATGGCCGGCCAGTGGAACTTCTGCCCCGGACCCTGGAGATCCACCCGCTGGCTGCGCGGGGCCGCATCGATCGGGCCGGCCCTCAAGGCATCAGCGGCTGGCTGTTCGACCCCGACGCGCCCGAGCCCCTGGCGCGCCTGTCTTTCGCCGGTCTCGAGGTGGTCATTCCGGCGGACCTGCCGCGTCCCGACCTCGCCGCATCCGGCATGCGACCGGACCTGCAATTGGGGTTCGAGCTCACGTCGGAGGATCTCGCGCCCGCGTTTGAGGAACTTGGCGGCATACCCGGCAAGGTGCCCGTCATCCTGTCTGCAGGGGACATGGAACTTGACACGGCCCTGTTTGGCTCCGGCCGGCCGCTGGGCGCCATCGACAAGGCCGATGCCCATGGCCTCACCGGCTGGGCCGTGCGGGAAGGGCTTCCCGGCGAAAATGCCGCGGTGGCCATCAGCATCGACGGCATCCCCTTCGCCCATCTGCCGGCAGATCGCGAGCGTATGGACCTGCGGCTGGCCGGCCTCTCCGACACGGGCGGCGGCTTCGCCCTTCATTGGGGGCGGCCGCCGGTGCGTGGGGGCCGCTTCACGGTGTCCGTGCGGGACGGGGAGGCCGGAACCGAGCTGAGGGGCTCGCCGGTGGATATCCAAGCCCCGGCCCTGCCCGATCCGGAACTGCGCAATCCGGGCCTCGACCGGCATCTCGCCACCATCATCGTGCCCGTCTTCAACGCCCCCGCCGCGCTGGACCGGTGCCTGACGGCGCTCTTGCGCCACACCACGGCGCGGGCGCGGCTGGCGGTGCTGGATGATGCCAGCACCGACCCGGCCGTGCTCACCGTGCTCCAGCGGCTGGAGGGCCTCGGCAATGTGATCGTGCGGCGCAATCGGCAGAATGAAGGCTTCGCCCGGACCGTGGATGCCGGCATCAAGGCCGTGCAAGGTGATGTGGTCATCCTGAATGCCGATACGGAAGTCGGTCCCCGCTGGCTGGAGAACCTGCTCACCGCCTCCTGGCAGGGTCCCCGGATCGGCACGGTGACGGCCCTCTCCAACCGCGCCGGTGCCTTCTCGGCTCCCGACATCAACGGCACCAACACGCTGCCGGCCCACCTGTCCGCCGCCGATGTGTCGCGCCTGGTCAACCAGTGGGCGCTCGGGCTCTATCCGGCGGTGGGCACGGGCAACGGCTTCTGCATGTTCATCCGCCGGGCCTGCTACGACGCGGTGGGCGGGTTCGACCTGAAGGCCTTCGCCAAGGGCTATGGCGAGGAGAATGACTTCTGCGTGCGCGCCATGCATCTGGGCTGGCAGCATGTGATCGATGACCGCACCTACGTCCTGCACGAGCGCGAGGCGAGCTTCGGGGCACGCGCCGCGGCCCTCAAGCAGGAGGCGCGGGAGACGCTAAAGCGCCATTCCGAATATGACGTGATCGCCGACAGCTTCACCCGCCGCACGGATTTGAACACCGTGCGCTACCAGGTGCGCCGCGCCTTCCAGGAGGCGCCCGCAAAGGTGCGGCCGCGCATGCTGTTCGTGATTTCGACGCTGAGCGGCGGCACGCCCCAGACCAACCGCGACCTGATGGAGAATCTGCGCGACCGCTACGAGCCCTACCTGCTTTATTGCAACGGCCATGTCCTGGAATTGTGGTCGGCGGACGGGGACGAGCAGCGCCTGCTGGAGAGCAAGGTGCTGGACCGGCGCATCGACCCGGTGCTCCACACCTCGGATGCCTATGACAATGCCGTGCGCGGCTGGCTGGTGAAATACGCCATCGAGCTGGTGCACATCCGGCACCTCGCTTATCACAGCCTCGGCCTGCCGGGGGTGTGCGCCTCGCTGGCGCTTCCCACCGTCTATTCCTTCCACGATTATTACACGCTCTGCCCCAGCGTGAAGCTGATCGACGAGACCGGGCAGTTCTGCGGCGGCCGCTGCACCCACACGCCGGGCCCCTGCCGCTCGGAATTGTGGGACCAGAGCGAGATGCCCGACATCAAGAACGCCTATGTGGAGCGCTGGCGCGCCCGCTTCCAGGCCGCCATCGCCACCTGCGATGCCCTGGTGACAACCGCGCCGTCCGTGGCTGCGCTCATCGGCGGGATCATGCCGGCCGTCGCCGGGCGTCTGAAGGTGATCCCGCACGGGCGCACCTTCGCCCGCTTCGGGACGGCGGCTTCGGTGCAGCCGGACGGTCCCTTCCGCATCCTGGTGGCGGGGGACCTCTCGCGGGCCAAGGGCTCGGCGCTGGTCAGCGAACTGGCGCGCCTGCTTCAGCCCGAGGGCGTCGAGGTGCACCATCTGGGCGGCTATGATGACGGGCTCGACACCCGCGCGGTCATTGCCCATGGCCCCTATGACCGCGAGGACTTCGTGGCGCGGGCGGAGGCCATCGGCGCCCATATGGGTCTGCTCGCCCCCCTCTGGGCGGAGACCTATTGCCATGTGCTGACGGAATTGTGGGCGGCCGGCCTTCCGGTGCTCGGCCGCGATCTCGGCGCAGTGGGCGAACGCATCGGGGCACATGGCGCGGGTTGGCTGTTCGACGCGGCCGATGCCGGCCTGCTTGCGGAAGCCGTGCGTTATATCCGCGACATGCCGGAAGAGATGTCCCAGCGCCGCGCGGAAGTGCTGCAATGGCAGCAGACCGAGGGCACCGACCGCACTGCCCAGGCCATGGCGGATGATTATGCCGGCCTCTATGAGGGGATCCTGGCCAGCCGCCGGGTGCTTCAGCGCCGCGCCCCGCTCCGGCCCGCCGTCCCGCCAGGTGCTCCGCAAACCCCACGACCGCAGCCGCCGGGGGCAAGTCGGGGGCCGGGACAGGGGCCTGTTCAAAGGCAAGGACCACAGGGACCCGGACAGGGGCCAAGACCGCAGCCGCCGCGCCCGCCTCAGCCGCAGTTGCGGCCCGAGCCTGCTCCGGCAGAGCCGCCCCCGCCACCCCGACCGGCACGCGCCTTCCGATAGGCCAGACCGAAGGATCCGGCCGCTCAGTTCAGGCCGGCAATGGCCCGGGCGAAGTCCCGGGCGGCGAAGGGCTGGAGATCGTCCGCCCCTTCCCCGACGCCGATCAGGTGCACGGGAATGCCGTGCTTGGCCGCGATGGCCACCAGGATGCCGCCGCGCGCCGTGCCGTCGAGCTTGGTCATGACCAGGCCGGTCACGCCGGCAATGCGCGAGAACACCTCCACCTGGGAGAGCGCATTCTGGCCGACGGTGGCATCCAGCACGAGCAGCACCGCGTGAGGGGCGGTCGGCTCCAGCTTCTTGATGACGCGCACCACCTTCTCCAGCTCGGCCATCAGCTCGGTGCGGTTCTGGAGCCGGCCGGCCGTATCGATCATGAGGATGTCTGCGTTCAGGGCGCGCGCCTCGGTGATCGCGTCATGGGCAACGCCGGCCGCATCCGCACCGGGCGCGCGGGCGATCACATGGGCGCCGGTGCGCTCGCCCCAGACCTTCAATTGCTCGATGGCGGCGGCGCGGAACGTGTCGCCCGCCGCCAGCACCACTTTGCGGCCTTCTGAGCGCCACTGGGAGGCGAGCTTGCCGATGGTGGTGGTCTTGCCCGAGCCGTTGACGCCCACCATGAGCAGGATGAACGGCTTGTGGGAGGTATCCACCACCAGGGGCTTGGCGACGGGTGAGAGGATGGTCTCCACCTCGGCGGCGATCAGCTCCTTTACCTCGTCGGCGGAGATCATCTTGTCGTGCCGGCCGCGCCCCACTTCGGCGACGATGCGGGCGGCAGTGGCTGTGCCGAGGTCGGCGCGGATCAGGATGTCCTCCAGATCCTCCAGGGTGGCGGTGTCCAGCTTACGCTTGGTGACAAGGTCCGTGATGCCCTGGGTGAGGCTCTGGGCGGTGCGCGCCAGGCCGCTGGTGAGGCGCTTCCAGAAGCCCTTCTTCTCCGGTGTTCCGCTCTCGCTCATGTGCGTCCTTGGGGCGTTGGGTCAGGCGGCGATCAGCCGGGCGCCGTCATGGCCCGAGATCCGCAAATCGAGGATGGCGCCGGGGCGCGCCGCGCGCGCCACCCGAACCGGGGTGAAATGGGGCGTGCGCCCGCCGCCGTCGGCCTCCACCAGTACCGCCCGGCTGCGGCCCACCTGGGCGGCGAGATGGCGCAGCAGAGCCGCCTCGCCCTTCTCTCGCAGCCGCCGCGCCCGCTCCTTCACCAGCGGACGGGCCAGCTGGGGCATGCGGACGGCCGGCGTGCCGGGGCGGGGCGAGAAGGGGAAGACGTGCAGGAAGGAGAGGCCAAGGGCGTCCACGCAGGCAAGCGTGTTGCGGAACTGCGCCTCGGTCTCGGTGGGAAAGCCGGCGATGAGGTCGGCGCCCAGAACCAGATCGGGCCGGCGGCGGCGCATCTCTGCCACCAGCCGCTCAGCGTCCGCGCGGCTGTGGCGGCGCTTCATGCGCTTCAGGATCAAATCGTCGCCCGATTGCAGCGACAGGTGCAGATGCGGCATCAGCCGCTCCTCCTCCGCCAAGGCGGCGAGGAGGTCGTCGTCCGCCTCCACCATGTCGATGGAGGACAGGCGCAGCCGCTCCAGGGCCGGCACATGCCGCAGGATGGACCGCACCAGCCGGCCCAGCGTCGGGGTGCCGGGCAGGTCGCCACCATAGGAGGTGAGGTCGACGCCGGTCAGCACCACCTCCCGCTGGCCCGCCTCCACGAGGCGCGCGATGTGCGCCACCACCGCGCCCATGGGGACCGAGCGGGCGGGACCCCGGCCGAACGGAATGATGCAGAAGGTGCAGCGATGGTCACACCCGTCCTGCACCTGCACGAAGGCCCGCGTACGCCGGTCGTGACCTTCGGCCATGTGCGGGGCGACAGCGCGAACCGCCATGATGTCGTCCACGGCGAGGCGGGAGGGCGTGGGCACAGCAAGCGCCGCCCGCGTCTCGCGCCAGAGGCTGGGATCGGCCTTGCGGACATTGCCGATCACCCGGTCCACCTCGGGCATGGCGGTAAAGCGCGCAGGGTCGGCCTGGGCGGCGCAGCCGGCGACGATGACGCGCGCCCCGGGACGCTCGCGCTTGGCCTTGCGGATGGCCTGCCGCGCCTGGTTCACCGCCTCCGCGGTCACCGCGCAGGTATTGACGATCACCGCGTCGGTGAGGCCCGCCGCGCGGGCAGCCGCCTCCATTTGGGTGGAATCCAGCGCATTGAGGCGACAGCCGAAGGTCAGGATGGAAATCCCGTCTTCCCGTGCTGCCTCGGGCGCCGCGCCCGGAACGGTCACGCGGCCTCCGTCAGCATGGCGGGGGTCAGGTGGCCCTCATACTCATGGGCCACCGGGCCGGTCATGAGAACGTGGCCGTCGCTCTCCCGCCATTGGATGGTGAGGTCGCCGCCGGGAAGGGTAATGCGCACCGTGCGGCCGGTGCGGCCGGTACGCACGGCATTCACGGCGACGGCGCAGGCGGCGGTGCCGCAGGCGCGGGTACGACCGGCGCCGCGCTCCCACACATCGACGATCAGATGGCCGGGCCCCGCCTGGCGCACGAAGGAGATGTTGGCCCGCTCGGGGAACAGGGCATGATGCTCCAAGGCCGGACCCAGGCGATCGACGTCCACCTCTGCGTCCACGAAAAAGACCGCATGGGGATTGCCCATGCTGGCAAAGCTGGCGGGGCCGAGCGCCTCATAGCCGGGAATGACGTAAGAAGCGGTGTCCGGCACCGACACCGAGAGGGGGATCTCGGCCCAGTCGAGGCGGGGGGCGCCCATGTCCACCGTGATGGTGCCATCGCCCTGCACGTCGCAGATCAGCAGGCCAGCGGGGCTTTCGAACACCACATGGTCCGATCCCGCCCGCGCCGCCTCATAGGCGGCGATGCAGCGCGTGCCATTGCCGCAGGCGGCGGCTTCCGAGCCGTCGGAATTCAGGATGCGAACGAAGGCGGCGGTGTCGGGCCGGCGGGGTGGATAAAGCACCATGGCCTGGTCAAAGGGAACAGCCTGCGGCCGGGCCATGGCCCGCGCCTCGGCCGGCGTGACCTCGACGGGATCCGAACGCAGGTCGAGGACCAGGATCTCGTTGCCGAGCCCGTTCATCTTCACGAAATGGCGATCCGCAAGCCTGGCCATGATGTCAGACAAATCCTGCCGCCGCGCGGCCGCCCCATGCGGCGGGCCTCACGCGCGCTCTGCCTTATATGGCGGGCACCCGCCCTTGCGCCACCCCTTCGCGACGCACGGGCCATATGCACCTGGAAAGAACATGGTAAAAGTGCGCCGCAACAGTCAGGGCCGGGCGCGATCCGGCAGGAGTGAGCATTCAATGAGCGGGCCGTCTCGCCTTCGCGCCGGTTGGTGGAACACGATGCGTCCGGGCGTTCTCGGGGCGGTCCTTGCCCTCGGCGCCAATGCGGGCTTCGCGCAGAATGCCCCCTCCCCGGCCGAGGTGGCCCCCTTGCCCGGCGCCCCGCCCGCTCTGGGCGCCCCGCTTTCCCCGCGCACGGTCCCCCCCGCCGCCCCCGCTCAGCAGCCGCCGGCGGCACAGGACCTCATGTCACCGGAAGAGGTGGTTCTGTCGCCGGTGCCGGTGCTCGGGAAGACCGGGCAGGCCAGCTGGGAGAACGGCTTCGAGATCATCGTCGGGTCGCTGAAGGCGATCAGCGCCGAACTCGACCGCCTCGGCCTCAAGCGCGACGGCGATGTGATGGTGCTCTACACCTCCAGCGACGATGCCGGATTCGAATTCGAGGCGCAGATCCCTTTCTCCGGCACCACCCAGGACAAACCGAAGGACGGCATGACCTTGGGTGCCTCCTTCAGCGGCAAGGTGCTGAAATTCACCCATCACGGCTCTTTTGCCGACATGGATGAAACCTATGAGTCCATCGCCAATTATCTCGATAACAAGAATCTCCAGGCCCAGGACGCCTATGTGGAGAAGTACCTGACCGACCCGATGACCACGACCCCGGACGCTCTCGACGTGGACATCTTCGTTCCCCTGAAGTGACCGACTTCCCTCGGGCGGGCGAATCTCATTCACTGCAGACATTGCCCCGCCGGTGCGGTCCGTGATCCGGGCGGCCGGGCGGCGGGGGGAGTAGGAGGCGCACATGCCGCGGCTCTTCACCGCCATCGAGGTTCCCGCCCCGATTGGCCTTGATTTGTCCATGCTGCGCGGCGGCCTTTCGGGCGCGCGCTGGATCGATCCGGAAAACTACCATGTGACGCTGCGTTTTGTCGGCGACGTGGATGACGGCCTGGGCCGTGAGATCATGTACATGCTTGGCCAGGTGCGGCGGCGCTCGTTCGAGCTGGCGCTGGATGGCCTGGACCAGTTTGGCGGCAACCGGCCCCGGGCGCTGTTCGCAGCGGTGCGCGCCAACCACGCCCTGCTGGAATTGCAGGCCGAGCATGAGCGGATCATGCAGCGCCTCGGCCTGTCGCCGGACCGCTCCTACAAGCCCCACGTCACCCTCGCCCGGCTGCGAGACGCCTCCAGCCGGCAGGTGGCGGACTATCTGTCCATGCGGGGGGCCTATCGCAGCCCGGCCTTCCAGGTGCCGCGCTTCGTGCTGTTCTCGTCCCGCGATTCGGTAGGCGGCGGTCCCTATCTGGTGGAGGCGGCCTATCCTCTGGCCTGATGGGGCGCCTCTTGCGCCCGCGTGCGCACTCCCCATCTGAATTTCATGATTCACTCGTCTTCCGACCCCACCGACTGGAGCCGCCTTGAGGCTGAGGATGCCGCCGAGGCCTCCCGCGCACGGGCGGACGAGGCGCGCGTGAAGCGCGGCTTCTGGCACAAGATCCGGCGCACGGCCGCCTCGGTGCCGTTCGCCGAGGAGGCGGTGGCCGCCTATTTCGCGGCGTTTGATCGCAACACGCCGCTGAAGGTGCGCGCGGGGCTCCTGGCCACGCTCGCCTATTTCGTGCTGCCGGCGGACCTGACGCCGGACATCCTTCCCGTGATCGGGTTCGGCGATGATGCGGCGGTGCTGTTCACGGCGCTCAAGCTCCTGTCGTCCCACATCACCCCGACGCACCGCGATGCGGCGCGCGAGGCGCTGGACGACCTGAAGGCCGGCGGCTGACCGCCGGCCCTCCGCGTCACAGGCCGGTGGTGAGCACCACCTTGCCCTTCACCCGGCGCCCGGAAATCTCCCCGAGCGCCTCCGCGCAGCGCTCCAGCGGAAAGGTCTTGTCCACATGGGCGGAGATCCGCCTCTCCACCGCATAGCCGAACAACTCCTGCATAGCCGCGCGCATCCAGGCGGGATCGCGGCGGGCATTGGTGCCGAAGGCAACGCCTCGGGCATCACAATTCTTGAGCAGCAGCAGGTTGAGCGGCAGCTTGGGGATGGAGCCGGCGGCAAAGCCGATGACGAGGAGCCGGCCGAACCAGGCCAGCGCCCGTACCGCCTGCTCTGACTGCTCGCCGCCCACGGGGTCATAGACCACGTCGATGCCCGTCTCGCCGCCCAGGCGCTTGAGGGCAGCCTTCAGGTCTTCCCGGGTGTAGTCGATGCCCTCGTCGGCGCCGTGGGCTTTGGCAAAGTCGATCTTGTCCGGCGAGGAGGCGCAGGCGATCACCCGCGCGCCGAGGATCTTGCCCAGTTCCACCGCCGCAAGGCCCACGCCGCCGGCCGCCCCCAGGACCGCCAGGGTCTCGCCGGGCTTCAGTTCGCCCCGGTCCCGCAGCGCATAGAGCGAGGTGCCATAGGTCACGGTGAGGCCGGCAGCGCGCACCATGTCGAGCCCATCCGGCACCCCCGCCAGAATGTTGGCCGGCACCACCACCTTCTCGCGCGCGGCTCCATAGGTGACGTAGCCCGCCACGCGCTCGCCCAGCGCCACCTCGGTAACCCCCTCGCCGAGCGCGCACACCACGCCCGAAAACTCGCCCCCGGGCGAGAAGGGCAAGTCCGGCTTGTACTGGTAGAGATCACGGATGATGAGGGTGTCGAAGAAATTCAGGCCAACCGCGGCAACCGTCACCACCACCTCTCCGGGGCCGGGCACGGGATCGGGCAGGTCCAAAAACTCCAGATCCTCGGCGGGGGCATGACGGACGCACAGAACGGCCTTCATCGTGATTCTTCTCCCGTTTTGGCCCCAATGGCGCCATCCACAGCATGGCGCTAGGCATTGGCACGACTTGTGTTAAGGAAACGGCAAACTGTCTGTGTGCCATTTTTTGGTCGGCGTCCACCTTTAGGGGACGTCCCAGAGACGCAGCGGGCGAGCTGGCAGGGACACCTGCGGCCGCCCCTCCAGCCAACAAGGTGACGTCATGGCTCCTTTCCGTGCAAGTTCCGCCATCCTCGGCGCCGCTCTCCTCCTGGCGGCCACCGGTGGCGCTCTTGCCCAGGCGCCCCAGCCCAAGGCGGTGGCTCAGTTCGGCGACTGGAACGTCTATGCCAGCGGCAGCGGCAATTCCAAGGTCTGCTACGCCATTTCCCAGCCGAAGGATCGCCTGCCGGGTGGGCTGAAGCGGGACCCGGCCTTCTTCTTCATCTCCACCCGTCCGGGCGAGAAGGTCACCAACGAGGTGAGCCTGAAGATGGGCTTCCCGCTCAAGGAAGGCAGCGAGGCGAAGCTTACCGTCGGCTCGCAGACCTTCATGCTCTACACCAAGGAAGACGGCGCCTGGGTGCGCAACGTGGCGGATGAGGGCAAGCTGGTGGATGCTATCCGCAAGGGCAAGGACGTGACGGTGGTCTCCACATCCACCCGCGGCAATCCCACCACGGACAAATACTCCCTCTCCGGCATCAGCCAGGCGCTCGACCGGGTGGCGCAGGAGTGCAAGTGAGGACGGTCGTCACCCGCTGAACGCCCGCCATAACGGCCGACCCTGCCGGGTTGTGGATCGCACATGCGAGCCGGGCGCGCGCCGCAGTGGCGGTGGGGGCTGGAAAACGCTATGTGTGGCCTCATGACGCGCATGATCGAAGAATTTTCGGCGCCGGTTCCGGCGGGCGCCGCACTGCCGAGCCTCGCCGGCCTCAGCCGCGAGAAGCTGAACCTTGCCTTGGGCGCCATCGGCGTGCCCGAGCGCGAGCGGCGTATGCGCGTGAACCAGCTCTGGCACTGGATCTATCTGCGCGGTGCCACCACTTTCGAGGAAATGACCAACGTCTCCAAGCATCTGCGGGCGCGCCTCGCGGAGAGCTACGGCCTTGCGCGGCCGGAGATCGTGGTCGAGCAGGTGTCCCAGGACGGCACCCGCAAATGGCTGCTGCGCCTGCCCGCCGAGACCCCCGGCGAGCGCCCCCACGAGGTGGAGGCGGTCTATATTCCCGAGCGCGACCGGGGCACGCTGTGCGTCTCCAGCCAGGTGGGCTGCACGCTCAATTGCTCCTTCTGCCACACGGGCACGCAGCGGCTGGTGCGCAACCTGACCGCCGCCGAGATCATCGGCCAGGTGCTGGTTGCCCGCGACCGGCTGGGCGACTATCCCGGCCAGGAACGTGCCGTGGGGCCAGGCCTGCCGACGGAAGGCGACCGGCTCGTGACCAACATCGTCTTCATGGGCATGGGCGAGCCGCTCTATGCCTATGATTCGGTGGCCGAAGCCATCGAGATCCTGGCGGACGGGGACGGGCTCGGTCTGGGCAAGCGACGCATCACGGTCTCC
Source organism: Aquabacter sp. L1I39 (assembly GCF_017742835.1). Lineage (GTDB taxonomy): Bacteria > Pseudomonadota > Alphaproteobacteria > Rhizobiales > Xanthobacteraceae > L1I39. Next base: position 475,587 of record NZ_CP072392.1, read on the forward strand.
ACCTCCGGCGTGGTGCCGGAGATCGAGCGGCTCGGCCGCGACGTGGGGCCCATGCTCGCCATCTCGCTTCATGCGGTGCGGGACGATCTGCGCGACGTGCTGGTGCCCATCAACAAGAAGTATCCCATCGCCCAGCTGATGGAGGCGTGCCGCACCTATCCGCCCGCCTCCAACGCCAAGCGCATCACGTTCGAATATGTGATGCTCAAGGGCGTCAATGACAGCCCCGCCGACGCGCGGGCTCTGGTGAAGCTCTTGGAAGGTGTGCCGGCCAAGATCAACCTGATCCCGTTCAATCCCTGGCCCGGCACCAAGTATGAGTGCTCGGACTGGGAGACCATCGAGCGCTTCTCGGACATCGTGTTCCGCGCCGGCTATGCCAGCCCCGTGCGCACCCCGCGCGGCCGCGACATCCTGGCCGCCTGCGGCCAGTTGAAGAGCGAGACGGAAAAGCTCTCCGCCCGCGAGCGCCTGGCCTTGCGCGCCATGGCCGCGGCGGCGGAGTGATCCGGCGCTGTCTCAGCCGCCATATTTCAGGTTGATCAGAGAACTGGTGAAGCCCGAGCTGGCGGTGCTGCCACTGTTGAAGAGTTGCAGCACCGGGCTGCTCGCGGTGTTTTCCGTCGCATCCCACATGATGGTGAAGCGCTTCAGGATCTTGTCGACCTTGGCCGGATCCTGGAGATCGGCGACGTTCATCCGTGCCTTCACCGCCTTGGCCTGCTGGTCGATGTCCGCCGTGCCCATCTCGGTGGGAAAGCCATAGACGGTCTTCACCACCTTCCACAGCGCAGTATCTGCGAGCAGACCGTAGGCGCTCTTCACGGTGGGAGCCATGCGCTTGAAATACAGGGCCAGCTTCACGCCCTGGTCGGTCGCGCCCAGGTCATCCTCCATGCTCTGCTGCACATAGGCCTTCACCACGTCCGAGGGCTGGGCGGCGGTGGCAAGCGAGGTGCCGTTCAAATAGCCGAACGCCTTGGCGAAATTGGTGAAGCGGGAATCGGCGAGCTTGTTGGCGAAGCTCGTCTTGTCGGAGAGGTCGGAGGTGATGACCTTCTTCATGTAGGCCTTGGCATAGGCCATGTCCTCCAGCCCATAGGCCTTCATGGCGAAATTGAAGACGCGGTAGTTCTTCACGAACGCATCCACCGTCTTGATCTTGCCCATTTGCGCCTCGAAATAGGCGATCTCGTTCTTGACGATGGGCTCCTTGGCGTGTTGGTCCAGCGCCTTCGTGCCTGATTTGTTCAGGTAGTTGTAGGTGAGGGTCGTCGAACCCAGATAGATGCTCATAGGATGCCTCACGCCACACGGTTCCTTCACGCGTAGCAGCGCAAGCTGGCGCGAGGCTGTGGAGGATGCAGTGGCAGGAGAACGGCTCCCATGCTTGACCATATCGGCCTTCCGGTCTGCGACTTCGCCCGCTCCCGTGCCTTCTACGCCGCAACCCTGGCTCCCCTTGGCCTCTCGGTGGTGATGGAAGTGAGCGCCCAGGAGACGGGCGCCGGCGCCCATGCCGGGTTTGGCCAGGGCGGCAAACCTTTTTTCTGGATTGGCTCGACCGTGGGCTCAAGCCGCACGCAGGCGCCCGAGACTCATGTGCACGTGGCATTTGCGGCCGAAAGCCGGACGCAGGTGGACGCATTCCACGCCGCCGCACTCGCCGCTGGCGGGCGGGACAATGGTGCCCCGGGCTTGCGGCCGCACTATCATCCCCATTACTACGGCGCCTTCATCCTCGACCCGGACGGCCACAATATCGAAGCCGTCTGCCACCACCCGGCCTGATGGGCGCATGGACAGCTTCTTCCGTCTTCTCCTGCGCCTGGTGCTCGTGCCAGCGGGCTTCGTGACTGCGCTGACGGCCGGTGCGCTGGTCATCCTGTTCGGCCAGTGGCGTGTCGGCGCCCTCTTCGCCGCCGTGCCCGGCGGCGATCCGGAAACCATGTTCGCCTTGCTGGACGCGCTGTTCGCGGCCGGCTTCCTGGTCATGTTCCTGGTGTCCACCATGTGGCTGGTGGGGGCCATTGGCGTCCTCCTCTCAGAGGTTTTCGCCGTGCGCTCCTGGATGTTCCACGTGGCCAATGGCGCGGTGTCGGCCTTTGCCGGCGCGGCGCTGTTTCCGCGCCTTTCCGGCGAGATGGCCCCGATCGCCGACCCCTTCTACATCCTGGCGGCGGGCCTTGCCGGCGGGCTTGCCTATTGGCTCACCGCCGGTTGGTCGGCCGGCTTCTGGAAACCGGTTCTGTCCACGCCCCACCGCCCGCCCCCGCCGGCGAGCGGAACACCCGGAGCCAACGGCCCAGCCTGAGGAGGAGGCGAACCCAAGCCTATTTGACGGACGCGAGCCGTCCATGAGCGAGGCTCACGGCATGCTCCAGAGCCTGTTCCAGCCGGTCATTGCCCCAGAACAGGTCCTTGTCCGCCGTAATGAAGGACGGCGCGCCGAAAATGCCGGCGGCCTCCGCCTCCTGCGTTGTGGCGCGCAGGCGATCCTTCACCGCCTGGCTCTCCGCCTCCGCACACAGATCCTCGCAGAAGTGCCCAAGGCCCGCGAGCAACTGCCCCACCACCGTGCGATCGGTGATGTCCCGTCCCTCGGCAAACTCGGCCTTGAAGGCCGCCACCGTGAAGGAGGGGCGGGAGGCGTCGTTCAGCCAGGTGGCGACGCGCGCCGCAAGCAGGGCATTCACGGGGAAAGGCTCGGGCTTGCGGATGGGCGGCAGGCCGTAGCGCGCCACCAGGCGCTCCAGGTCGCGCCACATGTGCTGGCCCTTGAGCGGAAAGGCGTTGAAGGGCGATGTCGCGTAACCCTGAGCGGCGAAGATGGGGCCGAGCAGGAAGGGCTTCCAGTTCACATGCACGCCGGCCTGCTCCGCCAGCGGCCCGATTCGCACCGCTGCCAGATAGGAATAGGGCGAAGCGAATTCATAATAGAAATCCAGCGAAGCCTTGGCCATGGTCGTTCCCCGTGTCTGGCCGGCGCTCCCCTGCGCGAGCCCAAACCGCAGCGGCTCGGCTTCCCTCCCGGCCGCTCACGCACTATATGCCCGGAAGTCTTGCGACCCGTCCGGTTCCTCCGCAAGGGCGAAGATCAAGGAAAGTGCAAACACGATGCGGATGTGCCGGTGAAGCTGACGGTCTTCTTTGCCCTTGTGGCCGGCGCGGCGGTCGCCATCCTGTTCACGGTTTTCCCGGAATGGGACCTCGCCATCACCGGCTGGTTCTGGGACAAGGCCGCCGGTCATTTTTACCTGGCCGCCACCCCCTGGGGCCAATGGCTGCGCAAGGCCGGCAACATCATCCCCTGGCTGTTCGCCGGCCCGGCCTTCGCGGCCATCCTGCTCAAGCTCATCTTCCCCGCCGGGCGCATGTTCATGCCAGCGCGGCCGGCGGTATTCCTGGCCCTGACCATGGCGCTCGCGCCGGGGCTCCTCGTTAACGGCATCCTGAAGGAAAACTGGGGCCGCCCGCGGCCGGTCCATGTGGAGACCTTCGGCGGCAAGGACGTGTTCAATCCCTGGTATGCGGCCGGCGGGGCCTGCCCTACCAACTGCTCCTTCGTGTCGGGCGAAGGGGCGCTGGGCTTCTGGATGATCGCCCCCGCAACCCTCGTCCCCGCCCCATATCGCGGCCCGGCCTTGCTCGCCGCTGCCGCCTTTGGCACGGCGGCCGGGGGCCTGCGCATCACGTTTGGCGGCCATTTCTTCACCGACGTCGCCTTCTCTGCGGTGCTGACCATACTCGTCATCGCGCTGGCCCGCTGGCTGATCTTCACCCGGCGCGGTGCACCGACGGACGCGCGGGTGGAGGATTTCCTTGGCGCCTGCGGGTGGGGCCTTCATGCGCTCGTGCTGCGGCTGTTTCGCCTCATGCGCTGGACGTTCAAGCAGGCCTGGCGGGGACTGCGGACGGTGGTTGCGCGCTTCCCCTTGCCACGGCGCGGCTCCGGCCTATAGTCCGCCCGACTTTTCCGGCCCCTATCCATCCGAGAGAAACGATGGCGCGCGACGTGAAGAAGGTGGTGCTTGCTTATTCCGGCGGGCTCGACACCTCCGTGATCCTGAAATGGCTCCAGACCACTTATGGCTGCGAGGTGGTGACCTTCACCGCCGATCTCGGCCAGGGCGAGGAACTGGCCCCGGCGCGCGAGAAGGCCCTGCTGCTCGGCATCAAGCCCGAGAACATCTTCATCGAGGACGTGCGCGAGGAGTTCGTGCGGGACTATGTGTTCCCCATGTTCCGCGCCAACACGGTCTATGAGGGCCAGTACCTGCTCGGCACCTCCATCGCCCGCCCGCTGATCGCCAAGAAGCAGATCGAGATTGCCCGCAAGGTGGGCGCCGACGCGGTGTCCCACGGCGCCACCGGCAAGGGCAACGACCAGGTGCGCTTCGAGCTCGGCTATTACGCGCTGGAGCCGGAAATCACCGTCATCGCCCCCTGGCGCGAATGGGACCTGACGTCGCGCACCCGGCTGCTGGAGTTCGCCGAGAGCCACCAGATCCCGATCGCCAAGGACAAGCGCGGCGAGGCGCCCTTCTCGGTGGACGCGAACCTGCTGCACTCCTCGTCCGAGGGCAAGGTGCTGGAAGACCCGGCGGACGATGCGCCTGAATATGTCTACCAGCGCACCATTTCCCCCGAGGCGGCGCCCGACCAGGCGACCATCATCGATATCGGCTTCGAGCAGGGCGATGCGGTCTCCATCGACGGGGAAGCGCTCTCCCCGGCGACCCTGCTGGCGCGCCTCAACGCGCTCGGCAAGGAGAACGGCATCGGCCGGCTCGACCTGGTGGAAAACCGCTTCGTGGGCATGAAGTCGCGTGGCGTCTATGAGACCCCCGGCGGCACCATTCTTCTGGCCGCCCATCGCGGCATTGAGAGCATCACGCTCGACCGCGGCGCGGCGCACCTGAAGGACGAGCTGATGCCCCGCTATGCGGAGCTCATCTATAACGGCTTCTGGTTCTCGCCCGAGCGCGAGATGCTCCAGGCGGCCATCGACCTGTCCCAGAAATATGTGACCGGCTCGGTGAAGGTGAAGCTCTACAAGGGCAATGTGTCGGTCATCGGCCGCACCAGCCCCTATTCGCTCTACAACCAGGACCTGGTGACCTTCGAGGAAGGCGCGGTGGCCTATGACCATCGCGATGCGGCCGGCTTCATCAAGCTGAACGCCCTGCGCCTGCGCACCTATGGCGCGCGCGCCCGCAAGACGGGCGTCTGACCCGCGTCTCGGCTTCCGTCCCACAAAGAAGGCCGGCCCGCATCTGCGGCGCCGGCCTTTTTCGTGAGCGAACAGGGTCACGCCGACTTGCGGAACACCTCGGCCTCGATCTCGTCGCCCGCCGCGCCGATGAGCCCCACCGGGTCGGTGGCGATCTCCAGATCGGCCTCGTCCACGGGCGGCGCGGAGGCCGGGAGGGGCTTCGGCTTCAGCAGCACGTAGGCGGCGCAGGAGATGAGGCCCATCACCGGCACAACGACGCCAAGGGCTCGCGCGGGATCGGAAAAGAGGCTCGCCACCGCCGATCCCAGGAAGCCGCCGCCAATCTGCATGCAGCCCATGAGGGCCGCCGCCGATCCAGCCATGGTGGGAAAGCCGGAGAGCGCCGCGGTGGTGCCGCCGGGCAGCAGCAAAGCGACGCCAAAGGCCCACAGGGCCACCGGTCCCATTACGGTCGGAAAGCTATAGGGTAAAAACCAGGGCAAGGCCGCCATGGTCGCGCCACCGGCCAGCACCAAAGCGAGGCCCGCCGGCACCAGGCGATTGGCGTCCACACCACGCTTCATCACCTTGCCGGCCACAATGGTGCCCAGCATGAAGGAACCGGTCTGGCACACCATGGCATAGCCGAACTGGGTGGGCGTCAGGCCCACGGTCTCGATCAGCACGAACGGCACGATGGCCGCCAGCGAATAGATGCCGCCCAGCGAGAAGCCGATCATGAGGCTGGCGCGCATGAAGCCGGAATCCTTGACCAGCGCGCCGTAATTGCGCAGCACCTGGAGCGGGCGCGCATTGGCCGGGTCGGGCGCCGCATTGGTCTCCGGCACGGCCAGGACAAGCAGGCCCATCGCCAGCACGCCGTACATGACCATCACATAGAAGATCGGCTGCCAGCCGAGCGTGCTGAGAATGACGCCGCCAATGGTCGGCGCCAGCGCCGGCCCGATGGCGAGCATGGTGCCGATAAGGTTGAGGATGCGCGCGGAGGCCTGCCCGGTGAACTGGTCGCGCACGATGGCCCGCGCGATGGCCGGACCGGCGGCAACGCCGATGCCCTGGAGGCCCCGGCCGATGATGAGCCAGGTCACGTCCGGCGCGCTGGCGGCGACGATGCTGCCCACCACATAGAGCGAAAAGAAGCCGATGGCGGCCGGTCGCCGGCCATAGGCATCAGAGAGCGGCCCGCAAATGAGCTGGGAAAAGGCGAAGCCGCAGAAATATACGCTCAGCGTCAGCTTCATCACCGAGGCGGTGGTGCCGAACGCATGGACCAGCGCCGGCAGGGCCGGCGTGTAGAGCGACATGCTGATGGGACCGAGCACGATGATGAGCGCGCCGATGATGGCGGTGCGCATCTCGGTCATGACCGGTTTCGGCGCGGGGGCGAGCAAGGTCACGGCTCCTCCCCCCGGTTGGATTGGCACAGATTGGCGCGCACCCGCGTCAGCATGTCCCGGAACACGTCCCGCTCGGCGGGCGTCAGCCCCGCCAACGCGTCGCCCCGGGCCACCGCGGCGGCAGCCATCACCCGTTCCAGCAGGGGCTGCGCCTCGGGCGTCAGGCAGACGATCTTGGCGCGCCGGTCGGTGGGGTCGGGCTCGCGCACCACGAGGCCGCGCGCCTCCAGGCGATCGAGGAAGCCCACCATGGTCATGGGCTCCACATTCATGCGAATGGCCAAGGCGCCCTGACGCAGGCCGGGATTGATGTTGACGTGGGCGAGGGTGCGGGCTTCCCCGGCGGTGAGGCCGAGCCCTGCCTGCTCGAAGGCGCGGTCAATGCGGGCGCGGTAGAGGCGCGCCGTGTCGACCAACAGGAAACCGAGGGGGAGTTCATCCATAGCCAGGAGAACATAATGTAAGTTTCCCTTATTATCAACCCAACTCCCTCTTCCCTGGCATTTGCGGATTGTGTCACCTGTCGCATTGGCGACGCAGGGTCAGGGCCTTATCTGAAGGTTGCACCCTGCGGAGATTGGCATGCCCTGGTCGCTCACCCTCGGACGCTTTGGCGGCACCGCCGTTCGCATCCACGTCACCTTCCTGCTCTTCCTGGTGTGGATCTGGGCGGCCTATTACCGGCAGGGTGGGGCGCAGGCTGCGTGGGACGGCGTGATTTTCGTGGCGCTCCTGTTCCTGTGCGTGCTGCTGCACGAATTCGGCCACGTCTTCGCGGCCCGGCGCTACGGCGTGAAGACGCCGGACATCACGCTCTGGCCCTTCGGCGGCATCGCCAGCCTGGAGCGCATGCCCGAAAAGCCTTCCGAGGAACTGGTGGTCGCCATAGCGGGGCCGGCGGTGAACGTGGTGATTGCGCTGGTGCTCATCCTGGTTCTGGGCGCCACCACCAATCCCGACGAACTGATGAAGATTGAGGATCCCGCCACCTCCATGCTGGCCAAGCTCGCGGGCGCCAACATCTTCCTGGTCTTGTTCAACCTCATCCCCGCCTTCCCCATGGATGGCGGACGGGTGCTGCGGGCGCTCCTCGCCATGCGGATGGGCTTTGCCCGGGCCACCTCCGCCGCCGCCAGCATCGGCCAGGCGCTGGCGGTGGCGCTCGGCCTCATCGGCATCTTCACCAACCCCATGCTGATGATCATCGGCGTCTTCGTGTTCCTGGCGGCCTCCGGCGAGGCGGGACAGGTGCAATTGAAGGAAGCCTCGCGCGGGCTCATCGTCTCCGATGCCATGATCACCCATTTCGAGACGCTGGGCCCGCAGGCCACCGTCGACGACGCGGTGGAAGAGCTCATCCGCACCACCCAGAAGGAGTTCCCCGTGGTGGACGGCTCCGGGCGCCTGCGCGGCCTTCTCACCCGGGACGCCATGATCCGCGCCCTGAAGGACCCGGGACCCGCGACCGCCGTGATCGAGGTGATGCAGGCCGACATTCCCACCGTGGATGCCCGTGCCCGCCTGGATGCGGCCCTTACTCTCATCACCCAGTCGCGCGCGCCGGCCATCGGGGTCACTGACACGGGTGGCCGGCTGGTCGGCCTTCTCACCCCCGAGAATGTGGGCGAGCTGATGGTGGTGCACGCCTCGCGCCCCGCAAGGCCCACGACACCCTGGGGGCGCAAGGTGTGAAAGGTTCGCCACCGATGCCGTTGACGGGCGGTCGGCGAGCCCCCACGGTCGTGAACTGAGGGAAACGTCAACCCGACCGCGCGGGGAGCGGGCATACTTTGCTGGATGGCTTCAAGAATCGCGTCCGCCGGGTGCAAGATCGCATGCCCATGGCGCAGCAGATCAGCCTGGTGGTCGCCCTCATCTGCCTGGTCGGGCTTTCCGGCCTTGCCATCTTTTCGGCCCGCGTCAGCCGTCAGGAGATGAGCGGCCATGTGCGCGCCGACATGGCGCGGGTGGCGGCCTCCCTGTCGGGGCAACTGGAGCGCGACCTGAGCGAACGTCTTTCCGACATCCGGCAATTGGCGGACATGCAGCCCTTGATGCCGGCATGGGAGTCGGGCGTCAGCTCCATGCGGTCCGTGCTGAGCCAACTCCAGAGGATGATGCCCGTCTATGCCTGGATCGGCTTTGCCCGCCCCAACGGGGTTGTCGTGGCGGCCTCTCAGGGGCTGCTGGAGGGGGAGAATGTCGACCATCGCCCTTGGTTCAGGAATGGTGTGAAAGGCGAGTTCGTCGGCGATGTGAACGTGGCACCGGCCCTGGAGCGGCTGCTGCCGCCGCGTCCCGACGGCACGCCGCATCGCTTCGTCGATGTCTCCTTTCCTGTCTATTCGCCCGATGACCGCCTGCTCGGGGTCATCGGGGCGCACCTGTCCTTCTCTTGGGCGGATGCGGCACGCCGGCGAGCGCTCGATGACGCGCCCGGTCTCGAAATCTGGATCCTGGGCGCGGACGGCACCATCCTGTCCGGCCGGGACACCGGCCCCTCCCCCTATGGGGCGGAGCAGATGGCACGCTTCCGGTCGGCAAACAATGGCACCCTTGAAGAAAATGACGGCGACGCCAGCATCCTGACGGGCTTTGCGCGCATCGACAGCCAGCCGCAGATTGCCGCGCTGGGCTGGGTGGTGGTGGCACGCCAGGATGCCGCCGAAGCCTTCGGCGGCGCGAACCGGATCGCGGCCTCGATTCTGGGCATCGGGGCGCTGGTGCTGCTGGTCAGCATCGCGCTCGCACTCGCGCTCACCCGGGTCCTCTCGCGCCCTCTCCAGCAGCTCACCCTCGCAGCCCAAGCCATCGGCCGCGATCCCGCTATGACCATGCTGCCCAGGGTGAGCGGGAGCCTCGACGTGCTGCATCTGTCGGGCGCACTGCGCGCCCTGCTGCGCCGTCTCGATATCGCCGAGCATCGCTTCCTGACCACACAGCAGGCGCACAAGGAGGAGGTGGAGGCGCTGCGGCAGTTGGCGGATACTGATCCCCTCACAGGGCTCCTGAACCGCCGCTCGTTCCTGTCCATGGCAGAGGGGGCCCTCCAGGGCACCCGCAGCACCGACAGCCTCGGCATCCTCATGGCGGACATCGACCACTTCAAGGCGGTGAACGACACCTACGGGCACGCGGCCGGCGACGCGGTCATCCGCTATGTGGCCGCCACCATCGGCGCCAATCTGCGCGTGCAGGATCGGGTGGCACGGTTCGGAGGCGAGGAGTTCGTCGCCCTGCTGATGAATGTGGACGAGGCCGGCACCCTCGCTCTGGCCGAGCGCATCCGCGTCGGCATCAATGCCCAGGCGGTCACTTTCGAGGGACAGGACATAAGGGTGTCCGTCTCCATCGGGGTGGCCATCGCCGACCTCTCCGACAGGGATCTTGATGCCATCATCGAACGGGCGGACTTTGCCCTGTATGATGCCAAGACATCGGGCCGGAACAAGGTGGCGCTCGCGAAGCGCCCCAACCGCGCCGCCTGAGGAGGCGCGCCATGTGCAATCTCTACAGCGAGGTGAAGGGCCAGGCGGCGATCCTCGCCTGGAGCCGCGCCATGCGGGATGCAACGGGTAATCTGCCGCCCCATTCCGCCATCTTTCCGGACCAGATGGCGCCCGTGGTCTGGACCGCACCGGATGGCGTGAGGGAACTCACGCGCATGCGCTGGGGCTTTCCCCCAGCGCCCGGCCTCGGCACGCGTCCGGTGACCAATGCCCGCAACCTTGTCAGTCGCTATTGGATGCCCTGGACCAAGCCGGAGCGGCGCTGCCTCGTGCCGGCGACCAGCTTCTGCGAATATGATGAACGGGCCGGCGAGGGGAACATGAAGGGGCCCACGAAGCGGCCCATTTGGTTCGCGCTCGATCCGTCGCGGCCCCTCTTCGCCTTTGCCGGCCTCTGGCGGCCCTGGACCGGGGCGCGAGGCCCGAAAGCCGCCCCCGAGGAGGGCGAGCACCAGCTCTTCGCCTTCGCGACTTGCCCTCCCAATGCCGAGGTGGCGCCCATCCATCCCAAGGCCATGCCAGTCTTGCTCACAACGCCGGAGGAGCTGGAGGTCTGGCTGCGCGCGCCATGGGACGAGGCGCGCCACCTGCAGCGCCCGCTGACCGACGGGGCGCTCCAGATCGTCGCGGACGGCAAGCGCGAAGACGGCCTCGACGCGGCGGAGACTCAGCCCTCAGCCTACACGGGCCCAGCTCAGAAGGCGGTCGCCCCTGCGCCCTCCCCTGTCGCGGCGAAGCCCAGGCAGCTCGGTTTCGACCTTTAGGCGACCTATTCCGCGATAAAGGGGTTGGTGGCCCGCTCGTCGCCAATGGAGGTCACAGGCCCATGGCCCGGCAGGCACACCATGCTGTCCCCCAGCGGCAGCAGTTTCTCCCGGATGCCCTGGATCAGCAGGTCATGGTCGCCATAGGGGAAATCCGTCCGTCCCACGGAGCCGCGGAATAGCGTATCGCCGACAATGGCCACCGACGTGGGCTTGTGGACGAACACCACATGGCCAGGCGTGTGGCCGGGCACCTGAAGCACGTCCAGCACCAAATCGCCCACCTGAACCGTATCGCCCTCGGACAGATAGAAGTCCGGCGTCACTGGCCTCGCATCCGGCAGGCCGAAGCGCGCGGCCGAGGCCGGAAGGTCGTCCATCAGGAACTGGTCGGCGGCATTGGGGCCGACAACGGGCACCCCCAGGCTCTCCGCGAGCGCCGCCGCGCCCGCTGCATGGTCCACATGGCCATGGGTCAGGAGGATCTTCTCCACCGTGATGCCGGTTTCCGCCAGCGCAGAGCGGATGCGGTCGAGGTCACCGCCCGGATCGATCACCGCGCCGCGACCGGTGGCGGCGCACCACAGGATGGAACAGTTCTGCTGAAATGGCGTCACCGGGACGATGGCGATCTGGATCGGCGGCTTTTCGGAAGACGAGGAGGGCATGGCAAATCCGCAGCTTCGCCCGGCATGCGCCGGGATCTCATCCTTGCGCATAGAGCCTCGCGGTCCCGGGTTCAACCGAGGCCGGGCCGACGGCGGAAATGAGTGCGGACGCCCTATCTGGCCTTGCGGATGATGAGGCCGAAGCAGGTGGAAGCGAAGCCGTCAATCATCAGCTTGAGATGCTGGGGTGCCTCCCGCCAGGAGGGCACGCTCGCCGGCAGGTCGTCCGCATAGGGCGGGACGTCGATGAACCGGTCGAGCCGCCCGGCGCCCACATCAAAGTCCAGCGGCGCAACCTCATGTCCTTTGGCCACAAGGCGCGCCGCCAGATCCTTGAAATGCCGGCGCTGGAAAAGGACGGTCGGCCAGTTGTCGATGGTGGCGTCGTCGCGCAGGAAGTTGAATTCGGTGGTGTGCACCGCAATCCCGCCCGGCTTCAACGTATCAAGCGAGGCTTCGATGAAAGCCAGACCGTTGGCGATGGAGCCGAGATGCTCCAGGGCGCAGATGGACCAGCAGAAGTCGAAGCCGCGCAAGGCGCGGTCGATGGCGTTCATGTCCACAAACTTCAGGTGCACCATGCGTTCGAAGGTGTCACGGTCCACCAGATGGGGCTTGAAGGCGTGGTCGAGGGTGCTGGCATGCTGGGTGGTGGTGATCCAGCCCCGAGCCAGAGCCTCGGCCGGGTCGAGGTCGGTCACAGTGACATCGATGCCCAGCGCAGCCATGGCGCTCGGCAGCGGCTCCTGGCCGCAGCCGAAGCCCAGCCCCCGCGCACCGGCCACCAGCGCTCCGCGCTCGCAGAGCGCCTGCATCACATAGCACAGCTCCCAGACCTTGCGATGATAGAGCGGCGCCATGCCGAGGCGGGCGCTCCAATAGGACACCCAGGGTGCCTCAATGTCCGCCTGCGTGGAGGGCTTGCTGCACAGGCCAACGACGCCGGGCTCATCGGGTGCAGCACCCGCGCGCGCCTCGTAAAGCTCACGGGCCAGCTCATAGCCAAAGAACTTCACGTTGAGTTTGATGGCCTCGATGTCCTTGGCCAGCGCCCACAGGCGATTGATGTTCGGGGTGGCATCCGCCCGCACCAGATCGAGAAGCACATTCAGATTGGCTTCGGTGTCGGCGGACTTGGAGAAAGGCATGTGTGCCCACTTTCTGCCGGGTCTCATGTGCACGGCGTCCGGCAGGCGAAGCAGGAGCGCCAAGGCGGGCGACGGTATTCAGAACCGTCCTGTCGCGATCACTCTAGTGTTGGCCTGCCCGTAGGGGAAGCGCACCCGCGCTCTTTCCTCATGGGCCTGCACGGAAGCCGATTTCCCCTCTCACGGCGTCGAACAGTACCTGAAAATGGCGAAAGACAAGGCCTCCCGAATTGAAGCCCTTCACGCTGCCATGGGGCGGAGCGTAACGATAGCGGTTCGTCCACACTTGCCGCCCGGCCTTTATGGTCAGCTCCATGACGCCCTCGACGCGCGTACGCACCAGCGCCCCGCGCGGCACAGCACTGTGCAGCCAGGCAGCCGGCAGGTCCGGCGTCTGGAAACTGCCGCTCCCCGCACCGGTGTCGAAGACGGTCGCAAAGCAGCCCTCCGGGCCGCCATCGACGGAGAAGCAGGTGCGAATGGACTTGGTATTCCAGGCCTTCAACCCCGCTGGCTGGCCCCCCTGCGCCGGCGCGAAGGCGGCCCGCTTGAAGCTGGCACTGTTCTCGGCCGTCAGCCCCACCACCAGATGCGGCTGCACGCCGGGATCGGCCTTGTCGTCGGCGACGACGATGAAGCCGGAGCCAAGGTTCCCAGGTAGCTGCGCCAGCGGATTGAAGACCGGCAGCGGACTGTAGGCCACCCCCATCACACCCATCTGCTGCGGTGCCCAGCCGGGGCAGCGCGGCACTTCCGGCTTGCAGGTAATGGACTTGACCACATGCACTGCGATCGGCGCGGACGTGGCGACGTCCGGCTGTGCCCCGGGAAACCCCACCCGCGCATAGCCCAGAACGCCGGTCAGCACATTGCCGCTGGAGTAGGAATAGGTGAGCGGGACGTTGGTGAGCTCCACTTGCTGCCCCAGAGCCTCGGCGCGCATGCGCAGGCCCGTGGAACCGGTATCGAGCAGCACGCCCCCTGGCGCCCCGCCCCCCACCGAGACGGCGATGAAATTGGCAAAGCCGCTTTCGCCGGGCCGCGCCAGCAGCGGAATGACCGCGCTGTCCGGCGGCACCGCTTCGCTCGCCCATCCGCCGCCCGCCGTGAGCAGGGCGGCAAACACCGCCGCTCCCATGGCCCGGCCCTGGCGCCGTTCAGGCCCGGGCCGCGGCATCGCGGGCCATGTCCGCGAGGCAGGCCACGAGAGGCGTGCCGGTATCGGCCAGTTGCTCCACCACGGTGAAATGATTGGTGCCCTCCACCGCATGGGCGGCGGTCACGACGCCCTGCGCGGCCCAGGCGGCGGCGAGATCGCGGCCTTGGCGCAGGAATTCTGCGCTCTCAAGTCCGCCAGTGAAGGTCTCGAAGTGCCGGCCTTGCGGCACCTCCCACAAGGCCGGGGACAGGCGGCGGGCCTCGTCGGCGGTCAGGTGCAGGCGGTCATTCATACTGGTCTGGACCAGCGGCTCCACCTCATACACGCCGGAAATCCCTGCGCCGGCCGGGACGATGTCGTCCGGTCCACGGGGGTCGAGATCTTTCCAGCGCGTGGCCGTCAGGCAGGCCGCCAGATGACCCCCCGCCGAATGGCCGGTGACGGCGAAGCGGCGGCGGATGCGGTGGTAGAGACACACAGCCGCACCGCGCAGCTGGCTCACGATGGTATCGAGCGGCACGTCGGGCGCGAGGTCGTAGCCCGCCAGCGCCACGCCCACGCCATTCTTCAGCAGCCCTTCGGCGGCGAAGGTCAGGTCCCGCGGGTGCATATATTGCCAGTAGCCGCCATGGATCAGCAGCACCACCGGGGCGTCCCGCCCGGTCTCGGGCCAGACGATGTCGAGAATCTGCCGCGCGGTGGGTCCGTAGGGGATGCCGAGGTCCGCCGCTACCGCCGCGCCGCGCAGCCGCGCGGAACGCCCTTGCCAGTCGGCGAAGATGTCCGCCCAGTTCGGGACCCGGGCGCGATTGTTGTATTCGACTTCAAAGTCCAAGGCTTGTTCTCCTCGACACGGCGCCAACCGGGAGCGCGTTCAGCGACCGATCCGGAACCGTTCGTGCTTCAGATATCGCCCGCAGGGGCGGACGGGTCGAATGCGATTTCAAGCGTGGACGCCACCGGACCGCCATCGCGGGCACCTCCCTCGCGGCGGCGGTAGCCATCATCGCGCTGCCACCTCAGTCGTGGTCGCCGTGGGCGCGTCGGATGCGTCGCACCACGTTCCAGACGAACAGCACGGCGACGGGGACAGCCAAGGCCGTCACGAAGCCGGGATTGAGGGCAAAGCCCAGGTCATGGTCGATGCCGCTCTGGTGAATGCCCTCCGCCGTCAGATGGACGAGACTTGCCACATAATAGCTGATGGCCGCCACCGACAGCCCCTCTACTGTACGCTGGAGACGCAGTTGCAATCGGGTGCGCTCGTTCATGGAGGCGAGCAGATCGCGGTTTTGCTGCTCCACTTCCACGTTCACGCGGGTGCGCAGCAGGTCAGCGGCACGGGCGAGCTTGGCGGAGATATCGGCCTGGCGCGCTTCCACCGCGGCACAGGTGCGCATGGCTGGTGCCATCCGCCGGTCAAGGAATTGCTGCCAGGTGGGAAAGCCGGGGATCGGCTGCTCCCGAACTGTCGCCAGGCGCAGCTTCACGATGTCATGGTAGGCACGGCTGGCGCCGAACCGGAACAGCGAAGCCGTAGCGCCGGCCTCCAGCTCAGCGGCGAGCACCACCAGTTCATCCAGCATGCGCGCATTGCCCGCCAATCCCTCGGAATGGCGCATCTCCCCTGTCATGCGGGCGAGCTGCGCCTCAATGCGGGTGATGTCCGGGCCAAGCCGCTGCGCCTCTGGCAGGCCCAGCAAGGCGAGCAGCCGGTAGGTCTCGATCTCGAGCACGCGCTGCACAAGCGCACCGGCCGCCTCGGTTCCAAGGCCCCGGTCCCGCACCAGGATGCGGACGAAGCCAGAGGGATCGGGCTTGAAGTCGGTGGCAATCTCGGCGGCCCCGTCCGTGACGTCCGAGCGGGCAAGGCTCGCGGGATCGAACACGGCTTCAAGATGAAAATCCTCGGCCGTATCGGTGACCAGGTGCAGGTCCACGGCCACCAGGAGGGGACCGGGCTGCGGGATCTGGGTCAGCGGGCTGGCGAGCGCCAGGGCGGAAGGCTGGAACGGCAGGAGGCCCGGCGCGAGCTCCGTGGAGGGCAGGTCCCAGGTATAAGTGGAGAACTCCGCATGGCTCTCCCACCGCAGGATTGCCCCGCCAAGTTCCACGCGGTGATGCTTGGCACCCGGCGCGGGACCGGCGACGCCGCGTTCGCCACAGAAGGCCTCCACTCCTTCCCGCGCCGCTTGGGGATGCGCGGGATCGGTGAGGAAGGCCACGTGAAGATAGCGCCGAGGGGTGGTGGCCGGAAAAAACGGGCGCGCATGCAACTCGGCGAGCACCGCCGACCTGAGCGGATGGGCTGCCATCGCCCGCCCTTCGCCGATGCCGAGATCCGCGGCCTCCGCCATGTCTTCCCCCCCCCGGTTTCTTCTCCCCTCTGAAGGGCTGACATGCGAAAGCCGGGCTGGCAAGCGCGGGGATCGGGCGGGGAAAAGATGTCGCGGCCGTCAGGACGGCTGAAGATGCGCCGTATCGTTGCAGCGGGAGAGACAAGCGTCCGTACCCGTCCATTCGATGACATTCAGGTTGCACGGATCCTGCTTGAACCGCCAATAGGCACTGAGCGGCAGCCCCAGCAGGTGGCACAGGAGCACCCGGTTGACGCTGTCATGGCCCACCAGGACGACACTCTCGCCGGCATGGCTGGCCAGAACGAAACGCAGCAGATCCGACGCCCGGACCAGCAGATCCTGGAGCGACTCTCCGCCCGGAAAGCGGACGAGATGGGGTGCGGTGCGCCAGAGTGCATAGGTCTCGGGATCTTCCGCCTGCGCGTCCTCGTGGGTCTTCCACTGCCAGGCGCCGTAATCGATGTCGCTGAGTTCCGGCCGCGAATGGGCCTCCACGCCGCATCGGGCGGCAATGGCAGCGCCGGTCGCAATGCAGCGGCCAAGGGTGCTCGTATAGACTGCCGTCGGGCGGAAGGCATGGGCGATGCGCGACGCGACCGCCTCGGCCTGCCGCTCGCCGGCGGGGGACAAGGCCACGTCCATGCGGCCGCGAAACCGCTCGGGGACAATGCCGGGCACCAGCCCGTGACGAGTAAGGATCAAGGTGGTCAAGGCGCCCTCCCGAACAAAGGATGAGCTTAACCTAGACCTTGAGAGTGACATTTGTCCCGGTGCCCGGTGCCCGGTGACCCGGCGGAGCGCCGGGTCACCGGGCGGGGGATCAGCGGGTTCGGGGCGAGGGGTCGTGAGCCGAACCGCCGTGGGGGTCGGTCGAGGGAAGGGTCTTGGGCTTGGCCTTTCCGGAGGAATAAGACGTGTTCTGGGGGATTCCCAGCACGCCCTTCACGCCACCGGTAACGCCGCCGGCCACCCCGCCCACGACGCCACCCACCGCGCCGCCAACGGGGCCGGCCACATCCTGGCCCGTGGCGGCCCCCTGCTGGGCGCCACGGACCACACCCTGAGCCGCCACCGGAGAAGCCGTGAGAGCAGCGATGCCAAGAGCGGCGAAAATCATGTGTGTCTTCATGACAAATCTCCCTTTCTGGCACCAGAACGGGACTACGCACCTCGAAGTTCCCACAGGACACGGCGTGCAGCCTTGCCCCCCGCGATGCGCTCGCTCACATTGGCGTCAACGGGATTCCCTCATGCCGCCCTTGATCATTGCCTGCCTCACTCTCGGCCTCCTGGCCCTCATGTCGCTGGTCGCAAACCGCCTGCCGGACGATCGCACCCGCCTGCCCATGCAGTGGTCTTTGCGAGCCGGCGTGACGTGGTCAGCGATCAGGCCGTTGGCCGTGAGCGCGACAGCCGTTCTTGCGGCCTTTGTCATTGGGGGCGCCGTAACGGCAGGCCTGCACCGCACAGAGGGGACAGGGATCCTCCCGGTGATGGCCGCCACGTTCCTGGGCGCTCATCTCCTCCATCTTGCGCTGGTACGGCGTCAGGGAAAGGCGGACTCGCATGGCCGATGACACCACCACTCCGCCGCCGAAGCGCCGTCGCCGTAAGGCCGCCCCCCTTCTGTTGCCGTTCGACGACACCTTGCCGGGCGAGGAATCGGGCATGGTGAGCGCGGCACATGCGCCTGCGGCCGAGCGCGAGACGGACATCCCCGGCCCGCCGGCAACGGCCCTTGTGCCGCCGGTATCCGAGAATGGCGGCGCGCCGGCTTCCCTGGCCGATGACACACAGGAAGCGATGCCCGCGCGCCCCGCTGCGAGCCGACGGCGCAAGCGGGCTGCTCCGGCAGCGGTCCCGCCGCAGCCAGCCGAGCCGGCAATGGCCGAAGGCACCGAGGGGCTGGAGAAAGCCGAGGCGACCGTTGCGGCACATGGATCGGCCGAACCGGCAATGCCTGAGACGCCTGATGATCTCGACACGCCTCCTTCTGCCTCGCCCCCTTCCGATTCGCCTCCTTCCGAGTCGCCTCCTGCCGAGTTGCCGGCTGCCGTGCGGGCGGCGGCGGCCCATGTGAGCCACGTTCCGATCGAGACCATCGCTGATGTCGAGCAGGACCACGCGTCCGCTACGGGAGCGACATGGCTCACTGACGGTGCCGCCGCAACGCCCGTAACCGACGCGGCCGATGGGCGCGAGACCGACGGAACGGAACGGCCTGCGGCTGATCCCGTGGCACGGGCTCCAGACGAGGCCATCGCCGTGGTCGCGCGCCCGGAGGTGGAGCCGGAGGAAGGCGATGGCTTCGCGACTGCGGTTCAGGCCCCCCCTCCAGGACCCGATTTCCTGCCGGTGTCACCGGTCCCGCCAGAGCTGTCCAATGCCGGCCACCCCGAAGGCAGCGGCGGGCCAGCCGAGGGGCAAAAGGGGGATCCGCCTCCTGCCGCCCCTTCCGCACCCGACAGCCCGACCGCAGAAGCGTTGCCGCCCCTGGTGACGGCAAGATCAACGGATGCCGCGCAGGAGACTGAGTCAATTCAATCGCGCACCGCGTCTGCCCTCGTCCCTGCACGCCAACCTTCATCGGCTCCCGCGCAGAAACCCGTCCAGCGTCCCCGCAAGGGCGTGCGGGTGGGCGGTGTCGCCATCGGCGCCGGTCAAGCCGGCGCACTGGCGCTCGGCGCGCTAGCCATTGGCGCCCTGGCCATCGGTGCCCTGGCCATCGGGCGCCTCGCCGTCGGCCGAGCGCGCGTGCGACGTCTGGAGGTGGACGAACTGGTGATCGGCACCATCGCAGACAAGGAGAAGACGCGCTACCGCTAGGCCGACGGTTGCCAGGCGAAGGTCACGCGCGACCCTCGCCCGTGATTCCTTGGAAAGCGGGACCGCCTTCGCGGTTTCCGCCGGCCGGATGCGCCTTACAGATGCCGCAGCACCCGCACCGGCGGTTCGCTGAGGGCACGCCAGGTCCCGATCAAGCCGAAGCCCAAGGTGAAGCCAAGGGCCACGGCGATCACCACGCCTGCCGCCACAGGCGAGAAGGTGAAGCCGATATTCATCACCTGCGTCGCCACACCATAGGCTGCGGCGCTGCCCGCGCCGATGGAAAACACGGCCGTGACCAGACCGAGCGCCGCATATTCCAAGGCGTAGGCGCACATGAGACGGGCGCGGGTGGCGCCCAGGGTCTTCAGAATGACGGCGTCATAGACCCGATGCTGGTGCCCCGCCGCGAGCGCCCCCGCGAGCACAAGGACGGAAGTGAGCAACGTCACGAGGCTGGCGATTCGGATCCCGAAGGCAATGTCGCCCACCATCTTATTGGCTTCGTCGAGCGCTTCCTTCACCCGGATCGTGGTGACGCCCGGAAACTGCGCCGCCATGGCCTTGAGCAGCGCCGTTTCCTGTGCCGTGCTCGACCCGTCGGGATAGGTGAGGGTCGCAAGCACCGTATAGGGCGCGCCGGCGAAAGTGGCCGGCGAGAAGACCATGACGAAATTGATGCCGAGCCGCTGCCAGTTCACGTCCCGCAAGTTGGCGATGCGGGCGGTGATGTCTCGGCCCAGCACATTGACGGTGACCGTGTCCCCGATGCCGAGACCGAGGCCGTTGGCCAGCTTGCGCTCGAACGAAACGAGAGGCTCCGTCTCGCTCTCCGGCCACCAGCCGCCCTCCACCAGCTTGGACCCCTCCGGCACCTCGTTGGAGAAGGAGATGCCGCGATCGCTCTGCAGCACCCAGGCCGCATCTGCGGAGGGCTTGACCTGTTCTACCGGCACATCCTTGAGGGCGGTGATCCGCCCCCGCAACATGGGGACGGAGCGATAGTTTGAACCGGGAGCCTGCGCCGCAAGGAAGGCCTTCACCGCCTCTTCCTCGGTGTTGGGCACGTCCACGAAGAAGAAGCTGGGCGCCTTTTCCGCAAGTGTGCCCGTGATTTCCGAGGTGAGGCTGCGGTCGATGAGGGCGATGGTGGTCAGCAGCGACAAGCCAAGTCCCAGCGACAGCACCACGGTGGGAGTGAGGGCGCCCGGACGGTGGATATTGGCCAAAGCGAGCCGCGCCATGGTGCTGCGCGGGCGCGGCAGGCGGCTTGCGACCGCCATGATGGCCAAGGCCACCAGCCGCAGCAGCGCGAAGACGCCGGCGGCGGCCCCGATGAAGATCAGCGCCGCCCGCTTGTCCTCGGCGCTCACCACCGCCAGCGCGGCGAGGGCGAGGATGGTCGCCGCGCACGCCAGCATGTAGAGGCGCGGCGGCCGGCGCCGGCCGGCGCCCAGCACATCGCGGAAGAGCACCGAGACCGGCGCTTCCTGCGCCCGCGCCAGGGGCCAGAGCGTGAAGGCGAGCGTGACGAGAGCGCCATAGAGCGCCGCAAGCAGCAGCGCCAGCGGGTCGAGCTTGGGGGCGAGGGGAAAGGGAATGAAGCCGGAAATGGCGGCGCTGGCCGCGAAGGGCAAGGCGGCGCCGAGAATCAGCCCGCCGCCAATGCCAATGGCCGCAAGCGCCGACACCTGCGCGAAATAGGTGGCGAAGATGACGCCTCGGCTGGCCCCCATGGCCTTGAGTGTGGCAATGGAGGCCCGCTTTGTGGCCAGATGGCTGGACACCGCATTAGCCACGCCCACGCCCCCCACCAGCAAGGCGGTGAGGCCCACCAGGGTGAGATACTGGGCGATGCGCCGCACATTGCGTTCAAGCTGGGGGGACGCCGCATCGCGCGTGCGCACCTCGAACCCGGCTTCGGGCACCTCCTTTTTCACAAGGTCGACGAAAGCCGCAAGGGCGGACGGAGCCGCATCATCCAGCTTCACCCGATAGGTCCAGCGCACCAGGCTGCCGGGCTGTATGAGATGGCTGGCCTCAAGGCCTGCCAGGGAAGTCATGAGGCGGGGGCCGAACCCCACGCCTGACGAAAGCCGGTCAGGCTCGTCGGCGATGACGCCGCGGATCTCCACCTCCGCCTCGCCCACCTTCAGCCGGTCGCCGGGCTTCAGGTCGAGTCGGGCCATGAGGGTCTCGTCCGCGAGAGCGCCAGCAATTCCGTTTCGCACCGCCAGCAGATCCGAAAGAGAGGCGGCGGGCACCGTCTCAAGGATGCCGAAGAGCGGATAGGCGGCGTCCACGGCCTTCAGTTCCACCAGCGTCGCTTCACCCGAAGGCGCACGCGCCATGGCGCGGAGCGAGGCGATGCGCGCCACCTCTCCGGCGGAGCCCAGGACGGCCAGCTCTTGCGGCGAGGCTTCCCGTTGCACCAGGGCGAAGGAGGCATCGCCGCCCAGGATGGCCTGGCCCTGCCCCGCCAGCCCCTCGGTGAGGGCGCGGGCGAAGGAGCCGATGCCGGCAATGGCCATGACGCCCAGCACCAGACAGGCGAGGAAGACGCCAAATCCCCGACGGGCACCGCGCAATTCGCGCGCGGCAAGGCGCAGCGGCACGGGAAGGGCGGCGCGGCGCGCAGGGCCTACAGGCTGCGATATGGGAGGACGGGGTGCGGGCGCGTTCATGCGGGCACGCGCGCCTGATCCGCCTCGATATGGCCCGACCGCAGCCGCACCACCCGGCTGCAGCGGGTGGCGAGGGCAGGATCATGGGTCACGAGCACCAAGGTGGTGCCGCGTACCCGGTGGGCCGCGAAGAGGAGATCCATGATCTGCCGGCCGGTGGCCTCATCGAGATTGCCCGTCGGCTCGTCCGCCACCAGCAAGGCGGGCTGGGGCGCCAGCGCCCGGGCGACCGCCACGCGCTGCTGTTCGCCGCCGGACAACTGAGAGGGGTAATGGGCCAGACGGCCTCCGAGGCCCACCGCCTCCAACTCCGTGGCGGCCCGTGCAAAGGCGTCCGGCCGGCCAGCCAGTTCCAGCGGCACCGCCACATTCTCGATGGCGGTCATGGTGGGGATGAGATGGAAGGACTGGAACACGATCCCCACATGCCCGCCACGGAACCTCGCCAGGCGATCCTCGTTGAGGCCCACCAGTTCGGTTCCCGCCACGCGGACGGACCCCCGGTCGGCCCGCTCAAGCCCGGCCATCACCATGAGGAGCGTCGACTTGCCGGAGCCGGACGGCCCCACCAGACCCACGGTTTCGCCGGCTTCTATGGTCAGTGATAGATCCTTGAGAACATGAACCCGCGCGGCCCCCTCCCCCAGCGACAGATCGACGTTGCGCAAGGCGATGGCGGGCGGAGAAGAAAGGCTATCCATGAGGTCCTTACGCTTTGCGGTGCTGCCCGGATCGTCGCAGACGACCGGGCGCGTCAACTGGATGCACCGCGCGCTTCACCGGTGCGCCGCGCACATTCGGGCATATGGCCCGTCCATTTCGTCACGGAAAGGGTTGATCCTGGCCATGGCTGCGTTCACGTTCGCGTCAATTGCCACCGCCGAAGCCCGAACCCTGCGGGTGGTCGCCCTCGGCGACAGCCTCACGGCCGGCTTCGGCCTGCCCAAATCCGACAGCTTCGCCTCCAAGCTGGAAGTGGCCCTGAAAGCCAAGGGTTATGACGTGGCCATCATCAATGCGGGCGTCTCAGGAGACACCACCTCGGGCGGGCTGGCGCGGCTCGACTGGAGTGTGCCCAAGGACGCCGACGCGGTGATCTTGGAGCTGGGTGCCAATGACATGCTCCGGGGCACGGACCCGGAGGTGACCCGCAAGGCGCTCTCCGAGATCCTCTCCCGCCTCCAGAAGCGCGGCCTGCCGGTCCTGCTCGCCGGCATGCGGGCGGCGCCCAACCTGGGAGCAGACTATCAGGCACGGTTCGACCGCGTCTTCCCCGACCTCGCCCGCACCTTTCCCGTCATCTACTACCCCTTCTTCCTGGACGGCGTGGCCGGCGACCGCAGCCTGAACCAGCCGGACGGGCTCCACCCCACGGCGGCGGGCGTCGACCGGATCGTCGCAGCCATCCTGCCCGACGTAGAAAGGCTGCTTGCCCGGGCCAAGGAAAAGTCGGCCGCTCAATAGCGCACCAGCGCCCCCAGGACGATGCCATTCTCCTGGGGGGCGTTGCGGGCATAATAGGTGGAGACGAGGGCAGCCATGAGCGAGACGTTCGCGCTGAACTCATACATGCCGCCGAGCTGGAGCTTGTAATACGCATAGGAGACACCGAACACCGGCCCGTCTCCGGCCCCTTCCGAGATCACGTTGAAGGATTGAACCAGGGCGAGCCATCGCGGCGCCACCCGGACGCCCAGGGTGGCGTCGCAGCGGAACTCGTTCGGCGGGTCACCGTAGCGCTGGCGCTGGGCCACCTCCAGGTCGAGGAAGCTCTCGTAGCCCCACAGCTGAAACGACAGCCCCGCCAGGAGGCGCAGGTCCAGCTCCCCGTTCACATAGCCGATCACGGCCTCGCCTTCGGAGGGCTTGGCGCCGGGAATGCGCGCCACCACCTGGGCCGAGACGACCAAATCCTGCCCGCTGACGCGCCCCTCCCCGAGCCGCACCCTGAGGCCCACATCGGTATAGCCGGGCCCGAAATAGGACTGGTCCGTTGGCGCCCCCACGGAGATGCGGACAACCTCCGGCGCAACCATCAAGGTAAGCCAGTCGGCGACCCCATATTCGAGGAAGAGTTGAGTCGTGACCTTGTCATAGGTCTGGGCGGCGAACAGGCTGGAGGCGCCGTCGAAGGCATGATCGGACCAGGTGGCGGTGGTCTGGAGGAAAGCGGTCCCCTCCGATTCCCGCAAGGTCCAGGCGCCACCGAAGGCCGGCGCGAGGGACGCAAAAAGCCATCCCGCCGCCGCGCACAGCGCCGCGCAGGCTGAGGCCAGAAGACGACGCCCCTGACTGCGCCGCATGCCTTTCCACCAGAGAGGGCAATCCCCACCTCCACATCATGCCATAAGGGAAGCCTGGCTGTCCCTGCGTTACGTTGCGGAAATTTCATCACGGGCACACTTGCCCCGGATTTGGGAACTCACCATATTTGGCACGAGCCGAGGCTGGGCGCGGTATCGCTGCGTCCCCTCGGTCCAATGGAGAGAGACGATGTCCGATTATGATCGCAACGTCGCCGGGCGGTTCGGCGCGACGGCGACACGCTCGCAGGCCGCGATCGACCAGGGCCTGCGGTCTTATATGCTCAGTGTCTACAACTACATGACGCTGGGCCTTGCCATCACGGGCCTTGCTGCTTTGGGCGTCTTCATGCTGTCGGTCAGCGCCACTCCGGTGCCGGTCGCCGAGGGCAAGGCCCTGATGATCGGCGGGCAGTACCTGACCCAGTTCGGCTACGCTCTGTTCGTGAGCCCGCTCAAGTGGGTGGTCATGCTCGCGCCTTTGGCCGCGGTGTTCTTCCTGAGCTTCCGCATCCAGAGCATGAGCGTGGGCGCCGCGCAGGCGACCTTCTGGGTCTATGCGGGCCTCGTCGGCGTGTCGCTGGCGACCATCTTTCTGGTCTACACCCATGAGAGCATCGTCCGGGTGTTCTTCATCACGGCCGCCTCGTTCGGCGCGCTGAGCCTGTGGGGCTACACGACGCAGCGGGACCTGTCCGGCATGGGCTCGTTCCTGATGATGGGCCTGTTCGGCATCATCATCGCCTCGCTGGTGAACATCTTCCTCGGCTCCTCGATGCTTCAGTTCATCGTGTCCGTGGTGGGCGTGCTGGTGTTCGCGGGCCTCACCGCCTACGACACCCAGCGCATCAAGGAGATGTATTTCGAGGGCGACGACAGCGTGATCGCGGGCAAGAAGGCCATCATGGGCGCGCTGACGCTCTACCTGGACTTCATCAACCTGTTCATGATGCTGCTCCAGCTGTTCGGCAACCGGAACAACAACTGACCGGTTCCGCAGGCCTGAACGATCGGGGCCCCGGCACATGCCGGGGCCCTTTTCATTTCGGGGAGAGGTGCGTTGCGGGGGCAGAGGGGGCCGCGCCCTTTCCTCCCGGCGGGGCCTCGTCCTAAAAGGGCGGGACTTGCTCGCTCAGCCAAAGACCTGCCGATGAAGATCCGCCCCGCCCTCCCCCACCACATTGACGGCATCCACGCCATCTATGCCGATGCGGTCCGCCACGGCACGGCCTCCTTCGAGCTGGAGCCACCTAACGTTGCGGAAATGACCCGCCGCTACCAGGCCTTGGTGGAGGGTGGCTACCCCTATTTTGTGGCGGAAGAGGAAAGGGGCGAGGTGCTCGGCTATGCCTATGCGGGCGCATTCCGACCCCGCATCGCCTATCGCTGGACGGTGGAAAATTCCGTCTATGTCGCTCCCACCGCCCACAAGCGTGGCGTCGGGCGGGCGCTGATGGAGGCGTTGCTGGCCGAATGCGAAGTGCGGGGCTTTCGCCAGATGGTGGCGGTGATCGGGGACAGCGCCAATGCCGGCTCCATCGCGCTCCACAGGGCCTGCGGCTTCCGCCCCATCGGCATTCTGCCCTCCACCGGCCTCAAGTTCGGCCGCTGGATCGACACCGTCCTGATGCAGCGCGAACTGGGTGCCGGAGACGCCACGGTGCCTGACGCCTGACGCGCAGGCCTCTGGACAGGTGCGGAAAAAATGCCATCGTAACAGGGCGTTGCTGCCTGCCGGGCCACGGCAATCCAAGGGGGAGGGACGCCTTTGCTCGACTTCGCGTTGCAGAACCGAAGCCTCAGCCTGGACCTCGTCCTTGGTGCCCTCGCCAAGATCGACCAGGGCGTTCTGATCCTTGGAGACGACCGGCGGATCGTTTTCGCCAACCCGCAATTTTCCCGGATGTTCAGCCTGCCGGAGGATCTGGTCCGGCCGGGCTGCCAGACCCTGCATTTTCACCAATACCTGGCCTATCGCGGCGAGTACGGCCCCGGCGATCCGGAGGAAATGATCTTCTTGCGGGAAAGGGCCATCCGCCAGCGCGAACGGTACCGCATCGATCGCCGGCGCCCCAATGGCATGTATATCTCGGTCAGCGGCAATCCCGTTGGCGAAGGCGGCTACGTGTTCACCTTCACCGACGTGTCCGAACAGAAGCGGTTGCTGCTGGAGATGGAAAGCCGGGTGGAGGAGCGCACCCAGGAATTGCGGGCGGCCAATGAGGAACTGATGCGCCTCGCCAGCCTCGATCCGCTGCTCGGCATCGTCAACCGGCGGACCTTCCTTCAGGTCGCGGAAGAGGCGCGGCGCCAGATGGTGGCGCTGAACACCTCCCTCCACGTGCTGATGATCGACCTCGACCACTTCAAGGCCATCAATGATCGCTACGGCCATTCGCAAGGGGACATCGTCCTGTCCGCCGCCAGCGCCGCCATGCAATCGGTGCTGAGGCCGGGGGAATTGCTCTCGCGCTATGGAGGCGAGGAGTTCGTCGCCCTGCTGCCCCGCACATCGGCCGCCGATGCCATGGCCCGGGCCGAGGCCATGCGGTGCGCGGTGGCGCACCATTCGGTGGCCTTGGCCGGCGCGGCGGTGCCGGTCACCATTTCCGTGGGGTTGGCGCAGGTGCGCGAGAGTGATCCCGTGATCGGCCTTGCCATCGCGCGCGCCGACCAAGCCGTCTATGCGGCCAAGGCCAATGGCCGCAACCAGGTGATTTCCATCGACGCGGAATGCCCGCAAGACGCTCCCAAAGACACTCCGCACGCCACGCCCTAAGCCATCCGTTCGTTCAGAACGGCCCGCGGGAATAGATGGACTGAAGCACCCGGTTGATGGCTCTGATTCGGGCGTCATAGGCCCCGGCAAGGCAGGCGGCGTCGGCGCCGCAGGAGGCCCGCTCCTTCAGGAAGGCGCGCTGGTCGTCCTGAAGGAGGCCGCGCTGGCCCATGGCCGCCAGATGGCTCGCCACCTCGAAGAGGGTGGCCATGCGCACATCAAGGTCGGACAAGGCCATGCTGGCACACACCGCCTTCTCGTCGGCCGCCTGCGCCCGCGCGCAATCGAAGCTGGCAGCCTGAACGGCAGGCAGGCCCGCACATGTGAAGATGACGGCCAGCAGAGGGAGGGCCAGAAGCGGACGAGGCATCAGGCCTCCACCGTCTCGGCCCGGTAGCGGGCATAGCCCTGGGCCCGCAGGGCGCAGGCCGGGCAGGTGCCGCAGCCAAACCCCCAGGCGTGCCGTGCCCCCCGCTCGCCCAGATAGCAGGTGTGCGTCTTCTCGACGATGGCCTCCACCAGCCCCGCGCCGCCCAGTTCCTCCGCGAGCCGCCAGGTTTCGGCCTTGTCGATCCACATCAGGGGCGTGTGGAGCACGAACCTCTTGTCCATGCCAAGGTTCAGCGCCACCTGGAGCGCCTTGATGGTGTCGTCGCGGCAGTCGGGATAACCGGAAAAATCGGTCTCGCACATGCCGCCCACGATGTGGCGCAGCCCTCGGCGATAGGCGAGCGCGGCGGCGAAGGTCAGGAAGATGATGTTGCGGCCCGGCACGAAGGTGTTGGGCAGCCCGCCGGACTCCATCTCGATGGCGCTCTGGCGGGTCAGGGCCGTCTCGGAGACGAGGCCCAGCGCTTCCAGGCCCAGCACATGATCTTCACCCAGCCGCTCCGCCCATTCGGGCTTCAGCCCGGCCAGGGCCGCGCGGATGGAGGACCGGCAGTCCAGCTCGATGCGATGGCGTTGGCCATAATCGAAGCCCACCGTCTCCACTCTGCCGAAACGCTCCAGCGCCCAGGCCAAGGTGGTGGTGGAATCCTGGCCACCGGAAAACAGAACAAGCGCTCCCTCGTCAGCGCGGAAAGGCGCGCTGGGGTCCATCACTCGCCCGGCGCCTTGGCCTCAATGGCAAGAGCATGGAGGCCCTTGGCCATTTCCGAGGTCAGAAGCGCATTCACCAGGCGATGACGGTCCACCCGGCTCTTGCCGGCGAAGGCGGCTGAAACCACGCGCACCTTCAGGTGCGTCACGCCGCCATCCCACCGGGCGGCCGCGCCCGCATGGCCCGCATGGAGGGCGCTCTCATCCTCGATCTCGAGGGCGAGGGGCGACAGGCCCTCGGCGAGGAGGCGGCGAATGACGTCGAGGTTGGACTTGGACATGACATATGGGTAGCGCCCGACCGAGCCGAGCGTCAATGGCGAGCAGGGCAAAGCATGCCGGACGCCGCTGCTCGGCTCCGCACGAAGGCATGGCGCAAAGCCGCGAGTGACCTTATATGAGAGCGGCGGCATCTTCCCTGCCGCGTCCTGCTGCGGCCAGCCCGGCCAGCGGCGCCTCAGGCGCCAAGACGGGTGTCAGCCAAGCTTCAAATTCACTCGCGATTTCTTGCCGCAATGCAATGCGGCGGCCATACTCTTCGCCATGAAAATTCACTCGCCCCTCTTTGATCGCATTCGGGTCAAGCCCGAAGTGGACCGGCAGCGCCGCCGGCTCCTGCCCACGTGCCAATGGCCGGGCTGCGACCGCGAGGGCACGCACCGCGCCCCAAAGGGCCGCCACGCGGAAGGGGAGTATTTTCACTACTGCCTCGACCACGTGAAGGAATACAACCAGTCCTACAACTATTTCGCGGGCATGAGCGACGCGGCGGTCTACGCCTACCAGAAGGACGCGCTGACCGGGCATCGTCCCACCTGGAAGATGGGCACGCGCGGGCCCGAGGAAAAGACCGAGGGCTATCGCGACCCCTTCGGCTTTGCGGGCGAAATGGGCGGTTTCGAGCGATTCGAGCAGCCGGTGACCGAGAGCCGGGCCATCCGCACAGCCGAGCGGCGGGCGCTGGAGCAGCTGGGGCTGGAACTCTCCGCCACGGCCGAAGAGATCAAGACCCGTTTCAAGGATCTAGTGAAGAAGCACCATCCCGATGCCAATGGCGGCGATCGTTCCACCGAGGACCGGCTACGCAACGTCATCCAGGCCTATAACACTCTGCGTCAGGCGGGCTTCTGCTGACGGACGCCGCCCCCCGCGACATCGGGTGCGGCGCGAATGGTTTTTGCACCAGCGGAAAACCTTTAAGGTTCCGCACCGACCGACAACAAGGAACGCACGCGGGAGCGTTGCGCAGACGGAGGCGTTATGAGCGGCACCGAGACCATTGCACCGACCCCTGACATGAAGGTGTCGGTGCGCCAGGTGTTCGGCATCGACATCGACATGGAAGTCCCGGCCTTCTCCGAGGCCGACCCCCACGTGCCTGATCTCGACCCCGATTATCTGTTCGACCGGCAGACCACCTTGGCGGTCCTCGCGGGCTTCGCCTACAACCGCCGCGTCATGGTCACCGGCTATCACGGCACCGGCAAGTCCACCCATGTGGAGCAGATCGCCGCCCGCCTGAACTGGCCGTGCGTCCGCATCAACCTCGACAGCCATATCAGCCGCATCGACCTGATCGGCAAGGACGCCATCGTGGTGAAGGACGGCATGCAGGTCACGGAATTCCGTGACGGCATCCTGCCCTGGGCGCTCCAGAACAATATCGCCCTGGTGTTCGACGAATATGACGCCGGCCGCCCGGACGTCATGTTCGTGATCCAGCGCGTGCTGGAAGTCTCCGGCCGCCTGACCCTGCTCGACCAGAACCGGGTCATCCGCCCCCACCCCTCGTTCCGCCTGTTCGCCACCGCCAACACTGTGGGTCTCGGCGATACGTCGGGCCTCTATCACGGCACCCAGCAGATCAATCAGGGCCAGATGGACCGCTGGTCCATCGTCACCACCCTCAATTACCTGCCCCACGACAAGGAAGTGGAGATCGTGCTGGCCAAGGCCAAGCACTATCGCAACCCCGAGGGCCGCGACATTGTCAACCGCATGGTGCGCCTGGCAGACCTCACCCGGCAGGCCTTCATCAATGGCGACCTGTCGACGGTGATGAGCCCGCGCACGGTCATCACCTGGTCCGAAAATGCTAATATCTTCAAGGATATCGGCTTCGCGCTGCGGGTCACGTTCCTGAACAAGTGCGACGAGCTGGAGCGGTCCATCGTGGCCGAGTTCTACCAGCGCTGCTTCGGCCAGGAGCTGCCCGAGAGCGCGGTGAACGTCGCCCTCTCCTGATCCGTCCGCCGGACCGGCCGCGTCTGCTGAAGCGGGCGCGGCCCACTCCGTTCAAAGGTTGTTCGCGATGGCCCCGTCCAACAAGACCGCCAAGTCCGCGCCCAAGGAGGCGCCCGTCGAGCCCTTCAAGCGGGCGGTGGCGGGCTGCTTCAAGGCCATTGCCGGCGTCTCCGAGTTCGATGTCTCCTTCGCCTCCGAGCGTCCCTCGCTCGGCCCCGACAAGGTGCGCCTGCCCGAGCCGCCGCGTCGCCTGAGCCAGCAGGATGCGGCCATCCTGCGCGGACATGCGGATTCGCTCGCCCTGCGCCTCGCTTGCCATGACCCTGGCGTGCACCGCCGCATGGTGCCCACCGGCGATGTCGCCCGCGCGGTGTTCGACGCGGTGGAGCAGGCGCGGGTGGAGGCGGTGGGCTCCAACCGCATGCTGGGCGTCCAGCGCAACCTGACGGCCATGCTCTCCGACCGCTATCATCGCGGTCCTTTCGCGGATATCACCGACCGCGCCGACGCGCCCATCGAGGATGCGGTGGCACTCCTCGTGCGCGAGCGCCTGACCGGGCAGGCCCCGCCCCCTGCCGCCCGCAAGATCGTGGAGCTATGGCGCGACTATATTGAGAGCCGCGCCGAGGGTGACCTCTCCCGCCTCGCCGGCAGCCTGGAAGACCAGAAGGCCTTCGGCCGCATCACCCGCGACCTGTTGTCCTCCCTGGAAATGGGCGAGGAAAGCAGCCTGGAGAGCGACGAGGACCAGGAGAGCGAGGACGAATCCAGCGGCCGCGACGACAAGGCGGGCGAGGAAGGCGAGCAGTCCGAGGATGAGAGCCAGGAAGGCGCCACCGAGGTGGAGGCCGAGCTCTCCGAGGACGAGCTGCCCGAAAGCGCCATGGAGAGCGAGGCCGGCCCGCCGGCCGAAATGCCCGACGAAAGCGACATGGGCGATGCGGACGAGGCGGCCGAGCCCTGGCAGCCCCGCCAACCCCAGAATGCCGACGCCAAGGGGCCGGACTATCGCGCCTACACGGTCAAG
The DNA here is from genome assembly GCF_017742835.1 of Aquabacter sp. L1I39. Lineage (GTDB taxonomy): Bacteria > Pseudomonadota > Alphaproteobacteria > Rhizobiales > Xanthobacteraceae > L1I39. The sequence continues at coordinate 506,792 of NZ_CP072392.1, forward strand.
TTCGACGAGGAGGTCCATGCGGAGGACCTGTGCGACGCGGAAGAACTGACGCGCTTGCGCTCCTATCTGGACAAGCAATTGTCCAACCTCCAGGGCGTGGTCTCGCGGCTTGCCAACCGCCTCCAGCGGCGGCTCCTGGCGCAGCAGAACCGCGCCTGGGAGTTCGATCTCGAGGAAGGCGTCCTTGATCCGGCCCGCCTCTCCCGCGTGGTGACCGACCCCACCGCCGCCCTCTCCTTCAAGCGGGAGAAGGACACCCAGTTCCGGGATACGGTGGTCACCCTGGTGATCGACAATTCCGGCTCCATGCGCGGGCGGCCCATCACAGTTGCCGCCACCTGCGCCGACATTCTCGCCCGCACGCTGGAGCGCTGCGGCGTGAAGGTGGAAGTGCTGGGCTTCACGACGCGCGCCTGGAAGGGCGGGCAGTCCCGCGAGGCGTGGCTTGCCGCCGGCAAGCCGGCCAATCCGGGGCGGCTGAATGACCTCAGGCACATCATCTACAAGGCTGCGGATGCCCCCTGGCGGCGGGCCCGGCGCAATCTCGGCCTGATGATGCGCGAGGGTCTCCTGAAGGAGAATATCGACGGCGAGGCGCTCGCCTGGGCCCATGAGCGCCTGCTCGGCCGTCCCGAGGCCCGCAAGATCCTCATGATGATATCCGACGGCGCGCCGGTGGATGATTCCACCCTCTCCGTGAACCCCGGCAACTACCTGGAGCGGCACCTGCGCCACGTCATTGCCGAGATCGAGAACCGCTCGCCGGTGGAACTCATCGCCATCGGCATCGGCCACGACGTGACGCGCTATTATCGCCGCGCCGTGACCATCGTGGACGCAGAGGAGTTGGGCGGCGTCATGACCGAGAAGCTGGCGGAGCTATTCTCGGAGAACGGCCCCACTCCGGTGCGCGCCACCGGCGGCGCCCGTCGGAAGCTGCACTGACGCGCATGTCGCGTCCCTCCCCGTTCTCCCCCCGCCCCGGTGCGCCCGCGCTGGGGCGGCGGCGTTTCATGCTCGGCCTTGCCGCCGCAGGGCTCATGGCGCCGCCGCTCGCGCTGAGCCTCGCCCGCGCCGTCGCGAAGCCCGCCATCCTGCCGGTAACGCCCCTCTCCATAGAGGTCACGTCCATTCCCATCGACCGCTTCCGCGCGGGTGGCGATGAAACGCGGTTCGGCGCACTCACCTTCCTGGGCGGCTTGAGGCTCGCGTCCGGCTTTGCTGGCTTTGGAGGCCTATCGGGGCTTCGCATCACGGGGCATGGAGAGCATGTCCTGGCGCTTACCGATGCGGGCCTCTTCCTCTCCGGCCAATTGGAGACGGAGGGCGTGCGGCCCGTCCGCCTCTCCCGCGTGCGCGTCGCCGCCATGCTGGACGAGACCGGCCGGCCGCTGGCTGAGAGCGGGCGGGCGGATACCGAATCCCTCGCCGTCGGCCCGGACGGCATCTATGTGGGAATCGAGGGTGTCAACGAGGTCTGGCGCTTTCCCGGCCCCGATCCGCTCGGCCAGCGCGGCGTCAGCGTGCATGTGCCTGAGGGGGTGAAGGCGCTCGCCAATAACCGGGGCATGGAGAGCCTTGCCGTGATCCCATCGGGTCCGCGTGCGGGCACCCTTATCGCCATCGGCGAGGCCGGGACCACGGCCAATCCCGACTTGCCGGGCTTCCTTATCGGCGGGCCGCGTCCGGGCCGCTTCCTCATCAAGAAGAGCTGGAAATTCAACGCCACCGATGCGGACGTCGGCCCAGATGGCCGGCTCTATCTTCTGGAGCGCCATTATTCGCCTTCTGATGGCGTCTCCATGCAGATCCGCCGCTTCGAGATGGACGCGGTGCGCCCCGGCTCCACCATTGACGGCGAAGTGCTCATCCGCGCCGACATGGGGTTTGAGATCGACAATATGGAAGGCCTGTCGGTGACCACCGGGCCGTCAGGGGAGACCCTCCTGACCCTGATTTCCGACGACAATTTCAGCCCGCTCCAGCGCACGGTGCTGCTGCGCTTCGCCCTGGCGTGAGGCGCGCGCGGCCGCTCACTTGCCGAACAGGGGAAGCCGCCCTTGCGGCGCCCCGGGCGACAGGAGGCCGCAGCGCACATCCTGCACCTGCCCCGCCTCCCAGCCCAATATGGCGCGCTTGCGGGTGAGGCCCCAATGATAGCCCGTCAGGTCTCCGCTCTTGCCCAGCACGCGGTGGCAGGGGACCACGAAGGAGATAGGGTTCTTGCCCACCGCCGCACCCACCGCCCGCGCGGCGGCGGGGCGGCCCACATGGCCGGCTATGGTGGAATAGGTGGTGGCCCGGCCCATGGGGATGCGCAGGAGCGTCTCCCACACCCGCACCTCGAAATCGGTGCCGATGAAGACGATGCGCAGCGGCTGGTCCTCCCGCCAGGTGGTGGGGTCGAATATGCGCTGCACCAGGGGCGCGGTGGCGGCAGGGTCCTCAACATAATCCGCATTGGGCCAGCGGCGGCGCATGTCGGCGAGCGCCTCCACCTCCTCGCCCAGGTCCGCGAAGGCGAGGCCGCACAGGCCGCGCGCGGTGGACATGGCCAGCGCCCGGCCGAAAGGCGAGGGATGGAAGCCATAGCGGATCACGAGCCCCTGCCCGCCCGTCTTCCATTCACCGGGCGACATGGCCTCATGCACCACGAACAGGTCATGCAGGCGCCCAGGACCGGAAAGGCCCAGTTCCAGTGCCGCGTCCAGCACATTGGAGGATTCCGCCAGCACCCGGCGCGCCCGATCCAGGGTCACCGCCTGCAGGAACGCCTTGGGGGTAAGGCCGCACCAGCGGCGGAACAGGTCGGTCAGCGCCCGCGCGCTGACGCCGGTGGCGCGGGCGATCTCCTCAACTTCGGGCTGGTCCCGCACATGGTTGGAGATGTAGGACACCGCCCGCCGCACCACGTCATAGTCGGCGGCGGCGATCTCGAGCTCGGTGGCCGGCGTGGGGATGGCGAGGGCGCCGGGTTGGGGAAGGTCCAGGGTAAAGCTCTCCTGCGCAAGCACCGGCTCATCTCCTCGCAAGTGACGAGCCGACATCAGACCACGACCCCCAGGGGCTGCCCACCCGATTTCACGGCGGCGGATCGGGAGGCGGTCAGAACACCGAGCGCGTCACGCCCCGTTTCACCTCGCTCAGCGCCGAAGTCAGGTCCGCCGCCAGCTCCGACTTCTGGTGCGGGCCAAGATGGATGCCGACGGGGGTGCGTCGGCCGCGCGTTTCGAGGGCCATGTCGAGGGTGCCGAACTCCTCCACGTCCCGCCGCCAGAGCCGAGTGAAGAAGGGGTTCATCTCCACGTCCCGCGCCACACCGCGCGCCGGCACGTGGCGCACCTGGATCAGGCTCGGGGTGATGCGGATATATTCCCGCGCTGCCGCCGCCTTGAAATTGGCTTGGAAGGCCCAATAGAGCAAAGCCACGTCGAGGCCGAAGAAGCCGAAGATGGGCCAGGCGCCCAGCGCCAGGAAGAACAGGCCGCAGGCAAAGCTCACGCCGCCCATGGCGAGCATGACGATGAGGAACCCCTTGCGCGACAAGGAACGATGGGGCGCCATCGCAGCCGCGAAAACGGTGGGCTCTCCATCGTCTGGAAAGGGCAGCTCATTGGCCTTGATCATGGCCCTTAGTATATGAAGAAAATGGCCCGAAAAACCATAGCCAACGAACCCGCATCGGCCGGCGCCCCCCCAGAGCCCAACGCTCCGGCGGAGGGCGTGGCGGCGCCGACCCCTGTTCGCCCCAAGGCCCGCCCGGCCGCAAAACCAAGCCATGCCGGAACAATACCGGCGAACGCCAAGGCTCAGGCGACACGCCCCTCCCGCAGCAAGGCGCCGCCAGCGATCCTCCTGCCGGAGCCCTCGCCCACCCCGCGCCGCCGTGCCGTGGCCAATGCGGCGGCCGCCGCCCATGGCAAGACGGTGCGGCCCTGGACCAAGAGGGAGATCACGGAGGCCTTCGCCCGCTTCGAGCGCCTCAATCCCGAGCCGAAGGGCGAGCTGGAGCATTCCGATCCCTTCACCCTCCTGGTGGCGGTGGTGCTCTCCGCACAGGCCACCGATGCCGGGGTCAACAAGGCGACGCGCGGCCTGTTCGCCGCCGCCGCGACGCCCGCCGCCATGGTGGCACTCGGAGAGGAAGGCGTCGCCAGCCACATCCGCACGCTCGGCCTTTACCGGGGCAAGGCGAAGAATGTGGTGGAGCTCTCACGCCTCCTGCTGGAGCGCCATGGCGGGGCCGTGCCGCAGGATCGGGCCGCGCTGGAGGCGCTCCCCGGCGTCGGCCGCAAGACGGCCAATGTGGTGCTGAACATGGCGTTCGGGCACCCCACCATCGCCGTGGACACCCATCTCTTCCGGGTGGCCAACCGCACCGGCCTTGCCCCCGGCGCGACGCCGCTGGAGGTGGAGGAGAAGCTGGAGGCGCGCATTCCCGGCAGATTCAAGCTGCACGCCCACCACTGGCTGATCCTGCACGGGCGCTATATCTGCAAGGCCCTGCGGCCTGACTGCCCCATATGCCCCATCAACGACCTCTGCCGCTGGCCGGACAAGCCCTTGTGAGCCTTCAGAAAATGCCGGGGATGATCCGCCGGGTGCGGGCGCAGTAGGCGTCATAGGCCGGCCCGAAGGTCTGGCGCATCATGGCCTCCTCGCGCCCCACCCGGAACGCGAACAGGATGCCGAAGCCGACAAGGCCGGCGGGGCCGGCGACGAGATTGGGAAGCAGCAGCGCCTGCGCCACCGCCCACAGGAAGAAGGCGGAATACATGGGGTGGCGCACATAGGCGTAAACGCCACCGGTCACCAATTGATGAGCATCCTTGATCTCCAGCGTCACCGACCAGTTGCGGCCGAGATCCCGGTGCGTGCGCCAGAACAGCCAGAGCGAGGCCGCAAAGACACAGATGCCCGCCATCACCTGAACCGGCGAGAGGGCATAGGTCAGCCCCTTGGGAAAGCCCGTGGCGGCATAGATGGCCGGAACGATGCCCAGGCCCAGCGTGGAAATGGACAGGAGCACCATCTCCCTCAGCGTGCGATGGCGGGCATCCGCCACCTGCGCGCGCTTGGCCTTGCGCTCGAACGGCAGGCGGATGACGTACCAGGCGATGACGCCAAGCGCCCAGGCGATCTTGGAACATGCAAGCAGGGTCATAGACGTCTCAGATGTGCGCCGGGAATGAGGCTGCCGTCGGGAGCGAAGATGGCCATAGGCCCCTCCATCTGCGCCACCAGGTCGGAACACGAGATGGGCGCATGGATGAAGGCGTAGAAGTCGTAAGGGGCACGGCAATCATTGGCCAGGAAGAACTGGCAATGAAGGCGCATGATGTCGAGCCGATAGCGGGCATAGGTGCCCGGCGTCATCATGCCCCGTATGGTCACCTGCCGGATGAAGGGCCGCCGGGAGCCGTCGCCATTTCCCGCATGGGTGAGGCTGACCGGATCGACCTTATAGAAGCTGACAATGTCGTCCTTGGCCTGGAACTCGATCCAATCGAGGCTGGTGGCATCGTGCACCGTGCGGGCAGCCTCCCTCAGCCGGCCGCCAGCAGGATGAAGGGCGAACTTGGCGGCCGTGGAGCCCACGGTAAGCAGGCGCACGGGCACGGCACGCGCAAAATCGGGGTCCTTGCGCAAGGCGAGGGCAACCAGGCTCACCACATGCATGGCGCCGAGGCTGTGCCCGGCGACGACGATCTCGTCGACGCCCCCGTTCCGTGCCACGGCGATGAGGCGGTCCGCAAAGGCCTCAAGCCGCGCGTCGATGGCACCGTGGCGCCCCCGCACGAAATCCACCGAGAATTCCGCAAGGTCGAGGGACTGCTTGAGCTTCACCCGCGCTCCGAGGGTGGCCATGAGACCGAAAAAAACCGCCAGTCCCGCCGCCACCGCCGCCGGAAGCGCTGCCAGCGGGCCCAGCGGCGCGGCGAAATCATAGGCGACGAGGCCTGCCCCGATGCCAAGGCCAGTCATGGCGAGCAGCATCACATAGGTCAGGGCGAAGAAGATGCCGTAGCGGCGGCTGAAGCGGAAATAGCGGATCACCGTGCCCGTCGCGACCATGTCCCACATAGCACGAGCGGAGCCCAGGATATGGGACCAGCGGGAGCGGGCCATGTCTGCCTTGACGATGTCGTTCCAGGCGAGCAGTTCAAATCGGGTGGCGCTTTCCCATCCGGGACCGGCGGCACCGGCATCCCAATAGGCCCCCGTGGGCGTCTCGTGCAGTTCACCCTCGCTCCAGGTCCGGGCCTGCCACGTTCCGGCGAAGCGCGCGCTTTCGCGCGCGAAAATGCGATGATGGCCCACGACATCCATGGGGTCATAGCCCGCCACGAAAAAGAAGTGGCGGCGGATGAAGGAGTGCGGGCCGTCCTGCGACATGGTCCGCGCCTTCTACTGGAGGATGGGGCCGGACGGAAGGGCACGGCGTGACACGGCAAGGCGCCTTCCCAAGGCCGCGGGGGCGGTCTACCAAGCCGGAAGGCGTGACGTCATGAAAGGCGGCGAGGTGTCGGAAGGGACAGCGGCGGAACCTGCGATCGACCTGGCATCGGTCAGCGTGGTCTTCGTCACCTATAACAGCCATGCCGTCATCGGCCGTGCGGTGGCCTCCGTGCCGGCCGCCTGCGACGTCATCATCGTCGACAATGCGAGCCCCGCCGGCACCGACTTCGCCGCCCGTCTCCCGCGCCCGGTCCGCGTGCTGGCGCAACCGCGCAACCTGGGTTTCGGCGCCGCATGCAATCTGGGCGCGCGGTCCGCCCAAGGGCGCCTGCTGCTCTTTCTCAATCCCGATGCCGCATTGGAAGACGGCGCGCTGGAGCGCCTGCTGGCTGCGGTCTCCGCCTATGGCCCGGCTTTGCTCATGCCCTCCATCCTGGCGGAGGATGGCCGCCTCATGCGCAAGGAAGGCTCCATCCTGGAGCCGGTCCCGCGCGCGCGGCGCCTGTCGGCGCAAGAGATTGCGGGCGATTATTGCACCCGCTTCGTCCATGGCGCCGCCTTCCTGGTGGAGAAGGATGTTTTCCTGGACCTGGGGGGCTTTGACGAGGCCATCTTCCTCTATCACGAGGATGATGATCTCGGCCTTCGGGCCCTCGCCCGGCACATTCCCATCATTGTGGTGCGCGACGCACAGGTGCGCCATGCGGGCGGCAAATCCTCCACGCCCGCCCTCTCGCAGACCTTCCGCATCAATCGTTGGAAGATGCGGTCGGAGATTTATGTGCGCCGGAAATACCACCGCGCGCCCTCCTTTGCCGCCACCTGCCTCAAGCTCGCCGGCGGGGTCGCCCTGGCGGCGCTCACGCTCAACGCCCATCGCGTGATGATCCGAGCCGGCAAGCTGGCTGGCCTCCTGGACATGCAAAGGCCCGGCATGCGGACCGGGCCGGACTGACCGGAACAGCCTTGCCGGCATGCGCCCCCGCCGAATGATCCATTGCGCACGCGTTGCGCGTTGTTATTTGTGTTTGGGAGGGTCCCGCGCTAGGGACCATGAAACAGCCGCACTCAGGGCGGCACACAAGACGGGTCCGGCCGGCCAAGCCGGGCGCCCGAAGCCGGCCTCCCAGGGGGTCGAGCCTTATTCGGCGGAGTGATCAGTGACGGTTTCCAAGACCCCGCTTCTTGATACGGTCCATGTGCCGGCTGACCTGCGCCGGCTTCCCGACGAGAAGCTCGCCCAGCTCGCCAATGAACTGCGCGCGGAAACCATCGATGCGGTATCGGTGACGGGCGGCCATTTGGGCGCCGGGCTTGGGGTGGTGGAACTCACCGTCGCCCTGCACCACGTGTTCGACACGCCCCATGACCGGCTCATCTGGGACGTGGGGCACCAGTGCTATCCCCACAAGATTCTCACCGGCCGGCGGGATCGCATACGCACCTTGCGCCAGGGCGGGGGCCTGTCCGGCTTCACCCGGCGTTCGGAGAGCGAGTACGATCCGTTTGGCGCGGCGCATTCCTCCACCTCCATCTCCGCCGGCCTCGGCATGGCCGTGGCGCGGGATCTTTCGGGGGAAGAACGCAACATCGTCTGCGTGATTGGGGACGGCGCCATGTCGGCGGGCATGGCCTATGAGGCCATGAACAATGCCGGCGCCATGGACAGCCGGCTGATCGTGGTGCTCAACGACAACGACATGTCCATCGCCCCGCCCACCGGGGCCATGTCAGCCTATCTGGCGCGTCTCATCTCGGGGCGCACCTATCTCTCGCTGCGGGAGATCGGCAAGCAGCTGGCCGGCCACCTGCCCAAGTTCGTGGAACGCGGCGCCGCGCGGGCGGAAGAGTTCGCTCGCGGCTTCTGGACCGGTGGCACGCTGTTCGAGGAGATGGGCTTCTATTATGTGGGTCCCATCGACGGCCACAATTTCGAGCACCTGCTGCCCGTCCTGCGCAACGTGCGCGATGCCAAGACGGGACCGATCCTGATCCACGTGGTGACCCAGAAGGGCAAGGGCTATGCCCCTGCCGAAGCCTCGGCGGACAAGTATCACGGTGTCGTGAAGTTCGACGTGGTGACCGGCACGCAGGTGAAACCCAAGTCCAACGCGCCGAGCTACACCCGCGTCTTCGCGGAGAGCCTGATCAACGAGGCCCGACGCGACGACAAGATCGTCGCCATCACGGCCGCCATGCCCTCGGGTACCGGCATCGACCTGTTCGGACAGGCCTATCCCGAGCGCACCTTCGACGTGGGCATTGCCGAGCAGCATGCGGTGACGTTTGCCGCCGGCCTCGCGGCGGAGGGCTACAAACCCTTCTGCGCGCTCTATTCCACCTTCCTGCAGCGCGCCTATGACCAGGTGGTGCACGACGTGGCGCTGCAGGGCCTGCCGGTGCGCTTTGCCATCGACCGGGCGGGCCTTGTGGGCGCGGACGGCGCGACCCATGCGGGCGCGTTCGACATCGCCTATCTGGCCTGCTTGCCTGGCTTCACGCTCATGGCGCCGGCGGACGAAGCCGAACTGACCCATATGGTCGCCACTGCCGCCGCGTTCGACCAAGGCCCCATCGCCTTCCGCTTCCCGCGCGGCGACGGGGTGGGCATCGAACGGCCGGTGAAGGGCGAGATCCTGCCCATCGGGCGCGGACGGGTGGTGAAGGAGGGCACGCAGGTGGCCCTCGTGTCGCTTGGCACACGCCTCGCCGCCTGCCTGGAGGCGGCCGAGCGGCTGGCGGACCTCGGCATCTCCGCCACCGTCGTGGATGCCCGCTTCGCCAAGCCCATCGACGAGGAACTGATCCTGCGCCTTGCCCGCGCCCATGAGGCGCTGGTGACGGTGGAGGAAGGTTCTGTCGGCGGCTTCGGTTCGCAGGTGTTCCAGTTGCTGTCTGACCGGGGCGCGTTGGACCGGGGCCTGAAGGTGCGCAGCATGGTGCTGCCCGACATCTATATCGACCAGGACACCCAGGCCCGCCAGTTGGCGCAGGCCGGGCTCGACGGCGATGCCATCTGCGCCAAGGCGCTTGCGGCCCTTGGGCGTACCGGCGAACGCCAGGTGCGCTCGCTGCGGGCCTGACGCGAAAACGGGGCGCCGCGCGCCCCGTTCCTCAGTGGAGACCCGTTCGGTCAGCCTGCCGCCTTACTTGCAGAAGGCCTCGAACTGGACATAGGCCTCCGGAGCGCCGGCAAGGGGGATCTGCTGCTTGGCACCCTTCACCTCCACCGTGAGGGTCTTGCCGCTGGCGAGCAACGCCTTCACATCCTCCAGCTTGGAGCCGGCTTCCACATCGATGGAGGTGTCAGCGGCCACCGCCTTGCCGGTGAGCTCCTTCTTGAGCTTTCCGGCGGTGAAGATGACCTTGGCGGGATCATCGCCCTTCAGGCCCTTGGCGCCGGAGACGTTAACCAAAGCCAGAGGCTTGCCGCGCTCACACACGAACAGCAGTTGGCTGCTGTCTTCTGTGCCGAATGCCAGGTTCGCGCCGTTGTCCGTCTCGGTGGTGGTCCAATTCAGCTTGACCTGTGCTGCAGCCGGAAGAGCCGAGACCGCAAGGACGGAAAGCGCCAGAACTGCGCGATACATGATGTGCTCCATGAAGGCAGGCGCGCGATCATAGCGAGACTTGGAAAAAGGAAAATTGGAAAAAGGAAAAGACGCCCCGACGCCAGGTTCAAGAACCGCCATCCTTTCGGACTGCGCCTTTTGCCGCGCGGCCGGCGCCTCACCGCTTGGGCAGGCAGGCCCGCTCGAAATCCGCCAGCCGCGTCCGCGCGCCCGCAAGCGGCAAGGACTGCGTCTCTCCCGGCAGCTTGATGACCAGCGTGTCGCCATCCCGGAACAGGTCGAAGACGCGGGCATTCAGGCTCACCGCCGCCTCCACCACCAGGTCGCCATCCGACGACCCCAGGAAGGCGGTCGCCGCCAGTTCGAGACGACGGCGGCCATTGGATAAGGACAGGGGGACGCCATCGCCGGACGCAATCTTCTTGGTCTTCACCTCAACCGCGATCTGCAGCAGGTTGGCCGATGGCTGGCAGGTGGCGGCAAAGGAGGGGTCCGTTTCCCGCGGCAGGGCGTAGCGCAGAGCGAAGGTATCCTCGCCCTTGGCCAGCGACCAGACGCGCGGATCCGGCGGTGTCGCGGGCTTGGCGGGCCTCGGCTTGGGCGTTGCCGCCTGGAGCGCGCCAAGGCCCGGTCCCAGCGTCAGCACCGCCACGGCCAGGTGAAGAACAAGGAACCTGAAACGCATCTCGTCTCCCATCACGGCCTCTCGGCCGGAGCGTCGCACGGCGCGGACACCAGAACGGCAGAGGCCATGCTTCCGCATCGAAACCGGGGGCGGGATGCGTGCACGGTCACCGCAAAAGCGGTCCTGTGCGCGGGTTCATCCGCCCTTATAGCCAGGAAAGGCGATTCATCGGTCAATCGCCCCCCGCAACGGCGTCCATGACCGGATCGCGCCTCTGCTGAGGCAACCTCTTTCCTTATTATTTCAACGTCCTAGCCACGTCGACTCGGAACAGGGCGGCTCAACCGGCGGGAGATTGCCCCACCCCGGTAACGCCGGCCGTCAAAACTCTATGTTTCCCAACATGTTCGCATGTGGGGCTGGAGCGGGCGTTGCACCCGCTCCATACATATCGCTCAAAAGTGTTGCATCCTTGCCCTGCCCTGGGCGATGGAGCGCCATGGCCAAGAGGGCAGGACTGGCAGGAATGGGGCGTGAGCGGATCGATAAGCTCCTGGTGGCGCGCGGACTGTTCGACAGCCGCGCCCGCGCCCAGGCCGCCATCCTGGCTGGCGGGGTGAGCGTGGCCGGGCGGGTGGTCGACAAGCCCTCCGACATGGTCGACGCCGATGCGGCCATCGAGGCCACGGACCTGCACCCCTATGTCTCGCGTGGGGGGCTGAAGCTGGCGGCGGCGCTTGATACGTTCGGCATCAATCCTGAAGGTGGGGTGGCGCTGGACCTCGGCGCCTCCACCGGTGGCTTCACCGATGTTCTCCTGCGGCGGGGCGCACGGCGGGTCTATGCGGTGGACGTGGGCCACGATCAGTTCCATCCCCGCCTGCGGGCGCGGCCGGAGGTCCGGCTCCTGGAGGGCACCGATGCCCGTAGCCTCGGCCCGGATCTCATCCCGGAGCCGGTGGACCTGGTGGTGGCGGATGTAAGCTTCATCTCCCTCGCTCTGGTCCTGCCGCCAGCCCTCCCCCTCGCCGGTCCCGGGGCGCAGATGGCGGTGCTGGTGAAGCCCCAGTTCGAGGCTGGCCCCGCTCATGTGAAGAAGGGCATCGTGCGTGACCCGGCGGTGCATGAAGAGGTGTGCGCCCGCATCCAAGGCCTGATAGAGAGCCAGGGCTGGCGCGTGCGGGGCCTTGTCCCCTCCCCCATCGCCGGCGGCGACGGCAATCGCGAATTCCTCCTGGGCGCCGAGCGCCCTTTCTAGCGCCCATGAGGACGTCCCATAAGAACGTCTCATGAGAGCGCCTCATGAACCTGATTGAGAGACAGGCAGGCCCGATGCAGGTGGAAATCGCGCGCATGGGCGCGCAAGGTGATGGCATCGCAAAGACGCCGGAGGGCGCCCTGTTCGCCGCCTATGTGCTGCCCGGCGAGACGGTGGAAGGCGTAAAGGACAAGGATCGCCTCAATGTGACGGCCATCCTTCAGCCGAGCCCTGAGCGTGTGGCGCCCGAATGCACCCATTTCGGCGTCTGCGGCGGCTGCCTGCTCCAGCATTGGGAAGCCGGTGCCTACCAGGCCTGGAAGCGCCAGACAGTGGTGGACGCGCTGGAGCGCGAAGGTATCGCTGCCGAGGTGAAGCCCCTCATCGATGCCCATGGCGCCGGACGGCGGAGGGTCATCTTCCATGCGCGGCAGAAGGGTCCGCGCACTGTGGTGGGATTTGCCGAGCGCCGCTCCCATGCCATGGTGGCCATCACCCATTGCCCGGTGCTCGCACCGGGCCTTGCCCGCGCTTTGGAGGCATCTCAGGCGCTGGCCGAGGCGCTGGCGCCGCTCAACAAGCCGCTCGACGTCCAGGTCACCGCCACCGAAAGCGGCCTTGATGTGGATGTGCGCGGCTCCGGCCCCTTGCCGCCGCTGCTGGCCATGGATCTCGCCGTCATCGCCGAACGCTTCGGGCTCGCCCGCCTCACCCGCCATGGCGAACTGGTGCTCCAGCGCGCGTCGCCCTTCCTCACCATGGGCGCCGCGCGGGTGGAATTGCCGCCTGCCTCCTTCCTCCAAGCGACGGCCGAGGGCGAGGCCTGCCTCGCGCGGCTCGCCGCGGAGGGTGTAAGCGGCGCCAAGCGGGTGGCGGATCTCTTCAGCGGCGTCGGCACCTTCGCGCTGCGGCTCGCGACGCATGCGCGCGTGCTCGCGGTGGAGAGCAACGCCCCGGCCATCGCCGCCCTGAAGCGAGCGGCCCAGGGCACGCCGGGCCTAAAGGGCGTTGACACTGAAGTCCGAGACCTGTTCCGCCGCCCGCTTCTCGCCGAGGAGATGGCCAAGTTCGATGCGGTGGTGATCGACCCGCCCCGACAGGGCGCGGAAGCCCAGGCCCGGGAACTCGCACGCTCCAGGCTGCCCCGCCTCGTCTATGTGTCGTGCTCCGTCGCCACCTTCGCCCGCGACGCGGCGATCCTGGCCGCTGGTGGCTTCCGGCTGGCCCATGTCACCCCGGTCGACCAGTTCCGCTATTCGCCCCATGTGGAGCTGGTGGGGATTTTCGAGCGCTGAGGACTTTCCGGGGATGTCCCGTTCGCCAAGCTGTTCGCTGCGCTCGGTTTCTGTACAATGCCGGCGTAACGAAGCGAACCAGAGGGGCGTCCTGTGCGTGGCCTGAAGAGTGTTGCCCTTGCCCTGGTGTTCGGTGTCGCCGTCGGATCGCTTCCGGCCTTGGCGCAAGACATCCCTGGCCCCGCCCCCCAAGCCCTGGTTGCGGTCGCCCGGGTCCCCTCGACGGACGCGTTCGTGAAGACAGCGGCGGCGGCCAACGGGTTCGAGATCGCCAGCAGCAAGCTGGCGCTGGAAAAGTCGAAGAACCCGGCGATCCGGGCCTTTGCCCAGCACATGATCACGGATCACACCCGCATCGGCGAGGCCTTCGTCGCGGCCCTCGGCAAGGCCAATACGGGCATCACCCCTGCTCCGGGCCTGACGCCGGACCTGGACAAGATCATGTCCGACCTGTCCGCCAAGTCCGGCGCGGCGTTCGACGCGGCCTATGTGGCGGCACAGACGCAGGGCCACATGGACGCAGTGGGCTTGTTCGGCGGCTATGCCAAGGGTGGCAGCAACGCCGTAATGCGCGAATTCGCCATCGAGACGCTGCCCACCATCAAGATGCACCTCACCATGTGCTACGAGCTCGCCACGTCGAAGGCCGCCTCCCGCTGAGGGCAGGCTCACGGCTCAATTGTTCCAATGCTCCTGCCACAGCCGCTCGCCGATGAGGCAGGAAAGGCGCGGCGGGCTGACGGCTGGGATGATGCGGGGCATTTCGGGCGGCCGCAGCCCTGCCACCTCCAGCACCAGTTTGGTCTTGATGGCGCGGGCGAACTCCGCCTGCTCGCGCACCGGGATGACGAAGGCCCCCGCACCACCGATGACGCAATCCTCGTAATAGACATCAAGATCGGGAATATCGATGGCCGAGTTGGTGCTGCGCTTCAGCAGCAGGGGCAGGCCATTGATCGTGATGCCTTGCGCCACCACCGCGTCGCGCGCCCGCTCCACCGGCGGCCCCTGATTGTTCACGCCGTCGCCGGACACGTCGATGACGTTGCGCAGCCCGCGATAGCCCGACGTCTTCAAATGGTTGGCGGAAAAGAGCAGCGCCGCGGAAATGGAGGTGCGGTAGACGCGCCGCAGCGGGGCCGCCCGAATGGCGTCCGAGAAGGCGCGCGCGGTGGCGGGGCCGTCAATGATGCTCCAATCCAGCACCACCCTCTGCTCCCGCTCGCCGGCCCATTCCACATAGGAGACAGCAATGCGCCCGCGTGGGCCCTGCCGCAGGGCGTTGAGGAAGTCGTCGGAGACGAGGGCGGCGGCATAGCCCTCGCGCTGGAGGGTCTGCTCGTCGGGATCCATGGAATAGGAGACGTCCACGGCCAGGACGAGTTGCACGTCCACCATGTTGTCGGCGGCAGGGGCCGCCTGCGCGGCGCCCGATCCAAGCAGAGCCACGAGAACGGGGACAAAGCAAAGGATACGGGTGAGCCGCCAAGCCATGGCGTCCTCCGAAGATGGCAGCCGGAATGCTCCATGCTGCCACCAACGGAAGGTCGGCAAAAGGCCGTCATGGACCCGCCGCGCGCGCCGGGGGGCACGCGCGTGTCACAAAGACGGCATCAGGCTTCCAGCGGCTCGGTCTCGACGATCTCAATACCGAAGCCGGCGAGACCCACATAGGTGCGGGTCTTGGAGGCGAGGAGGCGGATAGACACCACGCCCAGGTCTCGCAGGATCTGCGCGCCAAGTCCGATCTCGCGCCAGTGGCGATCACGCTCGGCCTCGCTGGCGGTCTTTTCGGTCTCGCCCACGGCGGTAGCGGGGACGCCCGCGGTTCCGTCGCGCAGATAGACCAGCACACCGCGCCCCTCGGCCTTGATGCGCTCCAGTGCCTTCTGCACCGACTTGGCGCCGCCAAAGGCATCGCCGATGGGATCGGCCCGGTGCAGGCGCACCAGAACGTTCTCGCCATCGCCGATCCGACCATAGACCACCGCCAGGTGGTTCACGGACTCGAACGGCGTGACGAAGGAAAAGCCCTTCATCTCGCCGATGACGGTGGGCACGGGGAATTCGGCGGAGCGGGTGACGAGCTTCTCGCGCGCCTGACGATAGGCGATGAGGTCCGCCACCGAAATGCGCACCAGGTTGTGCTTCTCGGCGAAGGCCGTCACCTGCGGGCCGCGCTGGACGGTGCCGTCATCATTGACCAGTTCGGCAATCACGCCCACCGCCGGCAAGCCGGCGAGGCGGCACAGGTCCACCGCCGCCTCGGTATGTCCGGAGCGCATGAGCACGCCGCCTTCCTTGGCGATCAGCGGGAAAACATGGCCGGGACGCACGAAATCAGCGGCGCCCATATTGGGATTGGCCAAAGCGCGCACGGTGTTGGTGCGCTCCTCGGCGGAGATGCCGGTGGTGGTGCCGTGCTTCACGTCCACGGAGACAGTGAAGGCGGTGCCCATGGGGGCATCATTATTGGCCACCATGGGCTCAAGGCGCAGGCGCTTGGCCTCGGAGGGGGGCAGCGGCGTGCACACGATGCCGGACGTGTTGCGGATGACGAAAGCCATCTTCTCCGGCGTGGTGAGCGAGGCGGCGAGGATCAAGTCGCCTTCATTCTCACGATCGTCGTCATCGGTGACGACCACGATGTCCCCCCGGGCGATGGCCTCAATGGCGGACTGGACGCGGGACTGGACAGTATCGGTCACGGGCAAACCTCGGATGCGGGGGGCAGGCAGGCCGAGAAGGTCGTTCGGGGTCACGGCGTGACCCGTCGCCTCCGCGATCCGCTCGGCGGTCTCGCGGGACACCCAGGCGCGCGCATCGTTGCACAGGGCCGTCACGCTGGCAGGGGACAGCCCCACCTGCCGGGCGAACGCGCTGCGCTTGGTTCCGGTGCTTTCGAGCCAGTCCGCGAGCTTCATGCCCGGACGCTAGCAGAGGGCAATTTCAGTCTCAATGAAATTTTTGAAAAATTCAGCGTGATTAAAATCATCCCCCGAACGGCCAGTGCGGCGTGATTCCCACCTGCCCGCGATGGCGCAGCACATGGTCAGCCAGCACGCACCAAAGCATCGCCTCGCCCACCGGCACGGCGCGAATCCCCACGCAAGGATCATGGCGACCCTTGGTCATCACCTCGGTCTCGGCCCCGGTGCGGTCCACCGAGCGGCGCGGCGTCAGGATGGAGGACGTGGGCTTGACCGCGAAGCGCGCCACCAGGGGCGCCCCGGTGGAAATGCCCCCGAGCACCCCCCCGGCATGATTGGACAGGAAGACCGGCCCATCCGGCCCATGGCGCATTTCGTCGGCATTGTCCTCGCCGGTGAGGCGGGCGGCATTGAAACCTTCGCCGATCTCCACCCCCTTCACCGCATTGATGCCCATGAGGGCGGCGGCGATATCAGCGTCGAGCTTGCCATAGAGCGGTGCGCCGAGGCCCACCGGCACACCTTCCGCCACCAGTTCCACCACTGCGCCGATGGAGGAGCCGCTCTTGCGGATGCCGTCCAGATACTCGGTCCATAACGGCACAGTGGCGGCGTCCGGGCAGAAGAAGGGGTTGTTCGGCACCTCGTCCCAGTCCCAGCGGCTGCGGTCGATGGCGATCTCGCCGATCTGAACCAGCGCGCCGCGCACGGTCACGCCCGGCAGCACCTTGGCCGCCAGCGCGCCGGCAGCGACGCGGGTTGCCGTCTCGCGGGCCGAGGAGCGGCCGCCGCCGCGATGATCGCGCAGCCCATATTTGGCATCATAGGTATAGTCGGCATGGCCGGGGCGGTAGCTGCCGGCAATGTTGGCATAGTCCTTGGAGCGCTGGTCCACATTGTCGATCTGGAGCGCCACCGGGGTTCCGGTGGTCACCAGCACGCCTTCCTCCTGCTCCAGCACGCCGGAAAGGATGCGCACCTCGTCTGGCTCACGACGCTGGGTGGTGAAGCGCGACTGTCCCGGACGGCGCCGGTCGAGCGCCGCCTGGATCTCGGAGAGGGTAAAGCGCAGGCCAGGCGGGCAGCCATCCACCACGCAGCCGATCGCGGGACCGTGGCTCTCCCCGAAGGTGGTGACCCGGAACATGTGACCGAAGGTGTTGAAGGACATGAACGCCTGCCGAAAGCCGGATGAACCGACGCTCTCCTAGAGCGCTCCGCGCCCTTTGGGCAATGTTTTGTTCCGCAGGCCCGGTGCGCAAGCCGCCTGACCCGTCGGCCGGATGGGCTTCGCCAGGGTGCCCAGAGGCATGAAACTCTGAAGCCGGCATCGTCGCAAAAGTGTCAAGATCAAGCGGCGGCGCGGTTTTTCCTGCGGCGGGCTTCGCGTTTCGCCCTCCGGCTGTGATATGGAGGGAGGGCACAGGTCACTCTTCAAGCCATGCCGATAATAGAAATCCTGATCGTACTCCTGCTCGTTCTTCTCAATGCGGTTCTTGCCGCTGCGGAATTGTCCATCGTTTCGGCCCGCCCCGCCCGGCTCCGGAATCGGGCGGATCGGGGGCACAAGGGAGCCCAGGCCGCACTTGCGCTCGGGGCAGAGCCGGGCCGCTTCCTGTCCACCGTCCAGATCGGCATTACCCTCATCGGCATCCTGGCGGGCGCCTTTTCCGGCGCTAGCCTCGGTGCCTATCTGTCCACGGCCCTGCAGGAGGCCGGCCTTGCCCAGGCGGCGGCGGATGGCGTCGGCTATGCGCTCGCCGTGGGTGGCATCACCTATGTGTCGCTGGTCATCGGCGAGCTCATCCCCAAGCGCCTCGCCCTCCAAAATCCCGAGGCGCTCGCCTGCGTGATGGCGCCCTTGATGGTGCGCCTGTCCAAGGTGGCCGCGCCGGCGGTGTGGCTGCTGGACGCGTCCACCCGGCTGGTGCTGCGCCTGCTGGGCGAGAAGGGCCGCAGCGGGGAAGGCGTCACCGATGAGGAAATCCGCGCCATCATCACCGAGGCGGAGAATTCCGGCGTCATCGAGCCCGCGGAACGGCGCATGATTTCGGGCGTGATGCGCCTCGCCGACCGGCCGGTCACCGCCATCATGACCCCGCGTCCCGACGTGGAATGGGTGGACATCTCGGCCAGCGCCGAGGAAATCCGCGACACCTTGCTCCAGACGCCGCACAGCCGCCTGCCCGCCTGCGACAAGTCACCCGAGGAGACCGTGGGAATCATCCAGGCCAAGCGTCTGCTGGACTCCTACCTCCAGGGCGAAACGCCGGACCCGCGTGCCTTCGTTCAGCCGGTGCCTTTCGTGGTGGAGACGGTCGGGGCACTGGAAGCCATGCGCATCCTGCGCGGCGCCGACGTGCCCATGGGCATCGTGGTGGACGAGTATGGGGACATGGTCGGCGTGGTGACCGGCTACGACCTGCTGGTGGCCATCACCGGCTCTATCTCCGAGGAAGACACACACGACGAAGTTCATGTGGTGCGGCGGCAGGATGGTTCCTACCTGATCTCGGGAGAGACGCCCGTGGACGAGATGCGCGAAGTGCTCGACGTGGAACTGCCCTCGGATCGGGGCTTCCATACCATTGCCGGCTTCGCCCTCTCGCAGACTAAGGAATTACCGTCGGTGGGCACCGTATTCGACGCCTATGGCTGGCGCTTCGAGATCGTCGACATGGACGGCCGGCGTATCGACAAGCTGCTGGTCTTCCGCCCGCCGGTCCTCCACCGCCAGAAGGTGGTGGGCGAGGAATAAGGACAGGGCAGAGGCGCAGGACGCGACAAGAGCGCGGGCATGCCCAATGGCATGCCCGCGATCACGCCCCGCCGCATCTGCTTTCCCAGTCGGGCAGATTTGGCGGAACAAACGGTGTTTATCCACAGGATCGCGATTCGCTCGCCTCCTGTTCCCGCTCTGGCCCACCGGCGCGGCTTCACCTGTCCCGATCTGGCACAGACAGCCCCTCAGGCCGGATCGAGGGGCGCCGTTCCGCTCGGGCGGCCGTCCGCATCGCGCACGATGGTCTCGACGCGGGCCTCCGCCTCCTTCAGCAGCGCATCGCACCGTTTCTTGAGGGCCTCGCCGCGCTCATAGATGGCGATGGATTCTTCCAGCGGCACATCGCCCCGCTCCAGCCGCTGGACGATGGCCTCCAGCTCGGCCAGCGCCGCCTCGAAGCTGAGGCCGCCGACGGCCGGAGCCTTGCCGGCCTTGGCCGGGGCAGTGGGGATTTCGGCCATGGGCATCTCCTCCAAGTGGCGGACAGGCGTCCGCCGAATCCAACCAAATCGGGGCGCACCATAGCCTGATCGCCCGCCCCTCTCCATCGAGGCGGCTCCGCGCAGCCCTCTCCCGCGCCCGCCGGGGTGGTGGCGGGGCGCTGCCTTTGCTAGAAGCCGCGCCAAACGCACGTGCACTCCCACAGGGCGAAGACATCCCATGGCCGAAGCGCCGCAGAGCCCCCTCCCCCCGCGCGACACCCGCGCGCTCGACGACGCCCTGCTGGCGCGGTTCGCCGCCGCCGGCTATGCGCCGTGCGATCCGCCCATCCTCCAGCCGGCCGACGTCTTCCTGGACGTGTCGGGCGAATCCATCCGCCGCCGCCTGTTCTTGACTGTGGATGCGGACGGGCGGGAACTGTGCCTGCGGCCGGACCTGACCATTCCCGTCGCCCGCGAGGTGATCGCCCGCAACCAGCCGCTGCCAGCGGCGGTGAGCTATCTCGGCCCGGTCTTCCGCTTTCGTGGCGAGGCCTCGGGCGAGTTCCGCCAGGCGGGCGTAGAATCCTTCGGCCGCACCGACACCGAGGCGGCGGACGCCGACATCCTGGCTCTGGGCCTTGAGGCGTGCGCCCTCTACGGCCTGCCTTCCCCGAAGATCCGGCTGGGCGATCTCGGCCTGTTCTCGGCGCTGCTGGAGGCCCTGCCCCTCGCCCCGGCCTGGAAGCGCCGCCTCATCAAGGATTTCGGCCAAAGCCGGCTCGATGCCGACCTCTCCCGCCTGGGCGCGCCCCGCGCCAATGGCGGCACGGTGCCGAGCGGCGTGCTGAACGCGCTCGCCGGCAGCGACCCGGAGGGCGCCCGCGCGCTCATCACCGATCTGCTCTCCATCGCAGGCATCAATACGGTGGGCGGACGCTCGGTCTCCGAGATTGCCGCGCGCTTCCTGGAACAGGCGACGCTGGATGCGGGCGCCGGCCTGCCGGCCGAGACTTCCATGATCCTCGCGCGCTATCTGGCCATTTCCGGCGACCCGGACAGCGCTTCCGCCGCCTTGCGGGCGCTGGCGGGCGATGCGGGCATCGACCTCAACGCCGCCCTCGACCTGTTCGACCGCCGCACCGGCTTCTTCACCGTGCACGGCATCGAGCCCGCCGACATCGCCTTCTCCACCGCCTTCGGCCGGCCCATGGACTATTATAGCGGCATGGTGTTCGAGCTGGACGACCCGCAGGAGCGGATCTCCGGTCCCCTGGTGGCGGGCGGTCGCTACGATCCCCTGCTGGCGCGCATCGGCGCCGGGCGGAGCGTGCCGGCGGTGGGATTTGCCGTTTGGGTGGAACGGCTCGCGAACCTGGAGGCGCGCTGATGAGCGAGACCTTGATCCTCGCCGTGCCCTCCAAGGGCCGGCTTCAGGAAAACGTGCAGAACTTCTTTTCCCGTGCGGGCATGCCCCTGCTGCAGGCGCGGGGCGCCCGCGACTATCGCGGCGCGCTAGGCGGCGTCGCCGACGTGGAAGTGGCCTATCTGTCGGCTTCCGAGATTGCCGGCGCGCTCGCCTCCGGCTCCGCCCATGTGGGCGTGACCGGGGAAGATCTGGTGCGGGAGAACATCCCCCAGGCCGAGACCCGCGTGACACTGCTGCAGAAGCTGGGCTTCGGCCACGCCAATGTGGTGGTGGCGGTGCCCCAGGCCTGGATCGACGTCTCCACCATGGATGACCTGGACGACGTGGCCGGCCATTTCCACAGCCGCACCGGCCGCCGGATCCGGGTGGCGACCAAATATGTGAACCTCACGCGGTCCTTCTTCGCCCGCCACGGCATCGTCGACTACCGCATCGTGGAGAGCGCCGGCGCCACCGAGGGCACGCCCGCCGCCGGCTCCGCGGAATTGATCGTCGACATCACCACCACCGGCGCCACCCTTGCGGCCAATGCGCTGAAAGTGGTGGATGACGGCGTCATCCTGCGCTCGGAGGCCAATCTGGTGGCCTCCCTCACCGCCCCCTGGACCATGGGCGCGCGCGCGGCGGCCCGCGCCATGTTCGACCGCATGGCAGCGGAACGGCGCGCCCGCACCATGCGCGAGGTGCGCACGCGCTTCGAGCAATGCGATGCCAGCCTGGTGGAACGGGCGGTGGCGGATTTCCGCTGCGTGGCGCCGTTTGGCGGCCCCACCTCCTCCGGCATGCTCACCTTGCACTGCCCGCCGGACACCTTGCATGGCCTTGCCACCTTCCTGCGCGCCCATGGGGCGAGCATGGTGACGGTGGCGCCCATCGAATATGTGTTCGCCTCCGACAACCCGCTCTACGAGGCTCTGGAGGCCCGCCTGTCGGGCCGCTGACGGGCGAGGCCATAGGCGCGGCGCACCTGGACGCCGCGCTCCAGACGCTCGGCCATGCGGTTGAAGCGCACCTGCGCCGGGCGCTCGACGCGGGCATGGGTGAAGGCGGAGAGGGCGAGAACGGCGGTAAGGATGGCCGCCAGCAAAACGAGGCTGGCAGGCGTGCTGCCGAGATCGTAAAGCGCCTTGGCGTGCCCCTCCACCAGGACCTGCCGCTCAAGGCCCAAGCCCAATAGGCCCGCCACCGTCCAGGCGAGGAAGGCCGCCACCATCAGCACCCATTGGTGGGTCATGTAGATGGAGTAGGACCACGCCCCGAGCCGCGCGAACGGCTTGGCGAGAAGCAGCCGCGAGACCGCTCCCTCCTGGCGGGCGAACACCAGAACCGCACCGGCAAAAACCACGGGTGCGGCGAGGCTCCAGGGCGCCACCTGGTCGGGCCCATGGCCCGCCACCACCACGAAGCCCGCCACCGCGCCCACGGAGAGGAGCTCCAGCATGCTCGCCGCCGGGAGCCGCATGCCGCAGATGCGCGCGTGCAAGTGATAGGCCGCCACGCCCAGGAAGAAGCCGGCGACGCAGCGGAACAGGCCGAAATCGGCCGTGGAGTTCATATAGGTGGGGGACGCCACGGCCAGCACGCCGATGCCAGCGAGCGAGAGCAGAAGCGCCGCCGCCCATAGCCGCCGGGCTACCAGCACCACCACCGCGCCGAACAGCAGGTAGGTGTAGAACTCCGCCCCGATGCTCCAGCTCGGCGCATTCCAAGACATGCCATGGAGGTTGGCCGCGTTCAGCAACGCCAGATGGATGGGAATGGAGACCAGGGAATATTCGCTCGGCATCACGGTGAGAGCGAACCGCTCCGGGTGCGGCACCAGGTTGACGAGGCCGATAAAGACCACGAAGGCCGCCAGCATCGCCGCGTGCAACGGCCACAGGCGCCCCAGCCGCCGCACCACGAAGCTGCGCCAATGGGCGAGCGTGCCGAGCCTGTGGCCATAAGCGTGGCAGACCACGAAGCCGCTGAGGACAAAGAAAAAGTCCACCAGCAGGTAAGCATTCGAGACGAGCCGCACGTCGGTCAGCGGCGAGACGAACACGAAGCAGAAATGGAACAGGACCACCAGCAGGGCGCAGATCCCACGCCACGCATCCAGCGCTTCAAAACGATCCATGCGGTTCACCTCCGCTCTCCTGAATTGCGGCGGTGCGAAGGGGTTCCGAAAACACCCATGAGACGGGCGGGCGGCAGATGGACGCTCCGCGCAGGACAGCGGTAAAGGGTGCGGTCGGCAGGCGTGGGCCTAGCGCTCTTCCGCCCGCGCGTCTGAGGTCCTAAAGTCGGCGCAGATTGAAAGACGGCGTGGCCGCAGGGTGCCCCGCCGTGGCCCGGAGTGACCGATGCGTGATGCCGAACCCCGTCCCGTGCGCCTTGCGGACTATCGTCCGCCGGACTGGCTGGTGGAGACCGTGCATCTGGATGTCAGCCTTCACCCGGAGGCCACCCGCGTCGTCTCGCGGCTTGCGCTGGTGCGCAATGCCAAGGGCCGGCCGGGCGCGCCGGTGGTGCTGGATGGCGACGGCCTGACGCTGGTGCGCGTGGCCATCGATGGGCTTCCCACCACGGGGGGCGCGTTCGAGGCCAATCCGGCCGCGCTGATCATTCCCCATCCCCCGGCCGATCGCTTCGTGCTGGAGGTGGAGACCCTCATCGACCCCACCGCCAACACCCAGCTCATGGGGCTCTATCGCACCTCAGGCACCTATTGCACCCAGTGCGAGCCGGAGGGGTTCCGCCGCATCACTTACTTCCCCGACCGAACGGACGTGCTGGCGGTCTACACCACCCGCATCGAGGCGGACCGGGACGAAGCCCCCATGCTGCTGGGCAACGGCAATCTCATCAAGAGCGGACCGATCTCCGGCACCAACCGGCATTATGCCGTCTGGCACGACCCCTGGCCCAAGCCCAGCTATCTGTTCGCCTTGGTGGGCGGCAAGCTCTCCAAGGTGCCCGGCCATTTCGTGACCGCCTCCGGCCGGCCGGTGGATCTCGGCATCTATGTGGAGCCGGGGAAGGAAGCGCGGGCCGCCTATGCCATGGACGCGCTGCGCCGCTCCATGCGCTGGGACGAGACCGCGTTCGGGCGCGAATACGACCTCGACGTGTTCAACATCGTCGCCGTCTCCGACTTCAACATGGGGGCGATGGAGAATAAGGGGCTCAACGTCTTCAACGACAAATACGTGCTGGCGAGCCCGGAGACCGCCACCGACGCGGACTATGCCCATATCGAGGCGATCATCGCCCACGAATATTTCCACAACTGGACCGGCAACCGCATCACCTGCCGCGACTGGTTCCAATTGTGCCTGAAGGAGGGCCTCACGGTCTTCCGAGACCAGGA
Organism: Aquabacter sp. L1I39; assembly: GCF_017742835.1. Classification (GTDB taxonomy): domain Bacteria; phylum Pseudomonadota; class Alphaproteobacteria; order Rhizobiales; family Xanthobacteraceae; genus L1I39. The sequence continues at coordinate 530,913 of NZ_CP072392.1, forward strand.
GTTTTCCTCCGACCAGCGCTCGCGCCCGGTCAAGCGCATCGCCGATGTGCGGCTACTCAAGGCGCAGCAATTCACCGAGGATGGCGGGCCGCTCTCCCATCCCGTGCGGCCCGATCTTTATCGGGAAATCAATAACTTCTACACGGCCACCGTGTATGAGAAGGGCGCCGAGGTGGTGCGCATGCTGCGCACCCTTCTGGGCGAGGACGGCTTTCGGGCCGGCATGGACCTCTATTTCGACCGCCATGACGGGGACGCCGCCACCATCGAGGACTTCCTCGCCTGCTTCAGCGAAGCGACCGGCCGCGACCTGACGCAATTCTCGCTCTGGTATACCCAGGCGGGCACGCCCAAGGTGCGGGTGGAAACCCAGTATGACCCGCAGGCGCGCACCTATCGCCTGGATGTCACCCAGGCGACGCCGCCAACGCCGGGCCAACCCGATAAGAAGCCGGTGGTGATCCCGCTCGCGGTGGCGCTGCTCGGCCCCAATGGCGATGCCCAGCCCCTCATCCTCGCCGATGGCACGACGGTGGAGACAGGCGTCCTGGAAATCAGCGCGCCGCACCAGACCTTCACCTTCACCGGCCTCGGGGTCCGGCCCGTGGCCTCGCTCAATCGCGGCTTCTCGGCGCCCATCAACCTGGAAGTGGACCTCACCTCGGAAGACCTCGTCTTCCTTGCCGCCCATGACAGCGATCCCTTCAACCGCTTTGACGCCATCCAGGGCCTCGCCTTCGATCTGCTGAAGCGCGGCGCCCGCGAAGGCACCTTGCCCCCCGCCGATGCCCTGCTCCACGCCGCCGGCCTGCTGCTGGCGGACCCTGCCCTCGATCCCGCCTTCAAGGCCCAGGCCCTGGCCTTGCCGGGCGAAAACGAGATTGCCCGCGAGTTGGCGACCCTGGTAGACCCCGATGCCGTCCTGAAGGCCCGCCGCCAATTGAAGCGGGCGGTGGCCGAGGCATTGGCGCCGGCCTTTGGGACCACCCACGCCGCTCTCACCTCCGGCGCACCCTATTCGCCCGATGCGACGGCCGCCGGGCGACGCGCCCTGCGCAACCTCTGCCTCGATTATCTCACAGTCCCCGGCACGCCGGAGGCGCTGGAGCGGGCGCGGGGGGAATATCTCGCCGCCGACAACATGACCGACCGCTTCGCGGCGCTCGCCGTGATCGCCCAGCATGACAGCCCCATCCGCGCCGAGGTGCTGGAGGACTTCCATCGCCGCTATGAGCGTGACCCCCTGGTGATCGACAAGTGGCTGAGCCTCCAGGCCCAGATTCCCGAGCCGGGCACGCTGGACCGGGTTCGGGCGCTCACCTTGCTGCCCTCCTTCTCCATGACCAATCCCAACCGGGTGCGCGCCCTCATCGGCGCCTTCGCCATGGGTAATCCCACCCAGTTCCACCGGCTGGATGGCGCTGGCTACGACTTCCTGACCGACGTGGTGCTGACGCTGGATGGCACCAATTCGCAGGTGGCCTCCCGCATGCTGTCCGCCTTCAAGACCTGGCGGCAGATGGAGCCGCGCCGCGCCGCCCTGGCCGAGCGTGCCTTGCGCAAGGTGGCCGACACGCCGGGCCTTTCGCCGGATGTGGCGGATATCGCCTTGCGTTCGCTGGGATAAGCCGGCGCCGCCGAAGCGCGTCGCCGCCCGCTCTGCCGGAAAAAGCGGCGGGAATGGGGATCGATTGCTGCCGAAACCGGCAGAGTGTGCACCGCAAACTGCGCATTATCGCAGCGCGGCTTGGGACCTATCTTCCCGTCATCGAAGGCGCCGGCCTGGCCGGCTCCCACCCTGACAAAGGATAAGTCCCATGCGTTACCTCACCATCGCCCCCCTGGCCCTTGCCGCCGCCATTGGCTTTGCCTCCATCGCCCAGGCCGACGAATATACGACGGAGCAGAACAAGGACAATTACGCGGTGGCGGCCCAGACCGGCCCCGCCTCCGAGGCGGCTCCGCTGGCTTATGCCACCCCCGCCCACCAGGCCAATCCGCTCGCCCAGATGCCGGCGCCCCAGCCCACGGCCGCCGACCAGATCAACTTCAAGATTGGCGACCGCGGCCTCGGCGGCAACTGAGCGGCCGCGCGACGGGTCACCCCTGAGAGCGCGAACTTGTGAATGAGGGGCGGCGGTCCGATCGGGATCGCCGCCCCATATGCATGGCATCGGCCGGCGCGCGTCACGCTCTGCCTCTGGAGGCCCCCTCATGTCCCGTCTCGATGATGTGGAAGTGTTCCTGCGCGTGGTGGAGCGCGGCAGCTTCAATGGCGCGGCGGAGCAATTGGGTATGCCGGCCACCTCCGTGAGCCGGAAGATCAAGGCCCTGGAGGATCGGCTCGGCGTGCAACTGCTGCACCGCACCACGCGCAAGGTGTGGCCGAGCGAGGCGGGGCAGGCCTATTACCGCAAGTGCGTGGACGCCATGGCCGCGCTCGACCATGCGGACGCCGCCATTCGCGCCTTGACCCAGGAGCCGGAAGGGCCGCTGAAGGTGCTCATCACCTACGCCCCGGCCATCCTCATCCTGGAGCCGGAACTGGCTACCTTCCGCGCCCGCTATCCCAAGGTGCAGCTGCACCTCACGCTGGACAACCATCCCCTCGACCTGATCGAGCACGGCTTCGACGTGGGCGTGCGCACGGGGCCGGTGCGCGATTCCAGCTATCATGTCCGCCGGTTGGGCCAGCAGAACCTGTCCTTGATAGCGAGCCCCTCTTACCTCGATCGCCGGGGCCGCCCCATGCACCCCTCCGATCTCGCCGGGCATGACCTCATCGCCATCCGCAGCCATCCGGGGCCGCTGACCTGGGACCTGGACGGGCCGTCCGGCCCCGTCTCACTGAAGATCACGCCACGCATGGTCACCAATGACGCCATCATGGCCTTGCGGCAGACCATTGGCGGGGCGGGCATCCTGATGATGTCCCGCTGCCTCGCCCGCCGGCGGCTGGATGCCGGCGAGCTTGAGGATGTGCTGCCCGACTGGCAGCGCCAGGAACCCCTCGACACCGTCGCCCTCTTTCCCGCCCGCGCCACCTTGGACCTGAAGGTCCGGGTGTTCGTGGACTTCATGGTGGAAGCCTATCAGCGCTGGCTGCGGGCCGACGGGGCATCGGCTCAGTATTCCACCACGCCGTCCAAGGCGTAGTGCTTGACGGTCTTACGGTTGGCGATCAGCTCGTCCACCGTCGGCTCGCCTTTGAGCGCGCGGGCGATGGCGAGCTTGGTGGCCTCGTAATTGGTGCGGTAGAGGTCCGCCTTGTCGAGATTGGGATCCTCCGGGCAGCGGGGATCCAGCCAGATCATGATGATCATGCAAATCTCATCCAGCCCCTCGCGGGGCAGGATGCCCTCGATGATGCAGTCGATGATGGCGTCCCCAGTGGCGCCCTGCACCACCCCGCCCAGCAATTCCACATATTCGGCCGTGTGGATTGTGGCCTTGGTGGTCATCATGGTGGCCGGGCGCACCAACTGGTTCAGGTCGCGCACCACGAACATGCGGGTGTGCCCCTGCACCTGTCCCATCATGGAAGCGAAAGCGGTGCCGGCCGGCCCGCGCACCGATCCGATGAGCACTTCGGGCATGGCATCTGTGAACTGCCCCTCGGCGGCAAGCACGGTGGCTTCGCCGGTTCGGAACCAGATGTCGGCAGCGGAGTGAGGCATGGCGAGACTCCTTGAGAGACGGAGATTTCTGCCTACAGCGTGCGAGCCCGAAAATCAGGACGGTCCCCGCAATTTTTCGCCTCTTGACTCCCCCTGACTCTAGACAACGCACCCCCGATTCGATTCCAATCGGCCTTGATTCGGAGAGATGCGGCACGTCCCTCCAAGTCGAAAGAGGACGATAGGTCAAGGGGTGTGGCAGCCCTGAGGCCGGACAATCCGGAGAGGAGGCCGGCGATGGCACGCGCCAACGCTGCGAGCGCTGGCGTGCGCGGGCAAGCCATTGGTGGTTTGGCGCAATCCGTAGCACGTCCCGCCTATCAGCGGCTGCTGGAAGCCGAGCCCTTCCTGCGTCGCGTGGTCCCGGCTCTTATCGTAACCTTCCTCGGCGTGATCGGCGTCGGCGCGGTGGTGCAGGTGCACGCCCAGCGTCAGGCCGCCATCGACGCCGCCAAGGACGACATTGCCCTTCTTGCCCTCGCCACCGCCGAGAGCCTTGGCCAGCGCCTGGGCGGCACCGTCGTGCGCGCCCAGGCCGCGCTCCAGGACAGCCTGCCGCCCCGGGCGACGCAGGAAGGCCGGCGCGTCTATGTGACCGACCCCAATGGCCGCGTCATCGCCTCGGCGCCCGCCGGACTGCCTGCCGCGAAGACCCTGGCGGATATTCTCGACCCATCGCAGCCCCTTACCGTCTTTGCCGAGCGCGCTGGCGTGCTGGAGGTGCCCGTCAATGGCGAGGACGCGCTCGCCACGGTGCGCAACCTCAATCCGCCGCTCGGCCAGATCGTGTATGTACAGCCCGTCAAGCGGGCGCTTTCCGTCTGGTCCGAGAGCACCACCCTCACCATCACCCTCTTCACCACCACCGGGGCGGTGCTGCTGATCCTCGGCTTCTCCTTCCACTGGCAGGCGAGCCGGGCGCGGGAGGCGGACCACATCTATGACACCGTGCGCATGCGCATCGACACCGCGCTCAATCGCGGCCGTTGCGGCATGTGGGACTGGGACATGGCCCGCGGGCGCATGTACTGGTCCGACACCATGTTCGAGATTCTCGGCCTTGAACGACGGGACGAACTCCTGTCCTTCGGCGAGATCGCCAACCTCGTCCATCCCGACGACGGCGACCTGTACGAACTGGCCCAGGAACTGGCCGACCGGCCCGGCGCCTCGGTGGACCGGGTGTTCCGCATGCGCACCGCGCGCGGCGACTATGTGTGGCTGCGCATGCGCGCCGAGGTGGTGCAGCAGGCGGGCGAAGACGGCCCGCACCTGATCGGCATCGCCATGGACGTGACCGAGGCCCAGCACATGGCCGAGCGCACGGTCACCGCCGACATGCGCCTGCGCGACGCCATCGAGAGCATCTCTGAAGCCTTCGTGCTCTGGGACAGCCAGAACCGCCTCGTGCTCTGCAATTCCAAGTTCCAGACCCTGCACGAGCTGCCCGACGAGGCCATCGTCGCCGGCACGCCGTTCGACACCATCGCCACCGTGGGTCGCCATCCTGTCACCCGCACCCCCTTGAAGCCGGAAGACAAGCCCGAGGAAGGCTCGCGCGCCTTCGAGGCCCAATTGTCCAACGGCCGCTGGCTGAAGATCGCCGAGCGCCGCACCAAGGATGGTGGCTACGTCTCGGTGGGCACCGACATCACCCCGCTCAAGCGCCATGAGGAACGCCTCATGGACAATGAGAAACGCCTGATGGCGCTGGTGGCGGACCTGCGCAAATCCCAGCAGACCCTGGAGCACCAGGCCCAGCAACTGGCGGAGCTGGCGGAGAAGTATTCGGAAGAGAAGAACCGCGCAGAAGACGCCAACCGCGCCAAGAGCGAGTTCCTGGCCAATATGAGCCACGAGCTGCGCACACCGCTCAACGCCATTATCGGCTTCTCCGAGATCATGGAGAGCGGCATGTTCGGCCCGCTGGGGTCGGACAAATATTCCGAATATTGCACGGACATCCGCACCTCCGGCACCTACCTGCTCGACGTCATCAACGACATCCTCGACATGTCCAAGATCGAAGCCGGCCGCATGCAGCTGGAGCTGGAGGATGTGCGCCTGGACGAGATCGTGGCGGATGCCATGCGCGTGATGGCGCTGAAGGGCGAGGAGAAGCGCCTCGTCATGACCGCCGATACCAGCGAGGGACTGGCTTTGCGCGGCGACAAGCGCGCGCTGAAGCAGATCCTGCTCAACCTGTTGTCCAACGCTGTGAAATTCACGCCCGAAGGCGGCAAGGTGGCGGTGCGCGCCCGCATCAATGGCGGGGCGGCGGTGATCGCCATCGAAGATACCGGCATCGGCATCCCGCAGGATGCCCTCGCCAAGATCGGCCGGCCGTTCGAGCAGGTGGAAAGCCAGTTCACCAAGACCCACAAGGGCTCGGGGCTGGGCCTGGCCATCGCCAAGTCGCTCACCGAGCTCCATGGTGGCGCCATGCGCATCCGCTCCACCGAAGGGGTGGGCACCTCGGTGGTCATCCGCCTGCCGCTGGACGGGCGCGCCGCCAATGCCAACGAGGCCCCGCGCCTGACCGCGGTGATGTGAGGGCACCCCGGCCCTCTTGCAGGCAGAACGCGAGCGAACCGAAACGTCTTATTCGGCGGCACCCTCGAATATGCGGGTGAAGATTTCCCGAACCTTGGCCTGCGTTTCTCCGAGATCGGCATCCAGGGTGGAGAAGTCCGGCATCTGGCCGGCACGGGCAAGAAGGGCCCGCAAGGCCGGGCTCACTTCGCCGGTCAAGGCGTGCGTGTCCAGCGACAGGCGCAGCACCTGGGTGAGGTCCTGGTAGAGGCCACAGGCCTTGGAGAGCGTCTCCACATCCGCTGTCTGCAACAGGCCGAGCCAGCCGGCCACCGCCAGCACCCGGGCTGTCGCAGTATCGACGATCTCGGGGTAGGTAGCGGCGTTCACCAGAACCAGATACTGGGCCAGGAATTCCACATCCACCTGCCCGCCCGCCGCGTGCTTCAGGTTCCAGCGATCGCTTTCGCCCTTCTCGGCGGCGATGGCCCGGCGCATGTCCAGAATATCGCCCGCAATGAGGCGGCGATCACGGGGGCGGCTGAGCACCTGGAGGATGCCTGCCTCCACCCGCTCGGCAAAGCCGGCGGTGGCGGCGATGACCCGAGCCCGGGTGAGCGCCATATGCTCCCAGGTCCAGGCTTCCGTGCGCTGGTAGCCCTCGAAGGAGGCAAGGCGCGTCGCCACCGGACCGGCGCGGCCGGACGGGCGCAGGCGCAGGTCCACGTCATAAAGCTTGCCCGCATTGGTCAGGGCCGTGAGCGCAGAGACCAGGCGTTGGGTGAAGCGGGCGAAATAATGGGGTCCCACCAGCGGGCGCGGCCCATCGGAGGCTACGCCCGCATCGCCCTCATAATCATAAAGCACGATGAGATCGAGGTCGGAGCCGGCGGTCATCTCCCGCCCGCCGAGCTTGCCCATGGCCACCACAGCGGTGGCCGCGCCGGGAATGGCGCCATGGGTTTCCACGAAGCGGGCGAAGACACGCTTGTGCAGGGCGCGGATGATGACGTCGGCCAGCGCCGCATAGGCCTCCCCCGCCCGCTCGGCCGCCAGCGTGCCCGAGACGATGCGCACGCCGATGAGCACATGCTGCTCCTGCCGGAAGCGGCGGGCGCGGTCCAGCTGGTCCTCGTCATTCTCGGCCGTGTCGAGGAGCGCATCGAGGCGCCGCTCCAGCGTGGCGGCATCGGGCAGAATGTTGAAGAAGGCGGGATCGAGCAACGCATCCAGCAAGGAGGGCTGGCGCGCCAAGGTCTCGCCTAGGCGTGGCGCCGTGGTGAGCACATTGGCCAGCAGTCGCACCAAATCGGGATGTCGATGCAGCGCCGGCAGGATCTGGCTGCCCGATAGGTCGGTCAGGAAGCGGTCCATGGCCACCAGCGCCCCGTCGGGATCCCCCCCGCGGGAGAATTGCTCCAACAGCAGCGGCGCGATGGCGGCGAGGTGCCCGCGCGCCGCCTCGCTTTTCAAGGCGCGATAACTGCCCGCGAGCCATCCGCGCACCCGCGCGCTCGCCTGCGCCGGCTCGCGAAAACCGAGGCGCGCGAGGGCGGCGAGGGTTGCGCGGTCGTCCTGGTCGGCGGGAAAGATCAGCTGGCCATCGAGGGCGGCGGGAGGCGGGGCGTCCTCGAACAATTGGGAATAATGGTGCTGGACGCGGGTCAGCCGATCCACCAAGGCGGCGGCGAAGGCGTCGCGGTCGGGATAGCCCATGAAGCGGGCGAACTGGGCCAGCGCCTCCGCCTGCTCGGGCAGCACATGGCTCTGGGCGTCCGCCACCATCTGGATGCGATGCTCCACCCGGCGCAGGAACACATAGGCGTCCGCGAGATCGTCCCGCACTGCCGAATCGATCCAGCGGTCCGACACAAGCGCATCGAGGGCGGTCAGGGTGCGCGGGGAGCGCAAAGTGGGGTCGCGCCCGCCGGCGATGAGCTGCTGGGTCTGGACGAAGAATTCCACCTCGCGGATGCCGCCGCGCCCGAGCTTCACATTGTGCCCTTCCACTGCCACCACCTCGTGGCCGCGAAAGGCATGGATCTCGCGCTTCATGGCATGGACATCGGCGATGGCCTGATAGTCCAGCACGCGCCGCCAGACGAAGGGGGAGAGCTCGGCAAGATATGCGCGCCCCACCTCCAGGTCGCCGGCCACTGCCCGCGCCTTGATATAGGCCGCCCGCTCCCAGGTGGCGCCCTCCCGCTCGTAATAGGCGAGGGCAGCCGCAGTGGAGAGAGCGATCTGGGTGGAGCCGGGATCGGGCCGCAGGCGCAAATCCACGCGCAGCACATAGCCATCGCCCGTGCGCTCCTGGAGCATGCGCACCAGGCCCTTGGTGATCTTCACGAAAAAGGGCGAGGGCTCGACGCCGTCCTTCAGGGGCGCCACGTCCCGGTCATAGACCACGATCAGGTCGACGTCGGAAGAGTAGTTCAGCTCACGGGCGCCGTGCTTGCCCATGGCGATCACCGCAAGGCCGCAGCCCCGCGCGGGGTTATGCGGATCGGGCGCCAGGAGACGCCCCTCGGCCGCAGCGTCCCGCAGCAGGAAGTTCAGGGCGCTCGAAACGGCGGTATCGGCAACATCGGTCAGCGCGCCGGTGACAGCGGCCAAATCGAACACGCCGCCAATGTCGGCAAGCGCAATCACCAGCGCCGCCTCCGCCCGCATGCGGCGCAGCGCCCGCATGGCCGCGTCCTCATCGGGCGCGGAGGCGACAGCGGCACCACCTTCCGCCACCAATGCCGCGATGCGCGCATCGGGCGCCGACTCCAGAGCGGCGACAAGGCGCATCGGGTCGGTCCGGACAACCTCCAGAAGGAAGGGCGAGGCCTCGGCAATGCCCAGCAGCACCCGCCGGGCCAGAGGAAAGGCCTCGAAAGTCTCTTCCACCGCAGCGCGGCGGTGCGCGTCCAGCCCTTCGAGCACATGTTCCAGGCGAATGGAGGCGCCGGCGGGATCGGCCACGACCGGGCCTTCCCGCATCAGCGATGCGAGGCCGGAGGGAAGGGTCGAATCCGTTGCGTCGCAGCGATCCATTGCCTTCCTAAAGGGCACGATGCAACGGGGGTGTGCAAGCCCTTACCGGCGCGATCCTTAAAGGAGATCACACAAGATTGCGCGGCCCCGAAATGCACGCGTAACAGGCAGAAACGAGGGCAACCTCACGTAACGGCAGGCCGCACCGGAAGATGCAGGCAGACGCGCAATCCCGGCGCCCCATCCTCCAGCACGATGCGCCCGCCATGGAGCCGCGCCACCGCCGACACCAAGGACAGGCCAAGCCCAGATCCAGGCCGGCTGCGGCTGGCATCGAGCCGCACGAATCGCTCCAGCACCCGGTCACGGTCCGAGGCGGGAATACCCGGTCCCGTGTCTCGCACGCCGATCACCGCCTCGTCGCCCTCCCGCCGCAGCGTCACCTCGATGCGGCCGCGGCTGCCATCGGCCGAAGTGCCATACTTGATGGCATTGTCCACGAGGTTCGCCAGCGCCTGGGCCAGCAATTCCCGCACGCCATGCACGTCGACCGGCTCGGTCGACACCGTCAGGTCGAGCCCCTGCTCATCCGCCAGCGGCTCGTAGAGCTCGGCCACGTTCTCCACGATGGCGGCGAGGTCCAGGTCCACCATGTTGCCCCGCGCCTGCCCGGCTTCCGCGCGGGCGATCATGAGCAAAGCGTCGAAGGTGCGGATGAGGCCGTCGCTCTCCTCAATGGTGGTCTCCAGCGCCGCCCGCCATTCCGCCTCGCTGGAGGCGTTGCGCAAGGCCTCCTCGGCGCGGTTCCGCAGGCGGGTGAGCGGGGTCTTCAGATCGTGGGCAATATTGTCGGAGACCTCCTTCAGGCCACTCATCAACGCCTCGATGCGGTCGAGCATGGCATTGAGGCTGTGGGCGAGGCGGTCGAACTCGTCGTCGGTGCCGTCCACCGTCAGGCGGCCCGAAAGATCGCCGGCCATGATGACTTCCGAGGTGGCGGTCATGGAATCGATGCGCTTCAGCACGCGCCGCGTGACGAAGAAGCCGCCCACGAGGCCGAGCACCAGGATGACGGCCAGCGCCCCCTGGGCCGGCCGCACCACCATCTGGCGCAGCGTGTCGCGCTCCTCAATGTCTCGGCCCACCAGCAGGCGGAAGCCGCCGGGGAGGATGAAGACCTGAACGAAGGCGAGATTCTCCTTCGCTCCCGGCTCTTCCGAGCGGCGATAGGGGGTAAAGCGCGTGCCGGGCTTGTCCAGGAGGCCGAGCGGCAGGTCCGAAACGTTGGAAGCCAGCACCTCGCCATTATAGGTGGCCAGAAGATAGATGGACGAGCCCGGCCGCCGGGTCCGCCGGTCGATGACGAAGACCAGGCGCTGGATGCCGCCGATGCGATATTGCTCGGCCAGCGCCCGCACCTCCGTTTCCACATTCTCCGCCACCTGCGCCTCGATGAGCTGGCGGGTGTGCCAGGCCACATAGCCGATCATGAAGACGGCAAAGAGGGCGAATATGACGAGATAGGCGGCCAGCAGCTTGAAGGCCGTGGTGCGCACCAGCCGGAACATGTCGCGCCGCGCCTTCATGGCCGTCGCACCTCATGTGCCGCGCGGTGGGCATGGGGGCCTCGCGCGCGGCTCACCTCAGGCCTTCTCGCACCATGTAGCCGGCCCCGCGGACCGTGTGCAGCAGCGGCACGTCGAAGCCCTTGTCGATCTTGGAGCGCAGGCGCGAGACATGCACGTCGATCACGTTGGTCTGCGGATCGAAATGATAGTCCCACACATTTTCCAAGAGCATGGTGCGCGTCACCACCTGCCCGGCATGGCGCATGAGATATTCCAGCAGGCGGAATTCGCGCGGCTGGAGGGGAATGTCCTTGCCCCCCCGGCTCACCCGGTGGGCGAGACGGTCCAGCTCCAGGTCGCCGACCCGATAGACGGTATCGGCCGCATGGGGCGCCGCGCGGCGGGACAGGGCCTCCACCCGCGCAAGCAGCTCGGTGAAGGCATAAGGCTTGGGCAGATAGTCGTCGCCGCCGGCCCGCAACCCCACCACCCGGTCGTCCACCTGGCCGAGCGCGGAGAGGATGAGAACGGGCGTGGTCTCGCCCCGCGCCCGCAATTCGGACACCACGGACAGGCCGTCCCGCCGGGGCAACATGCGATCGACCACCAGCACGTCAAAGCGGCTGTCGAGGGCCAGACTCAGCCCTTCTTCTCCGTCGGCGGCATGCTCCACCACGTGCCCGGCCTCGCGGAAGGCCTTGCGCAGATAGTCTGCCGCATCGCGGTCGTCCTCGATGAGGAGCAGGCGCATGGCGAACGGATCACCCTGATCAAGATTCGTCGACATCGCAGTCTATAGCCCATCTCCGGAGGGTCTGCCGTGAAAACGAAAATGGCGCGGAGAGCGAGAGGCTCCCCGCGCCGGCCAAACCGGGGCGGCATTGGGCGACGGAAGCGCCACCTCGGCTCGACGGGAGCCGGATCCGAGCAGGGCGAATCGCGAGGCGATCCCCCATGCTCGGTGAATCCGTCTCTTCTCAGAGAGACCGCGCAGCGCGCGAAACCCGGATCGGCTGAGGGGGCAACCCGCCTCCCGCTCCACCAAGGCGGAAGCGGGAGGACCGGGCGCCCCTCGAAATCAGCCCGCCGGCTTGGTGTCGAGGGCGATGGCGACGAAGCGCACGCCCTGGTCGTTCTTCACCCGCACCAGCACCGCCTTGCGGTTTTCCGCCTTGGCGGCGGCGAAGCTGTCCTGCACGTCCTTGGGCGAGGCGACCGCCTTGCCGCCCACGTCCAGGATGACGTCGCCGGAGCGGATGCCGCGCTGGGCGGCGGGGCCGGAGGGATCCACCTCCGTCACCACCACGCCCTCGGAGCCGGCGCCCTGCACGCTCTTGGCCGGCGCAAGCTGGAGGCCGAGGCGCGGCACGTTCTGCCCGGGCTGGGCGCCGTCCTTGTCGGAAAGGCTGGCCTGCTGCTCGCCGGGCAACTGGTCGAGCTTCACCGCCACCTGTATGGTCTTGCCATCACGGATCACCGTGAGCTGCACCGAGTTGCCCGGCTTCATCATGCCGATCTTCTTGGACAGGTCGCGGGCGTCCTTGACCACGTCGCCATTCACCTTGGCGATCACGTCGCCACTCTTCAGGCCCGCCTTGGCGGCCGGCGCATCGGGCTGAACCTGGGCGACGAGCGCGCCCTCGGCGGCATTCAGGCCGAGGCCGGAGGCGAGGTCGTCGGTGACCGGCTGGATCTGCACGCCGATATAGCCGCGCGCCACCTTGCCGTTCTCACGCAGCTGGTTGACCACCGTCTTCACGGTCTCGGCGGGGATGGCGAAGGCGATGCCCACATTACCGCCGGACGGCGAGACAATGGCGGTGTTCATGCCGATGACTTCGCCATTGAGGCCGAAGGTCGGGCCACCGGAATTGCCGCGATTGACCGCCGCGTCGATCTGGATGAAGTCGTCATAGGGGCCGGCGCCGATGTCGCGGCCGCGGGCCGATACGATGCCGGCGGTCACGGTACCGCCGAGGCCGAAGGGATTGCCCACGGCGATGACCCAATCACCCACCCGCGGCGGAACGTCGGAGAGCTTCACCCACGGCAGATCGGTCTTGCCCTCGATCTTCAGCAGCGCCACGTCGGTGCGCGGATCGGTGCCGATGACCTTGGCCACATAATCCTTGCCGTCGGTGGTGGTGACGTCCACCTCGCTGGCGCCATCCACCACATGGTTGTTGGTCACCACATAGCCGTCGGCGGAAATGATGAAGCCGGAGCCCTGGCCCACCACGCGGCGCTCGGACGGGCCGCCCCGGTCAGCCTTGGGACCGCGCGGGCCCATCGGGCCGTTGGGGCCGCCCTCGAAGCCGAAGCGCTTCAGGAACCGCTCGATCTGAGGGGGCACGTCGCCGCCGAGGCCGCCCATGCCCTCCTCGCCCATGGCCATGGACTGGGCATTGACGTCCTTCTTGATCTTCACGGACACGACCGCAGGCGACACCTTCTCGACGATGTCGGCAAAGGAATTCTGGCCGGGCGCCGTATTGGTGGCGATCTGCGCCATGGCCGGGCTGGCATAGGGCGGGATGAACTGGCCGGCCACCGCCCCGGTGACGGCGAGACCCACGACACCGGCGAGCAGCAGGCTGCGGCGGCGACGGATGCGAGAGGAAGAAGGCGTGGTTCCAGTCATCGGGACGTCGTCTCTCAAGTTTCTGCCCCCCATGGGGCACCCTTGAGAGGCAATGTAGAAACGTGACCCTTACGGCGCCCTGGCGATGGAATTACCGATCCGTAATGCGCGTCACGGCTGCGTGAGAAGCGTGAAGCGGGGGTAAACCCCGGCTTCACGCCTCTCGCCGCACGCCATCCCCCCTGCCCCGCTCAGGTGGGCTCGAACTTTGCGGCCTTCAGCAATTCCTCGCCCTTCTTCAGATAGGCCCTCTGGAAGGCATCGAACGCGGCTGGCGTCTCGGCGGTGGGCTCCACCCCGATCTTCGCCAGTTGGCCGCTCTCCGCCAGCGACTGCACCGCCGCATTGATGGCGCCGTTGAGAGTGGCCACCAGATCGGCCGGCATGTCCTTGGGACCCCACACCCCATACCAGGAGAATTGGTTCAGGCCCGGCATGCCGCTCTCGGCGGCGGTCGGGACGTCGGGCGCGAGCTTCGTGCGCACCTCGGAGGTGAGCGCGATGGCCTTCACATTGCCGGACTGGGCGGAGGGCAGCAGCGCGAGCACCGGATCGATCATCAGTTGCACATTGCCGCCCGACACATCGAGCAGGCCCGGCGCCGTGCCGCGATAGGGGATGACATTGAGGTCGAGGCCGGCGAGGCGGTTGAATTCCAGCTCCGCCAGATGGCCCGGAGAGCCGATGGCCGAGGCGGCGAAATTCCAGTCCGCCGGCGCCTTGCGGGCAGCCGCCACGATCTCGGTGATGGTGGTCTGTGGCTGCTTGGGCGACATGACCAGGATCATGGGCGCGACACCGGCGCGGGCGATGGGCGTGAAATCGGCGATCGGGTCATAGGGCGCGGCCTTCATGACCGAGCCCACCATCACCTGCGTGCCCGCTGAGAACAGGATGTTATAGCCGTCCGGATCGGACTTGCGCACCGCATTGCCGCCCACGGAGCCGTTGGCGCCGCTGCGATTGTCCACCACGACGGTGTAATTCTTCAGGTCGCGCAATTGCTGGGCGATCAGGCGAGCGAAGACATCGACGCCGCCGCCGGGGGCGAAGGGCACCACCATCTTTATGGGACGATTGGGAAAGTCGTTGGCCGCCCGAGCAAGGCGGGTGGAGGCAAGGCCCGCGCCGAGGAGCGCGGCCGAGGAGATGAGAAAGTCACGTCGCTTGAGCATGGTTTCCTCCAGCCGCCCGTTCTGTTGTTTTTGCTGGGCGTGCGTTTGTTATGGAAAATGGCGCATCGTCGCGCTCTGCGATACATGGCTACCCCCCGCCGACCTGAAGATCGGCGGGGTGGCGCGGCAGCCGGAGCGCAGGCCTCAACTCACGCTCAGGCCGCGAGGGCCTCGCCCACCAGCGGATAGCCGGCAGCCTTCACGGCGGCGCGGATTTCCACATCAGCGGCATCGCCGAGCGGCTTCAGGGGCTCGCGGATGTTCACGTTATCGATCAGGCCGCGGGCGCGCAGGGCATGCTTGAGCGCAACCGTGCCTTCCATGTGCGAGCCGCGGTGATAGACCGCGCGGGTGAGCGGCAGCAGCTGCTCGTGATACTTGCGGGCCAGCGTATAGTCCTGCGCCTTGCCGGCCGCGAGGAATTCCAGCAGCAGTTCGGGCGCCATGTTGCCATAGCCCACCAGCAGGCCGTCCACGTCGAACATGGTCGGCAGCAGCCATTCGTCGTGGCAGGACATGATGGCCAGGTTCGGGAAGGCGTTCTTGAGCGCGGGAATCTCGTTGTACCAGCGCTTCATGTCGCGCACGCCATTCTTGGTGGCAGTGACGCCGGGAATGGCGGCGATCTCAAGCTGGGTGTCGAGGTCGTAATTGGCCTTGGTCACGGCCGGATACTGGAACAGGATGCATTCCAAGCCCGACTGGGCCACGGCCTTGTAGCGGTCCTGCGGCGCGCCCTTCTGGTAGCCAAAGCGCAGCCAGCCGTGGTTGGGGTAGACCAGAGCGGCGCTGGCGCCGGCCGCGATCTTCTGCTTGGCCTCGATCTCCGCGACCTTGGTGCCCTCGCCGGTGATGCCGGCCACCACGGGCAGCGGGGTGGCGTCCTTATAGACGCGGATCAGCTCGATCTGCTCGTCATGGGTGAGGAACGTGCCCTCGCCCGCATGGCCGAGGATCACCAGGCTTTTGACGCCGGGAATGGCGGCCAGCCACTTGGCGAGGCGGGCATTGCCCTCGAAGTCCACGTCGCCATTGTCCTTGAAGAGGGTGACGGGCGCCGGGTTCAGGCCCTTCCAATCGATCGCCATTTCTCTTGTCCTTCCTTGGGTTCTCGTGGGCGCGGCGCCGGGTCGATGAGGCACCTGCAAGCGGCCCCCCAACGTGACCCCCTAAAGTGAGGATCGTTAGCGGGAACGTTCCCAACGTTCGCCTGGAACGTTCCCGCTGTCAAGCGCCATGTGAATGCCTCCACCTTTTCGACGAGGGTTTTCGGTTCACCGACGCGTGATGACCTCGCGGAAGGCCCAAGCAGTGCGCGAACCTGCCCCTGCGCGCCCACGGGGCGCGGCGTGTGAAGTCAGGAGCGGAATTGCAGGGCGCGCAACGGGACTGGAGTCTCAGCGCTCCTCGCGGGGGTCCTGCGCCAGAAGACGCGCGACGCGAGCTTCCTCGTCGGGCGTCAGGCGCGCGACGTCCGGCGCTCCGCGCCTGCGCATGGCGAAGAGGACAAAGACGCCCCCCAGCAGGATGGCCAGGATGGGCGCGCCCCACAGCAAGGCGTTGCGCCAGGACAGAACCGGGCGCATCAGCACGAACTCGCCGTAGCGGTCCACCATGAAGGACAGGACCTGCTGGTTGGTATCGCCGGCCTTGAGGCGCTCGCGCACCAGAAGGCGCAGGTCCCGGGCGAGCGGGGCGTCGGAATCGTCGATGGACTGATTCTGGCAGACCATGCAGCGCAATTCCTTCGAGAGCTCCCGCGCCCGCGCTTCCAGGGCGGGGTTGGAGAGCACCTCATCGGGCTGCACCGCATGGGCCGGGGCGAGGCCGAGGGGCAGCAGCAGGGACAGGATCAGGAGCAGGATGCGCATGGCTATTCCGCCGGAACCGAGGCGACGGCCCGCCGGCGCGCCGTGCGCGGCGCGCCCACCCGCAGGCGGCGATCGGCCAAGGAGAGTGCGCCGCCCAGCGCCATCACCACCGCGCCGATCCAGATCAGCGTCACCAGCGGCTTCCAGGAGGCGCGCACCGAGACCACGCCGTCCGTGCTTTCCTCGCCCATGGCCACGTAGAGCTGGCTCAACCCGAAGGTGCGGATGCCCGATTCGGTGGTGCCCATCTGGCGCGCCGCGAACTGGCGCTTGCCCGCCTCGATGGTGCCCTGGCTGACGCCGCCCTCGCGGATCTCGAACACCGCGACGCGGGCGCGATAATTGGGGCCGCTGCGATTTTCCATGCGCGCGAGCGTCAGGTCGCGCGATCCGATGGTGATGGACTGGCCCACCTTCACCGCGCCGATGCTCTCCAGGCTCCAGGTGCTCTCGGAGACGATGCCGAGTAGGCACAGGCCGACGCCGAAATGGGCCACCGCCGTGCCGAAGGTGGAGCGCGGAAGCCCGCGCAGCCGGCGCAGCGCCGTTGAGACGGGCACGCGGCCGAAGCCGGAGCGTTCGGCGATGTCGGTGAGGGCCCCAATCATCACGAAGACCGCGATGCCGATGGCCACCGGCGCGAGGACCGGGCCGCGCCCCTCCGCCGCCGCCGTCACCACCGCCGCCACCACGGCCAGCGCCGCCGCCAGCATCAGCCGCTGCCCCACGCCCAGGAGATCGCCGCGCTTCCAGGCCAGAAGCGGGCCGAAGGGCATGGCGAAGACGAGGGGCAGCATCAGCCCGCCGAAGGTGAGGTTGAAGAAGGGCGGCCCCACCGTGATCTTGTCGTCGGTGATGGCTTCCAGCGCCAGCGGATAGAGCGTGCCCACGAACACCGAGGCGGTAGCCGCGGTGAGGAAGAGATTGTTGAGCACCAGCGCCCCCTCGCGGGAGACCGGCGCGAACAGGCCGCCCTGCCGCAACTCACTGGCCCGCAGCGCAAACAGGCCGAGGCCACCACCGATGAAGACGGTGAGGATGGCGAGGATGAAGACGCCGCGCGCAGGGTCCGTGGCGAAGGCATGCACCGAGGTGAGCACGCCCGAGCGCACCAGGAAGGTGCCGATGAGGGAGAGCGAGAAGGCGATCACCGCGAGCAGGATGGTCCACACCTTCAGGGCGTCGCGCTTTTCCATCACCACGGCGGAATGCAGGAGCGCGGTGGCGGCGAGCCACGGCATCAGGGAGGCATTCTCCACCGGGTCCCAGAACCACCAGCCGCCCCAGCCCAGCTCGTAATAGGCCCAGTAGGAACCCATGGCGATGCCCAGCGTCAGGAACACCCAGGCCGCCAGCGTCCAGGGCCGCACCCAGCGCGCCCAGGCGGCATCGATCCGCCCCTCAATCAGCGCCGCCATGGCGAAGGAGAAGGAAATGGAGAGCCCGACATAGCCGAGATAGAGCAGCGGGGGATGGATGGCGAGGCCGGGGTCCTGGAGGATGGGATTGAGGTCCCGCCCCTCCGCCGGCGCCGGAACCAGCCGCAGGAAGGGGTTGGAGGTCAACAGGATGAACAGCAGGAAGGCGGTGGCGACCGAGCCCTGCACCGCCAGCACATTGGCCCGCAACTGGTCCGGCAGGTTGGACCCGAACACCGCCACCAGCGCGCCGAAGGTGGCGAGCACGAAGACCCACAGGAGCATGGAGCCCTCGTGGTTCCCCCAGGTGCTGGTGATCTTGTAGATGGTGGGCATCTGCGAGTGGGAATTCTCCACCACATTGACCACCGAGAAATCGGACGTGAGATAGAGCGCCACCAGCGCCCCGAAGGCGAAGGTGATGAAGCCGAAGAGCACGATCGCCACCGGGGCGGCGACGCCCATGAGCACGCTGTCCCCCTTCGCCGCGCCCCAGGCGGGCACCACGGTCTGGAACAGGGCCAGGGCCAGGGCCAGGATCAGGGCATATTGGCCAAGCTCGGCGATCATTGGGTGAGGCTCCCGGGCGCCGTGGAGGCGGGCTTGGTGGTGGCGGCAGCGGGCTTGGCCTTGGCCGGGCCGTCGGCGGCGCCGGGCCTGGCCTGCTGGGCCTCTTCCATCCAGTGGCCCTGCTGCTTGAGGGCATCGGCCACCTCGCGCGGCATGTACTTTTCGTCATGCTTGGCGAGCACCGTGTCGGCCTTGAAGGTGCCGTCCGGCTGCACCGCGCCTTCCGCCACCACGCCCTGCCCTTCCCGGAACAGGTCCGGCAGGATGCCGGTATAGGCGATGGTCACGCGGGCATTGCCGTCGGTGACGGCAAAGCGCACGGAGGGGCCCTCTTTCACCAGGCTGCCGGTCTCCACCAGCCCGCCGAGGCGGGTGCGGGTGCCGGGCGCGACCTTGTGTTCCGCCACCTCGGTCGGGGTGCGGAAGAAGACGATGGTGTCGTTGAGCGCCGTCAGGATCAGCCCCGCGGCAAGACCGAGCACGGCGAGCCCAACCCCGATCAGGACCAGGCGGCGACCTTTTCGCGTCACGTCCTCACACCCTCCACCTTGGCCCCTGCCTTGCCCAAACGTGCCTTGCCCACACTCATCCGTGCGAGGGCGGATCAGCCGCCGACGCCCAATTCCTTCGCGGTCGCCTCGATCCGGGCGGTGGCCTCGGCATCGCCGCTAAAGGCGGTGCGCGCCTGATCCAGCGCCCCACGAACCTTGTCCGGTTCGCCCAGCACCTGGAAGGCCCGCGCCAGCCGCAGCCAGCCGTCCAGATCCTTGGGAGATGCCTTCAGCCGCTGCTCCAGGCGATCCACCATGCCCTGCACCATGGCCGAGCGCTGGTCGGCCGAGAGGCTGGAGGCCGCAGCCACATCTTGGGCGCTGGGGCCGGGAATGGCCAGTCCGGGAGACGCCGGAGGCGCGGCGGGCTTCAGAGACGGGAGCTTGGCCTCGGGCACCGGCGCGCCGGCACGGGCCAGCGCAGCGCGCACCAGCCCAACCCACGGCGCGCCCGGAGGCGCCTCTTCCACCATCTTTGTCCAGATAGCGACCGCCTCGGCCTTGCGACCATCCTGCTCGGCAGCCAAACCAAGGAAATAGCGGGCCTTCGGCATGTCGGGCTCAAGCGCCAGCGCCGCCTTGAAGGCCCGCGCGGCGTCCTCGTTCACGATCCCGTCGCCCCGCAGCACCAGCGTCTCGCCCAGCGCCGCCTGCCGCTCGGCGGTGGCGCCGAGGATGCGGATGGCCTGGGCATAGGCGCGCACGGCGTCATCCAGGCGCCCCATGCGCACATAGACGGGGGCGAGCAATTCATAGCCCTGGCCGTCGGTGGGATTGGCGGCCAGATGCTCCTCCACCTTGCGCACCAAGATGGCCACGTCGGTGCGATCCGCGGGTGCCGCGAGGCGCTCGGCCAAAGGCGCGCCGGGAAGGGCGGGCGATCCCAGGTGCCAATAAAGCGCGGCGCCCATGACCGGCACCGCCACCAGGGCCAGTGCCGCCACCATGCGCCGGCGGCCGGTGCCGGAGCGCGCCGGAGCGGCGGCGCGGTCCAGCCCCGCCTGATCGGCGGCCGCCAGCATGCGCCGGGATACCTCCACCCGTGCCGCCTGCGCCTGTTCCGGCGAGAGGAGGCCGGCGGCCAGATCCCGGTCCAGCTCCGCCAGCTGGTCGCGATAGACAGCAAGGTCCGCCTCCCGCGCCTCGCGGGGAGCACGTCGACGGCTGAGCGGCCACAGCACGGCCATGACCGCCACCGCGGTCATCAGGGCCAGCGCCGCGAAAAGCGGGGCGGAGATCATGTTTATGCCGTTAGCGGAGGATGCGGGCAAAGCAAAGGCTGCTTTCCGTCGCGGGGGGCGGTAGGAAGGCCGACTTCAGGAAAGCGTGATCGCAGCGCCACCCGCGACCATGTTCCAGGTTGCGAAGGCGCGCCGTTCGCGCTTTTTGATCGACCGTCCAAGGATCAGAAGGAAGACGGCCCATGGCCCTGTTCGACAAGCTCAGCGGCGGGCTGGGCGGCTTCCTCAATTCCGGCCTCGCGGGCGCCATGATGGCCGGCCTGCCGACCAAGCTCCAAGCGGCTTTGGCCTCCAGCCCCTATGGCGACCTCGACGGCCTGCTGGAGCGCTTCCGCGAGGCGGGCTTTGCGGACGAGGTGGCCTCCTGGCTGTCGGAGGGCGAGAATCTTCCCCTCACCCGCGAGCAGATCATGGAAACGGTGGACCCCATGACCATGGGGGATCTGGCCGCCGCCATCGGCGTGCCCGCGCCCATGCTGCCGGGACTGATGGCGCAATACTTGCCCGTGGTGGTCGACAAATTGAGCCCGCGCGGCACGCTGGACATGCCCAAGCTCTGACCCGCCGGGCGCCTTGACGAAAAGCGCGAATTGGCGCCCAACACCTGCCGAAGGGCGGCACGGTCCGCCGCCCGCACAGGCAGGGAGGCGCCCGTGGGCGATCAGAAGGTGGCGGTGGTGACGGCCGGCGGCTCCGGCATGGGCGCTGCGGCGGCGCGACGGCTGGCGGCGGACGGCTTCAAGGTCGCCATCCTCTCCTCCTCCGGCAAGGGCGAGGCGCTCGCCGCCGAGCTGGGCGGCATCGGCGTCACCGGCTCCAACCAGTCCAATGACGACCTCAAGCGCCTGGTGGACCTGACCGTTTCCACCTTCGGCCGCATCGACGTGCTGGTGAACAGCGCCGGCCACGGCCCCCGCGCCGCCATTCTCGACATCACCGACGAGGACTGGCACAGGGGGATGGACACCTATCTGCTCAACGTCATCCGCCCCACCCGCCTGGTGACGCCGATCATGCAGGCGCAGAAGGCGGGCGCCATCATCAACATCTCCACCGCCTGGGCGTTCGAGCCGAGCCCCATGTTCCCCACCTCCGCCGTGTTCCGGGCGGGGCTGGCGTCCTTCACCAAGCTGTTCGCCGACGCCTATGCGCCCGACAATGTGCGCATGAACAATGTGCTGCCCGGCTGGATCGACAGCCTGCCCCAGCAGGACGCCCGCCGCGACGCCGTGCCCATGGGCCGCTACGGCACCTCGGCCGAGATCGCCGCCACCATCGCCTTCCTCGCCTCGGAGGGTGCCGGCTACATCACGGGGCAGAACATCAAGGTGGATGGCGGCCTCATGCGCTCCGTCTAGCGCCGGATCCCCTCAGCGCCCCTCATATTCCGCCCAGGAGAGGGGCGTCTCGAACACCCGCACGGTGGCGAGCGCCGGCAGGAGGGGCTTGGCGCGGTCCCAGATCCAGATGGCGATGTTCTCGGCGGTGGGGTTTTCCAGCCCCTCCACGTCGTTGAGGCAATAATGGTCGAGCCGCTTCAGCAGCGGGTCGAACACCGCCTCCACGTCGAAGAAATCCACCACGAAGCCCGTATGGGCGTCCACCGGCCCCTCCAGCACCAGTTCCACCCGGTAGGAATGGCCGTGCATGCGGAAGCAGCGGTGGGTCTGCGGCACGTTCGGCAGGCGGTGGGCCGCCTCGAAGGTGAAGGCCTGGGTGATCTTCATGGGATGCCGACCATCTTGTGGGTCTGGACGGAGAGGCGCCAGTGCGGGTGGTCGAGGCAATAGGCCACCGCCGCGGCGGTGTTCTCGGCGCGCGCCGGGCCGTCCATGGGTTGCAGGAAGAAATGGGTGAAGGCGAGGCCCGCCATATCCGCCGGGTCGAGCCCCGCCTGCGGATAGACCAGCTTCAATTCCTGGCCGGCGGTGAGGTTGAGCGCCGCGCCCGCCTTGGGGCTGACGCAGATCCAGTCGATGCCGGCGGGCGGCAGCAAGGTGCCGTTGGTCTCGATGGCGATCTCGAAGCCTTCCGCATGGGCGGCTTCAACGAGCGCGTCATCCAGTTGCAGCAGCGGCTCGCCGCCGGTGAAGACCACCAGCCGCCGTCCCCGCTCCGGCCCCCAGACGCGGGCGAGCGCCGCCGCCAGCGCAGCGGCGTCCGCGAAGCGCCCGCCGCCTTCGCCATCGAGCCCCACGAAATCCGTGTCGCAGAAGCGGCACACGGCCTCAGCGCGATCCTCCTCGCGCCCCGACCACAGGTTGCAGCCGGCGAAACGGCAGAACACCGCCGCCCGACCCGCCTGGGCGCCCTCGCCCTGGAGGGTCTTGAACATTTCCTTCACCGCATAGGACATGGGCCAAGCCCATATCGCCGCAGGGGCGCGGAGGGAAGCCTCTGAATGGCCGGCCATGCCGCCTCGCAAGCCCCGTTTGCGAAAGCGCAGATCGCAATCCCCCTCTTGAGCCCCTAACTGTGCATCAACGCCCTCAACGCCCCCGCCTCACCCCTCGGTGGAGCGGGAACAGGCGGGCCAGGGTTTTCCATTTTTCGGCGGCGATCGCCCGCCGACAGGAGAGGCACCATGCAGCTCACCGGCATTCACCACCTCACCGCCATCACGGCGGATGCGGCCTATAACCACCATTTCTACACGGACACGCTGGGCCTGCGCCTCGTCAAGAAGACGGTGAACCAGGACGACACCTCCGCCTACCACCTCTTTTATGCGGACGGCGAAGCCAATCCCGGCACCGACATCACCTTCTTCGACTGGCCGGCGGCGCCCGAGCGGCGCGGCACCCATGCCATCGTGCGCACCGGCCTTCGGGTGCGAGATGAGGCGGCGCTGGATTTCTGGGCCGGACGGCTGAAGGAGAAGGGCCTCGCCACCTCCGGCCTCATCAGCCGCGACGGGCGCACCGTGCTGGATTTCGAGGACAAGGAAGGCCAGCGCCTGACCTTGCTCGCCGATGGCGGCACCGGCCCCGGCGTGCCGTGGGAGAAGAGCCCCGTGCCCGCCGATTACCAGATCCGCGGCCTTGGCCCCATCACCCTCTCGGTGCCGGACCTTGCCCCGACGGACGCGGTGCTCACCCATGTGATGAACATGCGCCAGGCCCGCATCTACCAGGCCGAAGGCGCGGACGTGGCCGTCTATGAGATGGGCGAAGGGGGCCCGGCCGCCGAGCTTCACGTGCGCATCGAGCCGAAGCTCCGCCCTGCCGGCCAGGGCGCGGGCGGCGTGCACCATGTGGCCTTCCGGGTGCCGGACTTTGCGGAATATGACGCCTGGGCCGAGCGCCTCGCTTCCCTGCGCGTGCCCTCCTCCGGCCCGGTGGACCGCTTCTATTTCCGCAGCCTCTATTTCCGCGAGCCCAACGGCATCCTCTTCGAACTCGCCACCGACGGCCCCGGCTTTGCCACCGACGAGCCGCTGGAGAGCCTGGGCGAAAAGCTGTCCTTGCCGCCGTTTTTGGAGGGGCGCCGGGCGCGGATCGAGGCGGGGTTGAAGCCGTTGGTTACGGTGTGAGGGAGTAAGGGCGGGCGGCCCTGGAGGGCCGCCTGCGGGGGGGGGGGCCGTAGCGTCCTCCACCAGGGCCCGCCTTTCGCTGCCGATTTAGATGGTTGGATGCTTATCGTCGTCTACTGAAAGAATTGGGTTCGTTAGAGACCCGAGAATCAGAGACATTTTACAGCCACTACACGGAGAACCTACGCTCCAGGCTGCCGCAATTTATCGGTCACGCGCTATAGCCGACAGTGAATCTGTTGGAGATTGGCCACTTAGGCAAAGCAACGCCGTCGTCGACAAGCGGCTTGTCGAGTGGGAGCGCGAAAGGGTTTGCTGACCGCGCCATGCGATGAATGAGAGCATTTCTCACTGGGAGGGCAAGAGCTTCCCACCATTCAGGCGCTATGTGAACATTCTCGAAGTGCTCAAACATCAGCCTGACCAGCGCGGGACCAATCTGATCGTCGCTAAGCCGTGCCACAGAATCGATAAATGCGCGACAAACAACGTCATCATGTGCGAGCCACTGGAACACCACCACCCCTCGCTCACCGCCCCACATGGAAGTGAATGACATGGCAGCTAGCCTTTTACTTTCGGCGAGATCCTGTAATTTTACTCCGTCGAAATCAGAAGATGGCAGCCATCCCGCCGAACACATGCCTGGCGGCGGCTCCACTGTTTCAATCACATAAGCACGCACATCACTATATTCGCCAGTCGTAAGACGAGCGGCATATTCGTCCATTTGGGCCTTTGTGTCTTTAAGCCCCTCGGCCAGTCCATACTCGAATAGCTGATTTACCGTCTGGATCTCGAATTGCCGATCAATCTTCTTCCCACGATCAGCACCCTGTCGAAACGAGGAAAGACGCACCGAACTTTGCTTAGTATATAGCTCTCGCGCCATGGCTCGATAACCAAGCAAGAAGCATTGCTCTGACGTTCCCGTAAACGCAAATTTTTCGATCGGTGCAAATATTACGTCGTCGTGGATTGAGCAGAAGCCCGTAAAAGTAGAAGCGTTTCGTACTCCCACCAGCGTAGGTTCGAGAACTCCGCTGTTTCTCCTTAATTTATCTAAAGTAGGGACAAAAGAATAGACGTGCCCATCCCGTGCGATCCTGTTTAGACTCCCCGCGCGAGGCACAGTGTGCGCGCGGATGATACGCCCACTACAATCGGAATGCCAAGCAGAGGGTGCCGAGCACACCGGCACACGGAACGCGTCCCGCAACGCTTGTTCAGCTTCCCAAGCTTTAACCGGCGTCTGCCGCTCGCGATCACGGTGACACAACTTATATTTAAGCCCAGAGCCGCACCAGCATTTTTGGTTACGCTTGTTCCCCTGCCCCACAGATTCCCCCAATAAAATTCTCTGTTACAGAAAAACATAACTCTTGAATGAAGCGGATTGAAATACGTCAATTTTGATAACGTAACGCCTATACATCTCATAACCAACGGACTGGACCGTGTCGTGCTCCCGCCCCGCCTCTTCTGCCTCTCCTCCCCGTTCCCTTCCCCTTCAGAGCGCCCGCCCCCTCCATCCGCATCCGTCCCCCGCCCCATCCGCATCGACCGAACCGCCACCGGCGCGGGGATGGAGCGGCCAGCGGCCGGGGGAAGGTCGGGCGCGACGGCACCGGAGTCTCCCGCGCGAGCACCATCGCAGGGCGCCCAAGCGCACCAGCGCGCGCCCCCCTCCCCCCCTTTCACACCACCGCCGCCCGCTTCCCGCGCCCCGACAAAGCCCGCGTCAGGGGAACTTCCACCCAGTGGTGGACGAGGAGGCCCACCAGGCTGGCGGAGATCAGGGCGGTGGCGATCCAGCTGGTAAATTGCAGCCAGCCATAGGGCATATGGTGCACGAACACCGCGCGCAGCACGAAGATGAACAAAGCGTGGGTGAGATAGATGGAATAGCTGGCATCCCCTAGCCGGTGCAGCAGGCGGCAGTTCCAGCGGGCAAGGACCGGCTCGTTGGCAAGGCCCCCCAGCACCACGAGCGGGGCGCCGAGGAAGAGGAGGAGGTCCTCCGCCCGCCCGCCAAAGGCAATGGCAAGAAGGATGAGGGCGGCCCCCAGCGGCAGGCAGAAGCCCCATCGGGTCAGGTCGCGGGTGTCGTACATCCAGCCGATGAACAGCCCCATGAGGAAATAAAGCAGGATATAGTCCGTATAGGTCAGCAGCACCGGCCCGCTCACCGCCACCAGCGCGCCCACCGCCACCAGGGCCAGGATGACGACGCTGTTGACCAGCAGCACCGCGCCCACCGCCAGGGACACGGCGAAGATGGCGTAGAAGAACATCTCGTAATTCAGCGTCCATCCGGGAATGAGGATGGGCCACAATTCATCCGGCCATTTCAGCGAATAATGGGGAATGAAGAAAAGCGAATAGACATAGCTCATGAAGAACTCATGGGCCCGTGGCGCCCAATGCTGCACCTTGTAGAGCAGCACCGCCGCGATGGTGGTGCAGATCCAATAGAGCGGCACCACACGCACGATGCGGCGATAGAGGAAACGGCCCGGGCGCTCCGTGCGGCCCACACGATACATGATGAAGCCGCTGATGACGAAGAAGACATAGACGCCGGCCACCCCGATATTGAAGCCGCTCAAGGGATCGAATAGGCCGGGATCGGGGTTGCGCGCATGGTGCAGCACCACGGTGAGCGCCGCGAGCGCGCGCAGATATTGAATGGAGACGATGGTCCTTGATCCCGTCATCGGCTGTTGGCCCCCGCCTGCCTGCCGCGTTCCGCTTGCGGCCTGTCACCGTGCGGCAAAGGTTAAGGCGGGGATGCTGGCGCGGGGAATGAACAAAAATAGCCCGGTGCGCCCGACGGTCCCCTTTCGCACGGGACCCCGGCACGGGCGGCGCGGAGCGCCTATACTGGCGCCTCGGTTGTTCCGAGTCGCCCCGCTTGCCCCCGTCCCGTTTCGAGCCGCCTTATGCCCATCCGCCGCCTGCCCCCCATCCTGATCGACCGCATCGCCGCCGGCGAGGTGGTGGAGCGGCCGGCCGCCGTGGTGAAGGAATTGGTGGAGAATGCGCTGGATGCAGGCGCCGGGGCCATCGAGGTGGTGATCGATGGCGGTGGGCGGCGGCTGATCCGGGTGGCCGATGACGGCTCCGGCATGGGGCCGGACGAACTGGCCCTGTGCGTGGAGCGGCACGCCACCTCCAAGCTGCCGGACGAGGATCTGCTCGCCATCTCCACTCTGGGCTTTCGGGGCGAGGCGCTGCCCTCCATCGGCTCGGTGGCGCGGCTTTCCATCACCTCGCGGCTGAAGGGCGCGCCCCATGCCTTCGAAATCAAGGTGGAGGCCGGGGTCGTCTCGGCGGTGCGGCCGGCGGCGCTCGGCGCCGGCACGCGGGTGGAGGTGCGCGACCTCTTCTTCGCCACTCCCGCCCGGCTGAAATTCCTGAAATCCGATCGGGCGGAAGCGGCCGCCGCCACCGATGTGGTGCGGCGCCTGGCGCTGGCCCGTCCCGACGTCGCCTTCACTTTGGTCGCCGAGGAGCGCGGTCCCCTCACCTTTCCCGCCCGCGCCGATGACCCGGAAGGCCGCGCCGCCCGCATGGCCGATGTGCTGGGCGCCGAGGCCGGGCGCAATGTGATCCCTGTGGAGGGCGAGCGGGAGGGGGCGCGGCTCACGGGGCTTGCGGGCCTGCCCACCTTCTCCAAGGCCAATTCGCTGTCCCAATTCCTGTTCGTGAATGGCCGCCCGGTGCGCGACAAGCTGCTCATGGGCGCGGTGCGCGGCGCCTATGCGGACCTGCTGCCCTCAGACCGGCATCCCCTGCTCGCCTTGTTCATCACCCTCGATCCGCGCGAGGTGGATGTGAATGTCCACCCGGCCAAGACCGAGGTGCGGTTCCGCGATGGCGGCAACATCCGCGCGCTCATCGTGCGCACCCTCTCCAATGCCCTGGCCGAGCGCGCGCCCAGCACCGCCGCCACCATGGCCGACCGCCTGGTGGCGCTTGCCCGTGCGCCGGAGCTGGAAGCGGGACCGGCCTCCCCCGCCCTGCCACCCGGCCTGCCCCGCCCCCTCCCCCGGCCCGATGGCGGCTGGTCCGGCCGCTTCCGGTCGCCCGAGCCCCTGCCCGCCGGCGGCCATGACTGGCGCGCCTCCCCCGCCCGGCCGCTGGTGGCCGATCCCGTGGCCGCCGCCGTGCTGGCCGAGCCGGTGCAATCGGCCTTCGAGCTGGGCGCGCCCTCCGTGGATGCCCGCCCGGCTTTCGCACCGCTGGAGGCGGCCGATCTCGACCGGCCGCTGGGCGCCGCGCGGGCGCAATTGCACGAGACCTATATCGTCGCCCAGACCCGCGCCGGCATGGTGCTGGTGGACCAGCACGCGGCCCATGAGCGGCTCGTCTATGAGAAATTAAAGCACGCCTTGGAGCGTGACGGCGTCGCCCGCCAGGGGCTCCTGGTGCCCGTGGTGGTGGATCTCGACCCGGCGGAGGCCGACCGCCTCGCCGAGCGGGCGGGCGATCTGGAGCGGCTCGGCCTGGTGCTGGAATCCTTCGGCCATGGCGCGGTGCTGGTGCGCGAGGTGCCGGCGCTGCTGAAGGAGGCCGACACCACCCGCCTGGTGCGCGACCTCGCCGAGCATGCGGCCGAATGGGACGATGCCTTGCCCCTGGAGCGCCGCCTCCTCCATGTGGCCGCCACCATGGCCTGCCACGGCTCCGTCCGCGCCGGCCGCCGCCTGCGGCTGGAAGAGATGAACGCCCTCCTGCGGGAAATGGAGGCGACCCCCAATTCCGGCGAGTGCAATCACGGCCGGCCCACCTTCGTCACGCTCTCGTTGTCGGACGTGGAGAAACTGTTCGCGCGTCGGTAGCGGGGCCAATCCCCCGCATGACGCGCGAAAGACACACCGCGCGATTGTTGGTTCGCCGGCTGTGGATGACGTGCATAACGCTGGGGCCCGCCGGCCCGCCTTGTCCACAGGCCCAAAGAGGCCGAAACCCGCGTCGGGCCAAGGACGTTTACGACTTGTTAACAGGGATGGCGCGACTATATTTAGTAGGCAGCCAACGAAGGGAGCCCCCAAATCTGTGTTTGACGGCGGCGCCAGACTCGCTCTAGCGTCCACCTCCTCGACAGCGGGACACATTGGCCGAAGGCCGGTATTCACCCACTGTCGGTTCCAAACACAGCAGTCCGGTCTCCGGGACGGCGCGAGCCGTCGTACCCGCGCGTTTGCGTTCGGCTGCCGCCATCTTTGCTGAATGCCCTTGGGGGGCTGAGGAGTCTCGATATGCGCGTCGAACGCCGCTACACCACGGCCGGACAGTCGCCCTATGCCGGCATCGCCTTCCGCGAGACCGTCAGCGAGATCCGCAATCCGGATGGCTCGGTGGTCTTCCGCCAGGACGGCATCGAGGTGCCCGCGCACTTCTCTCAAGTTGCCAGCGACATCCTGGCGCAGAAGTATTTCCGCCGTGCGGGCGTGCCCTCGCGCCTGAAGAAGGTGGAGGAGAATGCCGTCCCCTCCTTCCTGTGGCGCGCCAAGGCGGACGTGGATGCGCTGGCCTCCCTGCCCGTGGACAAGCGCTATGGCGGCGAGATCTCGGCCAAGCAGGTGTTCGACCGCCTGGCCGGCACCTGGACCTATTGGGGCTGGAAGGGCGGCTATTTCGACAGCGAGGCCGACGCGCAGGCCTTCTTCGACGAGCACCGCTACATGCTCGCCATGCAGATGGTCGCCCCCAATTCCCCCCAGTGGTTCAATACCGGCCTGCACTGGGCCTATGGCATTGACGGCCCCGGCCAGGGCCATTTCTACGTGGACCATGTGACCGGCGAGGTCCATGCCTCCACCTCCGCCTATGAGCGGCCCCAGCCCCATGCCTGCTTCATCCAGTCGGTCGGCGACGACCTGGTGAATGAAGGCGGCATCATGGATTTGTGGGTGCGCGAGGCGCGCCTGTTCAAGTATGGCTCCGGCACCGGCACCAATTTCTCGTCCCTGCGCGGCGAGGGCGAGAAGCTCTCCGGCGGCGGGCGCTCGTCCGGCCTCATGAGCTTCCTGAAGATCGGCGACCGCGCGGCGGGCGCCATCAAATCCGGCGGCACCACCCGCCGCGCCGCCAAGATGGTGGTGGTGGATGCGGATCATCCGGACATCGAGGCCTATGTGGACTGGAAGGTGGTGGAGGAGCTCAAGGTCTCCGCCCTCGTCACCGGCTCCAAGCTCAATGCCAAGCATCTCAAGGCCGTGCTCAAGGCCTGCGTGAATTGCGAAGGCGCGGGGGATTCCTGCTTCGATCCGGAGAAGAACCCGGCCCTGAAGCGCGAGATCCGCGCCGCCCGCAAGGCCCATGTGGCCGATGCCGCCATCCGGCGCATCATCCAGTATGCCCGCCAGGGCTATACGGACATCGACATCGACATCTACGACACCGATTGGGATGGCGACGCCTACCTCACGGTGGCCGGCCAGAATTCCAACAATTCGGTGCGCGTGACCGATGCCTTCCTGCGCGCGGTGGAAGCGGACGCGGATTGGGAGCTGATCCGCCGCACCGACGGCAAGGTGGCCAAGACCATCAAGGCCCGCGATTTGTGGGAGAAGATCGGCGCCGCCGCCTGGCATTGCGCCGACCCCGGCATCCAGTTCCACACCACGGTGAATGACTGGCACACCTGCCCGGCGGGCGGCGAAATCCGCGCCTCCAATCCGTGCTCGGAATACATGTTCCTGGACGACACGGCCTGCAATCTTGCCTCGCTGAACCTCCTCCAGTTCCGCGACGCCGAGAAGCGCTTCGACGTGGAGAGCTTCGAGCATGCGGTGCGGCTGTGGACCGTGGTGCTCGAAATCTCCGTGCTGATGGCGCAGTTCCCCTCGCGCCGCATCGCCGAACTGTCCTACGAATACCGCACGCTGGGCCTGGGCTACGCCAATATTGGCGGCCTGCTCATGTCGTCTGGCATTCCCTATGACTCGGCCGAGGGCCGCGCCATTTGCGGCGCCATCTCCGCCATCATGACCGGCATCTGCTATGCCACCTCGGCCGAGATGGCCAAGGAGCTGGGCACCTTCCCGGCCTATGAGGCCAATGCCGAATCCATGGCCCGCGTCATCCGCAATCATCGCCGCGCCGCCCATGGCGAATCTGCCGGCTATGAGGGCCTCGCCGTCGATCCGGTGCCGCTCGACCACGCCTCCATCAGGGATGCGCGCCTGTCCGCCCATGCCCGCACGGCCTGGGACAAGGCGGTGGAGATGGGCGTCCTGCACGGCTACCGCAACGCCCAGGTCTCGGTGATCGCCCCCACCGGCACCATCGGCCTGGTGATGGATTGCGACACCACCGGCATCGAGCCCGACTTCGCGCTGGTGAAGTTCAAGAAGCTGGCCGGCGGCGGCTATTTCAAGATCATCAACCGCGCCGTGCCCGAGGCGCTGCGTGCGCTCGGTTATGGCGAGGCGCAGATCGCCGAGATCGAGGCCTATGCGGTGGGCCACGGCTCGCTCGCCCAGGCTCCCGGCATCAACCACACCACGCTGAAGGCCAAGGGCTTCGACGAGGCGGCGATCCAGAAGGCGGAGAGCGCGGTCAAGAGCGCCTTCGACATCAAGTTCGCCTTCAACCGCTGGACCTTCGGCGAGGAATTCCTGGCCAAGACGCTGGGCGTGGCGCCGGCGCAGCTGGCGGACCCCAAGTTCGACCTGCTGGCGCACCTGGGCTTCACCAAGGCCGAGATCGACGCCGCCAACGTCCATGTGTGCGGCGCCATGACGCTCGAAGGCGCGCCTTTCCTGAAGGCCGAACACCTGCCGGTGTTCGACTGCGCCTCCCCCTGCGGGCGGCTCGGCAAGCGCTCCCTGTCGGTGGAGAGCCACATCCGCATGATGGCGGCGGCGCAGCCCTTCATTTCGGGCGCCATCTCCAAGACCATCAACATGCCCAATGACGCGACGGTGGAGGACTGCAAGTCCGCCTACCTCCTGTCCTGGCGCCTGGCGCTGAAGGCCAACGCGCTCTATCGCGACGGCTCCAAGCTCTCCCAGCCCCTCAACGCCCAATTGGTGGCGGACGAGGAGGACGAGGACGATGCGGTGGAGGCCCTGGTGGCCCAGCCCGCCGCCGCCCGCACCGCCGCGGTGACCGAGAAGATCGTCGAGCGCGTGGTGGAGCGCATCGTCGAGCATCGGGTGCGCGAGCGTGAGAAGATGCCCGACCGCCGCAAGGGCTATACCCAGAAGGCAGTGGTGGGTGGCCACAAGGTCTATCTGCGCACTGGCGAATATGATGACGGCCGCATCGGCGAGATCTTCATCGACATGCACAAGGAGGGCGCGGCACTCCGCTCGCTCCTCAACAACTTCGCCATCGCCATCTCGCTCGGCCTGCAATATGGCGTGCCGCTCGAGGAATATGTGGACGCCTTCACCTTCACCCGCTTCGAGCCGGCGGGTCCCGTGCAGGGCAACGACACCATCAAATACGCCACCTCCATCCTGGACTATGTGTTCCGGGAGCTGGCGGTGTCCTATCTGGCGCGCAGTGATCTCGGCCATGTGGACCCCTCCGACACCGGCTTCGACGCGCTCGGCAAGGGCGTGGAAGAAGGCAAGGCCCCCTCGGCGGCGGCGGCCCGGATCGTCTCCAAGGGCCTGGTGCGCGGCAAGACGGTGAACCTGCTGGCCCAGGCACTGGCCCCCGCCGAGCCCCGCGCCGCCTCCGACAAGGTGACGGTGCTGCGGGCCCGGACAGACGGCGCCACCGCGCTCAAGTCGGAGCCGGAGCCCGAGGCGCTGCTGGAGGTGGATGCCGAGGCGGTGGAAGAAGCCGCCACCAGCGTGATGGACAAGCAGCTCCCCTGGAGCCCCAAGGCCCGCGCCGCCGAGCGCCGGGCCGAGGCCCGCGCCAAGGGCTATGAGGGCGAAGCCTGCCCCGAATGCATGAACTTCACGCTGGTGCGCAACGGCACCTGCCTGAAGTGCGACACCTGCGGCTCCACCACCGGCTGCTCGTGAGGGAAGCGGGAGAAGCGGTCGCCGCTTCTCCCGTGCCAAGTTGCTGAGGCCAGATGGCCCGGACACAGGGAAGGGCCCCGGTGCAGGCGATGCACCGGGGCCTTTTTGCTTTCACCCCTCCGGCGGGGCGGGGGCGGGACGGGCGCGCGGCAGGTGCCAGCCGCAATAGATCGCCATCAGCCGCAGGAAGAAGCAGAGCGCCGCCCCTGGCAGCAAAGTGAGCACCGCCGGCATGCCCATGGCATGCCCCACCGCCACGAGGGCGCCGCCGGCCAGCGCCGCCACGGCATAAATGTCGGTTCGCAGCACCACCGGCACCTGGGCGGTCAGTACATCGCGCACCATTCCGCCGCCGACCCCGGTCACGGTGCCCAGCACCACCGCCATGGCCGGGGGAATGCCGAACTCCAGCGCCTTCTGGGTGCCGGTGACAGCGAAGATGCCGAGGCCCGCGGCGTCGAACAGCAGCACCGGGAAGCGCAACCGCGCAATGATGGCTGGAAAGAAGAAGGCGACCAGACCCGCCAATGCCGCCAGCGCGGCGGGGCGCCAATCCGCGATGGAATCCGGGGGCACCGCCCCGATCATCATGTCCCGCACGATCCCGCCCGCCACCGCCGTGACGAAGGCGAGCACCAGGGCGCCGAACAGATCCATGTTCCGCTGCCCGGCCACCACCGCGCCGCTAATGGCAAAGGCGATCGTGCCCGTGAGGTTGAGGACATCAATGATGTCTTTTTCGGTCAAGGGCCGGTCTTTCCATGGCAAGCGGGAGCGGGGCCTGGTTTCATAATCTTCGGTCCAGGCCCTGCCAATGACAAGAAGGAGAGCCTCCCTGGGCAGGCTGAGGGTGTCCATGCCGCGTTGGGCCGGGAACCAAGCCCTTCGCCCCGCTCTTCCGTCTCAGACACCATGGCTCTATGTCTGAGGGTCAACCTCCTCCGAACCGCATCCGGGAACCACCTCGCGTCATGTCCGTTGCCTTCACCCGAGAGAACGACCTGGAAGCCACCGCCGCCGACCTGCCGGACCGGCCCATCTCACCCCATCCCAACCTGGTGACGGCCTCGGGGCTTGCGGCATTGGATGCGGCATTGGCGCAAGCCCGGGCGGATTATGCGGCGGCGCAGCTCGGCGACGTGCAGGCGGATCGCACGGCCATGGCCCGGGCGACGCGGGATTTGCGCTATTTCAGCGCCCGCCGGGCCACGGCCCAATTGATCGAGACGCCGGCCGATCCGCAGACCGTCCAGTTCGGCACCCGTGTGACGCTGGATCGGGAGGACGGGCGGCGGCAGGTGTTCCGTATCGTGGGCGAGGACGAGGCGGACCCGGCGGCGGGCACGGTGTCCTATGTCTCGCCCCTCGCCCATGCGGTGATGGGCAAGGAGGTGGGCGATGTGGCGGTGGTGGCCGGCCGGGAAGTGGAGATCGTGGCCATCGCGGCCGTGCCTGAGGCCTGACCGTGTCGAGCAGCCAGGCGCCGCCGGACTGGCGACGCCCTATGGAGCGCCATTTTTGAGGACGCCGCGCGGAAGCGGCCTTCGCCTCAGGCGAAATCGCGGAACAGGCTGCCCCAGCCGGTAACCCGGGCGGGGTCGACGCCGGCCAGCACGAGGCTCTTCCACAACACCGTGGCGATGGTGTCGTAGATGGGCAGGCCGATCTCGCGCTCCAGATCCTCCACCACCGGCGCGGCGCGCAGATTGGTGCACATGACGCCGATGGCGTCCGGCTTTTCCTCGGCGACGGTGCGGATCATCTGCGTGAGGGTCTCGGCCGACACCTCGGAGAAGGAAAAATTGTCCTGGATGCGCAGATGCGCGTCACCGGCGCAGGCCATGCCGAGGCGGGCATAATTGGCGATGATCTTTTCCTGCACGTCGTCGAGATAGGGCGTCACGAAGCCGAGCCGCTTCACGCCGCGCCGTTCCAGCACCTCGTTGAGCGCCAGCATGGAGGTGGTGGCCTTGATGCCGGTGGCGCCGGTGATGCGCGCGCACAGGCGCTCATCCGCCTCGAAGCCGAGCCAGCCGGACGACGTGCCGTTCCAGCCGATCACCTCCACCTTGGCATGGGCGAGCAGTTCCGCCGCGCGCAAGATTTCGGTGTCGTCGAACTGGGCGAGCGCGCGGTCGGAGAGCGCGATCTCGGTGACCTTGAAGCGGCCGAAATGCACGGACACTTCCGGCAGCCCGGCCACCATGGCCTGGGTGACGGGCTCCAGCACCGTATTTGAGGACGGGGTGAGCATGCCGAGAAGCACGCGCTTTTGGGCGACGTTGGACGTGGACATGGGAACTTCCCAGTTTCAGGAGGAGGCGTCCGCCGCGCGGCCGGGGCGCAGCAGATGAAGGATGTGGCGCTTGGCCTCGTTGAAGGCCGGGCCGGTAATGTCGCGCGGGCGGGGCATGTGGATCGGGATCACCTCGGCGATGCGGCCGGGCCGGGCCGACATGACCACCACGTGCGAGCCGAGGGTCAGCGCCTCGTCGATGCCGTGGGTGACGAAGACGATGGTACCCTTGTTGGTCTCCCAGATGCGGATCAGCTCGTTCTGCATGTCCATGCGCGTCTGCTCGTCCAGCGCGCCGAACGGCTCGTCCATGAGGATCACGCCGGGATCCATCAGGAGCGCGCGGGCAATGCCCACGCGCTGGTTCATGCCGCCGGACAATTCGGCGGGATAATGGTTCTCGAAGCCGGTCAGGCCCACGAGGTCGATATAGATCTGCGCCTGCTCCCGCCGCACGGACTTGGAGGCGCCGCGCATCTTCAGGTGGAAGGCCACATTCTCCCACACCGGCAGCCAGGGCATGAGATTGGCCTGCTGGAACACCACGCCCCGGTCGGCGCCCGGTCCCGTCACCGTCTGGCCGTCCACCGCGATGGTGCCGGATGTGGGCTTGTCGAAGCCGGCGATCATGTTGAGCAAGGTGGACTTGCCGCAGCCGGAAGGCCCGAGCAGGCAGATGAAGTCGTTGCGCTTCACCGACAGGCTGACATCGCAGAGCGCGGTGACGTCGCGCTGCCGCACCTTGTCGGTGAAGACCTTCGAGACGTTTGAAATTTCGATATTGCCCATGGCTCAGCCCTCGCCCTGCAGGGTGGTGCCGCGCTGCCAGCGCAAGGCGCGGGCCATGACGAGGCGGATGGCGAGATCGCTCAGGAAGCCGAGCAGGCCGATGGAGGCCATGGCGGCGATGACGATGTCGTAGCGCAGGAAGTAATAGGCGTCCCACAGCACGTAACCGACGCCGCTCTTCACCGCCACCATCTCGGCGGTGACGGTGAGCATCCAGGCCGAGCCGATGGCGATCCGCAGGCCGGCGAAGATGGAGGGCAGAGCCGCCGGCATGACGATGTACCACAGCAATTGCCGCTGCCCGCCGCCCACCATGGCCCCTGCCCGGATGAGGTTGCGGTCACAGGTCTTCACGCCGTGGATGGTGTTCAGCAGGATGGGGAAGAAGGCGCCCAGGAACACCAGGAAGATGGCCGGCTTGTCGGCGATGCCGAACCAGATGATGGCGAGCGGGATCCAGGAGACCGGCGGGATGGGCCTCAGCATCTGCAAGGTGGGCTCGATGGTTACCTCAATGAAGCGGGACCAGCCGATGGCCACGCCCACCGCGACCCCGATGAGCGTGGCGATGGCAAAGCCCGCCGCCACGCGGGCGGCGCTGGCGGCGGCGTCGAAGATCCACCGGCCCGCATAGCTCTGGGTGTTACCGTCAGTGTTGAAGACCCAGTCCGCCCAGGCCCAGACCACGGCGGAGGGGGCCGGAAGAAGGGCCGGCGGCAGCGCGCCCGAGCGGGAGAAGGCCTCCCAGCCGGCGAGGATGAGGACTGGAACCACATAGCGTTCCAGCCGCACGTAGGAGAAAAATGCGCGCATGCCGCCGGTTCCGTCTCAATAGCCGAGGTCGGACTTAGACTTGCCCGTGGCCTGTTCCAGGAAGGTGTAGTTCATGTTGTCCTCCACCTTCTTGGTCACGTCGGTGTTGATGTATTTCAGGTCGCGCATCATGTCGGCGATCGCTGCCGCCTGGGCGCGGTGCATCTTGTAGTCGGGATAGAGGTTGATGATGGCGCCGTCGGCCACGCTCTTGTCGAGGCCGGTCACCTTGGTGATGACGCCCTGCCAGAGCACGTGGTCGGCATCGAGCTTCTCGTCCAGGGCGACGACGCCCTTCACCACGGCGGCCACCGCCTTGGGCTCCTTGGCGATCACGTCGGAGCGGGTGACGATGAGGTTGGTGAGTTTTCCCGCGGCCTGGTCATAGGGATAGGCGAACAGCTTGGCGGCCTTGGCCTGGAGGATCTGGGTGGCGAAGGGCTCCACCGTGCAGATCATCTCCACCTCGCCCCGGCGCAGCGCCTGGATGTGGTCGGAAGGGTTGGGGATATTGATGAACTGGACGTCCTTGTTGACGTCGATGCCCTGCTTGGCGAGGGCGCCGCGCATGTGGATGTCCTGCGCATTGCCGCGGGAGGCGGCGACGCGGAAGGGCTTGCCCTGGGCCTTGTAGCTGGCGATCAGCGCCTTGAGGGCCGCCCAATCGTTTTCCGGCAGGGGCAGGTCGTTGGCCACCACGATGGTGGAGCCGCCGGAAATCTGGCCGGAAATGGCCACGAGATCGAAGCCCTTGTCCAGGCCGGTGACGTAATGGAGATAGGTCACCTGCGCCACGTCGATGCTCTTGGAGACGAGGGCGGTGAGCACGTCATTGCCGGTATTGAAGCCGATGGCTTCCACCTTCACGCCCTGCGTGTAGTCGGGCAGCAGCGACATGGGAACGCAATGGGCGCACTTGGCGTAGCCCACTTTCACGGTGGTTTCCTGGGCCTTCGCGACAGGGGCGGCGGCAAGCCCCGCCACCACGGCCGCCGCCAAGGCAAGGCGGGAGAAAAGGGTCTTCATCGGTTCTCTTCCTCTGACAGGTGGCTCCGTCGGGTTGGCCGCCGGAAATCCGCATTCGGTATGCGATCTTTGTTTTGTATTTATGTTTCAATTGTATATGCTCCATTCCTGTTGATTTGAAAGCCGCTTCTATAGGCGATGGACGGTAAGAATGCCGAAATTTGAGGCAGGCGACGCAGTGATGGAGGAAAAGGCAGAGGCGCCCACCCGCCCCAAGGCCCGCTATAAGTTCAAGCCAGCGAAGCTGAAATTGTCCGCCTCCGAGGCGGCCCAGCCGCTCTCCACCGCCTCCCTGCACGACCAGTTGGTGGTGCGCCTGCGCCAGATGGTTCTGGAAGGCGAGATCGCCCCCGGCAGCCCCCTGCCCGAGCGCATGTTGTGCGAGACCTTTGGCGTCTCGCGCACGCCTTTGCGGGAAGCCTTCAAGGTGCTCGCCTCCGAGGGGCTGATGGAATTGCGGCCCCATCGCACCCCGGTTGTGACGCCGGTGGATCGGGAGGAGATCGCCGCCATGTTCCAGGTGATGGTCGCCCTCGACCATCTGGCGGCGGACCTGGCCTGCCGCACCGCCGGCACGGGGGATCGCGACCGGCTGGAGGAGATGCACGCCGCCCTGTGCGCCCATCACCGAGCCGGCGCGCGGACCGCCTATTTCCGCCAGAACCAGGACATCCATGCCGAGATCACCCGGCTGGCCGGAAACCCCGTGCTCCAGGCCAATTGGAGCGCGCTCTCCGCTAAGATCTACCGGGCGCGGGCGCAGGTGAACTACAATCCCCGCCGCTGGGAAGAGTCCTTGGCCGAGCACGAGGGCTTCATGGCGCGCCTGCGCGCCGGCGACGCGCCGGGCTTCGCCACCGCCATGGCCGACCATACCCGCCGCACCGCCGACGCCGTGCTGGCGAGCCTCGATGCGCAGACGGAGCACGAGGCATGAGCACACCCTTCGCAGCCCCCCTCGCAGCGCCCATCCCGTGCGACCTCCTGGTGGAGGCGCGCGCGGCCCTTTTGATGGATGCGGCGGGCACCATCGCCTCGGACGTGGCGCTGGCCATTGAGGGCGACCGCATCCTCGCCCTCGGCCCGGTGGCGGAGATGGCCGCCGCCTATGCCCCCAAGCGCCGGCTCGGCTCGCCCCGGCACCTGGTGATGCCCGGCCTCGTCAACACCCACAACCACACCCCCATCATGGTGGTGCGGGGCATGATCGAGGATCGCAGCTTCGCCCCGGCCTATACGCCGGGCGTACCGCAGGGCGATGTGCTCTCGCACGAAGAGGCCTATCTGCTAGCGCGGCTCGGCGCCTATGAGATGCTGCGCTTCGGCTCCACCACGGTGGTGGACTTCTATCGCCACCCCGCCGCCCTCGCCGAGGCCGCCCGCGAGACCGGACTGCGCGCCTTCGTGGGCGGGCGCATCATGGATGCGGATACGAACGCCCTTGCCCGCCGGGAATGGAAGGCGGATGGCGCCCGGGGCGAGGCGACGCTCAAGGAGGCCATGGACTTCGTCACCCAATGGACCGGCCGCGATCCCCTGGTGACGCCCGTGCTCGGGCCCCATGCGCCGGACACCTGCTCGCCGCACCTGCTGCGGACGGTCGCTGGCCTCGGAGCGAAACACGGCCTCATCCTGCACACCCATCTCCATCAATCGCCCATGGAGATCGAGGTGGTCGCCGCCCGCGATGGCATGCGGCCCGTGGAGCTGATGGCGCAGACGGGCCTTCTCGGCCCGGCTTTGGTGGCCGGCCACTGCATCCATATGGACGCGGTGGACCGGGCGCGCTTCGGTGCCTCCGGCGCCCATGTGGCCCATATTCCCGTGGGCAATGCCGCCCATGGCTCGGTGGCGCCCATCCTGGCGCTGCAGGAGGCGGGCGCCGCCATCTCGCTGGCCACCGACACCAAGTCCGGCGACATGTTCGAGGCCATGCGCATGGCGCTGGCCGGCACCCGCATCCGGGGCGCGGGCTTTTCCGTGACGTCTGCGGACGTGCTCGGCTGGGCCATCACCGGAGGGGCGGCAGCGCTCGGCCTTTCCGGCGTGGTGGGCACGCTGGCGCCAGGGTGGAAGGCGGACCTGGTGCTCCTCGACCTCGACGCGCCGAACCTCGCCCCGCTCATCGACGGTCCCGGCCTCGTGGTGCACAGCGCCCAGGGCGGCAATGTGGATGCGGTGGTGGTGGACGGCCGTGTGGCGCTGGAGCACGGGCGTCCCGCATTGTTCGACGGCCCCGAAGTGGTCGCCGCCGCCTCGCAGGTGGCCCGCCGGCTCTGGGAAAAGGCCGGCCACCGTCCTGCCATCGCGTGACCGACAGAGCATTTTCGAGCGCAGCGGGAACCGGTTCGCGGCAAGAAAATGCGTTCAAACAAAGACATAGATCCTTCCAGCGCTTCTAAGAAGCGCTGGAAGGCTCACGGCGCGAGCTTCACCCCCGGCAGGCGCAGGCGATAGGCGAGCACCGTGGTGGCATTGTCGATCTTGTCCGCATAAGGCTTGCCCTGCATCACGCCGTGGCGGGTGAGGAAGTCGTTGTCGTTGCCCACGAACAGGAAGAAGGTGTCGGGCGCCTGCGGATCCAGCGCCGGCACCAGCGCCATGGCCTCCCACTTCTCCGACAGGGTGTTCTCGTCCGGCGTCTCGTTGTGGATGTTGAGGCCGAATTTCCCGAGGTCGTCGGGATTGAGCAGGTTCACCAGGACGTCAGCCGTGGCGGGGCGGATGGAAGGGTCGAGCACGTTGCGCCCGTCCTGCGCCGGGGCGATGGGGCGGGTGGTGGTCTCGTAATCGGTGCCAGCCAAATTGGTGGCGCCGCTCACATCCACCAGCAGCACCGCCTTGAACACTTCCGGCCCGGGCTTGGAGCCGAGCCCGTTGCCATCGCGGGCGAGGATCAGGAAGCGGTGGTCATCGAGCGCCACCATTTCCGACTGGGCGGCGGTGCGGTCGATCTTGCCGTCACCCCTGGAGGCATAAACCGGCAAGGTGAGGGCATAGACCGCCACCGGCGCCTTCGGCGTCGGGTCGGCGGCGATGTCATAGACGAGGATGCGGGTGTTGGCCCGGTTGGTCTGGTCCTTTGAGGCGGAGGAATCCTGGATGGTGGCGCTCTGGAGCACGGCCACCAGCTTGCGGCCGTCCGGTGTCACCGCCAGCGCCTCCAGGCCTTGATTGTTGCGCCGGCCGGTGTCGGGTGCCTTGGTGGAATTGAAATTGAGTGCGCCGCCGGTCATTGGCGCCAATGCCGGGCCGGGGTCGATTGCCCCCTTCATGCGGCCACCGGGACCGAACAGATAGATGCCCGGCCCGTATTCATCGCTCACATAGAAGCTGCCATCGGCGCGCATGGCGATGGCCTCCGCGTCCAGGGAGACTTTCCCCGCGCCCAGCGCGCCGGGCTTGGGCGACGGAAAGGTGTGGCCGGCTTCCATGCGGGTTCCGTCGGCCGGATCAGCGCCCGTCGTGGGACGCCCCTCGAAATCCTTCAGCGCGATGCCCCCGGTGGGCGTCAGGGTGAAGGCTTGGCCTGGGACGAAGGCGAGGTCGAAGGACATCAGCCGATTGGCATAATCCACATACTCGCCCTCGTCCGGGCTGTTGCGCCCCCGGTCGGGCAGCGAATAGAGGGTGGCCCTGTAGGTATCACCCTCCTTGCGCCAGGTGCCCGGCGCAATCGCCATGCCGGACATGGAGCCGAGCGTGTCGCCCATGAAGTCCAGCACATCGGCCGGCACCCGGGCAACGCCCACCAGGCCGAGATTCTGGAACGCCTGGCCTTCCGTCGTCACCGGCGCATCCCCCGCGCCCTTGGCGACGAGCGGGGTGGGCACCCGGATCTGCGTGCCCTGGATCTGGCTGGCCTGGATCGGCGATGTCTGCCCCTGCTGGGCGAAGGCCGGGCCTGCGGTGAGAAGGCCGAGCGCAGCGGCGCTGGCAATCAGGGTGCGGCGCAAGGGGGAAAGGGTCATCATCGTCCGGCGGCTCCGTGGCCCGCGCATCAAGCGCGGCCTTGGCCATTATAGGAGCGAAAGACGATCATGATGTGAAAACCAGCTCGGT
This sequence comes from Aquabacter sp. L1I39, assembly GCF_017742835.1. Lineage (GTDB taxonomy): Bacteria > Pseudomonadota > Alphaproteobacteria > Rhizobiales > Xanthobacteraceae > L1I39. Next base: position 572,650 of record NZ_CP072392.1, read on the forward strand.
ACCCCAGAGCCTGTTTGGAAAAGTCGGAGGGGTCGGCCCCCGATTTCCCAAGCAGGCTCTCAGCGCAGCCGCGCGGCGGCGGGCGCGCGCATCAAAGCGGGCGACAGGCGCTTGTGCAGGTGCACCATGAAGGCGGTGCCGAACACCGGCGTGATGAGGTTGAGGATGGGCACCATCAGAAGCGGCGTCATCAGCATGCCCGCCACGAACACGGTGGTGGCATTGGCCTGCCGCAGCGCCCGCGCCTCTTCCGGGGAGGCATAGCGCATGGCGGCCATCTCGAAATATTCCCGGCTCAACAGATAGGCGTTGGCCAGGAAGAAGGCGATGACGTTCACGCCGGGCACCAGCAGCAGCAGCAGGGCGGCAAGGTTCACCGCCAGCACAATGCCGAAGAAGCGCAAGGAATAGAGCACCGAGCGCGCCACCGGCTGGGGCGTGCCCACCGGCTCGCCGGGATAGGAGGCTTTTTCCACCGCCTCTGCCACGTCGTCGAGGAAGAGGCCGGCCACCACGGCCGAGACCGCCGGCACCATATAGAGCGCCCCCACCACGGAGCCGATGCCCACCATGATGGCGATGGTGGTCTCCAGCCACGGATAGGGCAGCACCATCATCTGTTCCAGCAGCAGATTGAGGCCGATGGCCAGCACCACCACCAGCGCCAACGCCAGCAGGACGGACTTGACCAGCACACCGCGCAGCAGCGGCGAGAACACCTGCCCGAAGGCGGTCAGGGCATCGGAAAGCATGGGTCTGGTGTCACTCCGCGCGGGCGCCGCCAGAGGGCGGCGCAGCTGGGCAGATGGGAATGGCGGCCGCCCTCCTCAAGGGGGCTGGCAGGAGAACGAAAAGCAGGCGCTCCCCTGCCGTGCGCTCAGGCCCGCACGCGCTCCACATAGGCCTTGAAGGCCTTCAACTGGCTGGCGATGAAATCGCGCGTGCCCTCGTCGGTGAGGGTGCCACTCTCGTCGATCTTCTTCTGCGCCTGGCCCACCATCACCTCGGGCACGTTCATCACGAAGGCGTCGAGGAAAACCATGATCTGGCGCAGGTGATATTGCGCCCGCGCCCCGCCCAGCACCCCCATGGAGGCGGACTGGATGAGCACCGGCTTGCCCTTCAGCGGGGCATCGGGGAGGCGGGAGACCCAGTCGATGGCGTTCTTCAGGCCACCGGGGACGGAGTAATTGTATTCCGGCGTCACGATGATGACGCCGTCCGCGCCCTTCAGGGTGGCGCCGAGGCCGGTGACCTCCTGCGGAAAGCCCTGGGCCTGGATGTCGGCATCATAGATGGGCAGCTCTGCGACAGAAGGCAGAAGCTCCACCGTGACGCCCTCGGGCGCCAGCGCTTGCAGGGAGCGCGCAATGGCGGCGTTGTAGGACCCCTTGCGGACGCTGCCGACCCAGACGACCCATTTCATGGCTCTGCTTCCTTTCACCGTTTGAGGACGCAACCCGTTTGCGGATGCGCCGAGGCTAGGCCCCACGCGCCTGCCCCGGAGCATAACGGGCAAAGCTCGCGCTTGGTTTCAAAATCGGCGGGAAATGAAAATGGGCCGGCTCCAGAGGGGCCGGCCCGCAGGTCTGGAAGCACCCCGCCTCAGTGGGAGAGGAACAGGGGCAGTTTGCTGTCCTTCAGCAGCGCCTGGGTCACGCCGCCGATGAGCCATTCGCGCAGCAGCGAGTGATTGAAGGCGCCGAGCACCAGCAGGTCAGCGCGGAACAGGGAGGCCTCGGCCTGCAACTGGCTGGCCACGTCGCCGTCGGCCGGCACCGCATTGACGGAGACATTGACGCCGTGACGCGCGAGGTGGGGGGCAAGCTCCGCGCCCGGAACGGTACGCTTCAGCGTCTTTTCGGGCGCGATGGACAGAATCTCCACCGCCTCTGCGGCGCGCAGGAGGGGCATGGCGTCGTTCACCGCCCGCACCGCGGGGGCGCTGCCGTCCCAGGCGATGACGATGCGCTTGGCCGAGAAGGTGTCGCAGCCCGCCGGCACCACGATCAGCGGACGGCCGCTCTCAAACACCACCTGCTCGATCAGGCCGCGATCAATGTCGATGGTGGCCTCCTCCGCATCGATCACGGCGAGGTCATGAACGCGGGCCTGCTTGACGAAGGCGTCCAGCAAGTCGGCATAGGACAATTGCGGGGCTTCCACGGAGCACCCGACGCCGGCCGCCACCGCATCCCCCCGCGCCCGCTCCGCCACCGCCTCGGCCAGGGCGCCGATGCGCCGGTTCTCGGCATTCACCAGCGTCGCGGCCATGTTGCTGACCATGGCATGGGTCAGCACCAGCTTGACCGCGGCCGCCTGCACCGTGATGTGCGCCTGCGCCTGGGAAGCGAGCGACATGCCGTAGCCCAGCGCCGAGGACGGCTCCTCGCGGCCCTCTTCCGTCAACCCGACAAGTACGCTCTTGATGTTCTGGATCACCGTTAGATCCTCCCTTGGAGCATGCGCGCCCCTGTCTTGGCCCTCACGGCGGACCGGCGCGCTTTCGCCTTCCGCGGCCCGGCCGCGGGCCCCGCCCTGCCGTCTCGAACCGTCTCGACTTTTGTCGCATATGGTGCGCCCTTCACCTTGAGGCAGGTCAAGGAGCGCACGAAAGCCCGGGCGCGGCTACTCGGTCAGCTTAGACCATACATTCCCTTGCGTCACGTAAGGGATAAGGGAGAGAAGCCCGTCGGGGTTCCGCCACTGCGCTGCGGTCATGGCACACGAGGCCGCGAGAATAGGCAAGAAAACGCAGCCGAAAGGCGAGCCGGTCAACCCCCGCTGGCAATCTCTCGTCGGTTGCGCCGGCACCGGGTGGCCTGCACCATGCGGGCGGGACGGCAGCCGGACGCGACAGGATTCGCGGGCGCCCTCGGCAGATTGCGCCGGGCGCGACGGAGGACCGGGCACAGGCGGGACGGCGCAGCGGGCTGGCGGCGTCCGGATCGCGGTTGGGGCGCGGATCGACCGCAGGCGGGGGATGGGACGCGATGACGGATGATCTCAATCTGCTGGTGACGCAGTTCGTGACGCTGTGGGCGGTGCTGGAGCCCATCAGCCATTTGTCCATGTTCATGGCGGTGACCTCCGAGCTGTCGAACAAGGGACGTCGGCGGGCGGCGGTGCTGGCCACCTTCTTCGCCTTCCTCATCCTGGTCTTCTTCATCGTGGTGGGTCAGGCGCTGCTGGAGGCCATGGGCATCTCCATCCTGTCCTTCCAGGTGGCCGGCGGGCTCATCCTGTTCGTTTATGCCATGACCATGATCTTCACCGAGATGGGCAAGCCGCAGGCGCTGGAGATCGACGAGGACAAGCACCTGGCCGCCATGGCGGTCTATCCGCTGGCCACCCCTGTCATCGCCGGGCCCGGGGCCATCCTCTCGGTGATGATCCTGGCCAACAACAACCGGCATTCCATCCATGACCAGGTCATCACCATCACGGTGGTGGCCGCCCTCATGGTCATCATGCTCGTGCTGTTCTTCCTGGCCAAATACCTGCTGATGGTGATCCGCCAGTCCGGCGCCAATCTGATCCGCCGCATCATGGGCATCATCCTGGCGGCGCTGGCGGTGGACATCGTCCTCACCTCGCTCGCCAAGTGGCTGAACCTGCCACCCATCTGAAGACGACCGCGCCCGGCGGGGCCGGGCGCGCGCGCCTTACTCGGAATAGCGCTGCTCGGTCCACGGATCGCCGCGCTCGTGATAGCCGCGCTCCTCCCAGAAGCCGAGCTTGTCGGCGGGCAGGAATTCGATGCGCTTCAGCCACTTGGCGCTCTTCCAGAAATAGAGGTGCGGCACCACGAGCCGCACCGGCCCGCCATGGGCGCGAGTGAGCGGCTCGCCTTCCCAACTATGGACGAGCATGGCATCGGGCGCGGCGAAGTCTTCCAGCGGCAAATTGGTGGTGTAGCCGTCATAGGAATAGAGCAGTACGAAATGGGCCTCGGCGCGCGGGCGCACCAGGTCCATCAGGTCACGGGTGCGCACGCCTTCCCAGCGATTGTCATAGCGCGACCAGGTGGTGACGCAGTGGATGTCGGTGACCTCGGTGGATTGGGGCGCGGCCTTGAAGGCGTCGAGGTCCCAGTGGATGGGATTCTCCACCAGCCCGTCCACGTCGAGCCGCCAGCGGCTCGGCGGCAGCATGGGCTGGAGGCCGAGATCCAGCACCGGCCAGTCCTTCACCAGATGTTGGCCCGGCGGCAGGCGGTCGGATTCGGGGCGCGCCACGCGGCCGGTGAGGAACTTGCCCTCCTCCGCCCAGCGCTCCTTGGTGCGGGTCAGCTTGGTGGGGAGGGCCGATGGGGCGCTCCCCTCTGTCTCATCGCTCATCTGCCCCTCCCTGCGTATGCCATCAAGCGGGCACGGGCGCGCCGGCCAGATCCGCATGGACCTGCGCGAGGATCTCATAGGATCGCTTGCGTGCCGAGGGGTCGAACATCGCGGAGGCCACCATCAGCTCGTCCGCCGCCGTGCGTTCAAGAAAGGCCGCCAATTGCGCGCGCACCGTCTCCCGCGAGCCGACGAAGGAGCAGGCCAGCATGGACGAGGCCTGCACCTTCTCCATGGGGTTCCAATAGGTGTCGATGTCGTCGATGGGCGGCGGCAGCAGGCCGCGCGTGCCCCGGAACATGTTGGTGAAGGCCTGCTGGGCGGAGGTGAAGAGGCGCCGGGCCTCCGCATCCGTATCGGCGGCGATCACGTTGCAGCCCACCATGGCATAGGGCCGGTCCAGCTGGGCGGAGGGCTCGAACCGCTCGCGATAGACGGAGAGCGCCTGCATCAGGGCGTCGGGGGCGAAATGGGAGGCAAAGGCATAAGGCAAACCGAGCATGCCGGCGAGCTGCGCGCCGAACAGGCTGGAGCCCAAGATCCAGAGCGGCACATGGGTGCCCATCCCCGGCACGGCGCGAATCTTCTGGCCCTCCTGCACGTCGCCCAGCAAGGCCTGCAATTCCAGCACGTCCTGGGGGAAGGTGTCGGAGGCGGCAGGGTCGCGGCGCAGCGCCCGCAAGGTGCGTTGGTCGGTGCCCGGCGCGCGGCCAAGGCCGAGATCGATGCGGCCGGGGAAGAGGGTGGCGAGCGTGCCGAACTGCTCGGCGATCACGAGGGGCGAATGGTTCGGCAGCATGATGCCACCCGCGCCCACGCGGATGGTGCTCGTGCCGGCCGCCACGTGGCCGATCACGACCGAGGTGGCCGCCGAGGCGATGCCCACCATGTTGTGATGCTCGGCCAGCCAGAAGCGCTTATAGCCGAGCGCCTCCACATGACGGGCGAGGTCGCGCGAATTGCGCAGGGCGTCGGCCGGCGTGCCCCCCTGGGGCACATGGGCGAGGTCGAGGACGGAAAAGGGGGGCATGGGTTCACTCTCCTGCGCCATCGCCGGCAGCTTGCGCCCCCGCCGGCCCGCAAGAGATTGGGTCTTCCCGCCCCTCCCGCAAGGGCGGGATTGAAAGCGGCCCGTCCGGCGCACCGGACAGGCCGCCCTCCCCGACCCTATTTGGCGTCGCACGCGAGGGGCACCGGCGCGCGCGGACCGTGCCTGGACAAATCGAGCGATCAGCTCAGGCGCCAGAACGCACACCAATCAGAAGGCTTGCCTTCCGGTCGGTGCGCGCTCCATTGGCCGGCGCAGTCGGCCGGTAGCCTCAGCGAGTTGTGCGGGGTGCCCGCTTGACCTGAATGGCAAGGCATAGCACCGCGGCGATGATCGGGCCGGCCGCCAGCGTCAGCAACGCCGGCGTGAAGCTCTGGGTGGTGTCCTTGATCCAGCCCACCAGATAGGGACCGGCGAAGCCGCCGATTTGCGCGAAGCCGTTAATGGCTGCGATGCCTCCGGCGGCAGCTGCACCGGTGAGAAACTGGGTCGGCAGCGACCAGAATACCCCGAGGACCGCCCACACGCCGAACGCTGCTGCACAAAGCAGGAACAGGCCCATGATCGGGCTCGGAGCAACCGCGCTGGCGGCGAGGAAGACGCCGCCGATAAGCGCCGAAGACGCCGTATGCCACTTGCGCTCTCCGGTGCGGTCTGAATTGCGCGACATTACGACAAGACCGATGGCGGCGAAAATGAACGGGATGGCCGTGACGACCCCCGTCTGCATTTCGGTCAGCCCGCCGATGGACCGCACGATCTGCGGCAGCCAAAGCACAACGCCGTAAACGGCCATGGCGTTGAACATGTAGATCAACGTCAACAGCCACACGCGCTTGTCGCGGAAGATGGCACGAAAATCATGGGTGCCCACCGCCGCCACCTCGCGGTTCTCGCGATCAAGCTCGGCAATCAACCAAGTCCGCTCGGCGGCGTCGAGCCAGCGTTTGTCCTCTTGCGGCCGGTCCACGAGGTAGAAGAACGTCACCACACCCAGGATCACCGCCGGAATGCCTTCAAGGATGAAGAGCCACTGCCAGGGGGCCAAACCGAACCAGTTGGGATTGCTGGCGAGGATAAAACCCGAAATGGGCGCCCCGATCACCGTAGACAGCACGGTCGCGGTCATGAAGCCTGCGGTGGCCTTGGCGCGGTCGCGAGCGGGGAACCAGTATGTAAGATAGAGCAGGATGCCCGGCACGAAGCCGGCTTCGGCGAGCCCCAGCAGGAAGCGCATTACATAGAAGCTCGTCTCACCCTGGATGAAGGCCATGCCGCAGGATATGAGGCCCCAGGTCACCATGATACGGGCGATCCAGAGCTTTGGACCAACTTTATGCATGATCATGTTACTTGGGACTTCGAAGGCGATGTAGCCGAGAAAGAAGATGCCAGCGCCAAATCCATAGGCCGTTGCTGACAGGCCCAGATCCTTGTTCATGTGAATGGCGGCAAAGCCGACATTCACTCGATCAAGATAGTTGATGATGAAAAGAATAAAGCAGTAGAAGACGATGCGCCAGCGCAATTTGCCCAGCACCCGTTTGCGGATGGCGTCGTCGTCGGCGATGGGTGTATTTAGAGTCACGGATGACATGCGTTTTCCCCCTTAAGTGTAATTAAATGTGTGCCGTGGCGTGGCACGGCCGGCGCCTTGCGTCGACCGGCACGGGTCAATAAGTGGCGCGGCCACCGGAAACGTCGAACACGCCGGCTGTGGTGAAGGAGCATTCATCCGTCGCCAACCAGCAGACTAACGCCGCCACTTCTTCGATCTGGCCAAAGCGTCCCATTGGGATCTTGGACAGCATGAAGTCGATATGGGCCTGGCTCATCTGGTCGAAGATCGCGGTGTGCACCGCGGCCGGTGTCACGCAATTCACGGTGATGTTGTTCTTGGCCAGTTCCTTGCCGAGCGACTTGGTCAAGCCGATCACGCCGGCCTTGGACGCGCTATAGGCCGGGGCATTCGGATTGCCCTCCTTGCCAGCGATAGAGGCGATGTTCACGATCCGCCCGTAGCCGTTCTCCAGCAGGTAAGGCACGACAGCCTTGTTGCAGTAGAAGAGGCCATTGAGATTGACGTCGATGACCTTGCGCCACTCCTCCGCCGGATAGGTCCAGGTGGTGGTGTTGGGACCGGTGATGCCGGCACTGGCTACCAGGATGTCGATGCCACCGAAGGCCTGGGCGGTCTCTTGCGCGGCGGCCTCGACCGCTGCGCAATCTGTCACGTCAAGTACCACGCCGAGCGTGTCGGGTCCGAGATCGTGCCGGGCCTTCGCCACTGCGGCGGGATCGCGATCCCAGATGGCGACCTTGCCGCCCTCGGCAACGACGCGGGAGGCAACGGCAAGGCCGATGCCGGCCGCCCCGCCGGTAATCACTGCGACGCGACCGGAAAAGCGCATGGCCTTGGCCATCACTTCTTCTCCCACGCGACGCAGGTCTGCTGCTGCTGACCGAGTTTGTCGATACCGAGGGTCATGACGTCGCCTGCTTTCAGGTAGACCGGCTCAGGCTTCATCCCGAGACCCACGCCAGGAGGGGTGCCGGTGGTGATGATGTCCCCGGGCAGGAGCGTCATGAACCGGGACACATAGCTGACGATGGTCTTCACATCGAAGATCATGGTGGCGGTGTTGCCGGTCTGCATGCGCTTGCCGTTGACATCAAGCCACATGCCGAGGCTCTGCACATCGCCGACCTCGTCCGCCGTCACCAGCCAGGGACCGATGGGACCGAAGGTGTCGCATCCCTTCCCCTTGTCCCAGGTGCCGCCACGCTCGACCTGGTATTCACGCTCCGAGACGTCGTTGACGAGGACATAGCCGGCAACATGGGCCAGGGCCTCGTCCTCCTCCACATAGGAGGCTCGGCTGCCAATCACGATGCCAAGTTCGACCTCCCAATCGGTCTTGGTGGAGCCGCGCGGAATGATCACGTCGTCGTTCGGCCCCTGGATGCAGGAGGTGGCCTTAGCGAACACCACCGGCTCGCTGGGAATGGGGAGGTTGGATTCCGCGGCGTGGTCGGAAAAGTTCAGGCCAATGGCGATGAATTTGGAGACGCCGGCCACTGGCGCGCCATAACGCGGGCGGCCCTCCACCACCGGCAAGAGGGTCACGTCCAGTGCGGCGAGCTTGGCAAGGCCCTCCTGTGACAAGTGGGAGCCGGTGATGTCGGTTACCACGCCGGAGAGGTCGCGGACCCTCCCCTCCGCGTCGAGGAGACCGGGCTTTTCCTGGCCCTCGGGGCCATAGCGCAGGAGTTTCACTTGCGAATTCCCTCAATTGGTCAAACGCCAGCGACGTGCTGCACGGATTGGGCGCAGCGCGTCGTTCGCCGAGATGAAGCGGCGCTGGATGAGTCACGAAGGCAGGTCAGATGGAGCGCGTCTGGCGTAAAGCGCCCCCGCGCCCGTCCTCTCCCCGTTCATTTCCATTGACTATCCCAAAATATGGGATATTATTTTATATTGTGGTATATAAAAACTCAGATCCGCGGCCAATGTCAAGCTGTGCCACGGGTGACGAAAGGGAGGATGGCGATGCCAACGGATGGGCCTGCACAGTCCGGCGAAGCGACCAAGACCGGACGCAGGGGAAGGCCAAGGACAGGCGATGCGGGGGAAGGAGCGCAGACGCTGATGCGCGGCCTCGACGTGCTGGAGGCCATTGCCGAAGGTGCCACCGATCTTGCCGCCTTGGCGGCACGCCTGGCTTCCACCCGGACCACCACGCATCGGCTGGCATCTGCCTTGGTGGCCCGGCGCTATCTCAATTTCACGTCGGGCGGCGGCTATAGCCTTGGTCCAAAGCTCGTGGAACTGGGCTTTCAGGCGCGCAGCAAGATGCCTCTCCACCAAGCGGCCCATGCCCATCTGGCTCAACTGGCCGAGAGTACCCTCGACACGGTGCAGTTGGGCGTCCTTGATGAAGGCGCGGTGTTCTATATCGACAAGGTCCCCGGCCAGCGCCGCTTCGAGGTGCGCTCCAACATCGGTGACCGTCGTCACGTCTGGGCGACGGGCCTCGGCAAGGCTCTGGTGCTCGACATGACAGAGGCGCAATGGCGCACGTTCATCGGCAAGGGCCGGCCGAAGGATGAGCCCCTGTCCGAAGCGGCCCAGGAGGAGTGGCTCGCCCAGATGCGCACCTATGCCCGCACCGGCGTCGCCTTCGATCTCGGCGAGACCGAGCCGGAATTGCGCTGCGTGGCGGCACCCATTCGGGACGCCAGCGGCGCCATTATCGCGGCAGTCAGCGTCTCAAGCTTCACGCCCTATATGCAGGCCACGCGCATGAAGGAACTCTCGCAGGAAGTGCGGGACACCGCTGCCGCCATCAGCACCGCCCTCGGCTGGCGCAAAGGGTCGGGCACGGCATCCATTTGAATGTGCGAGATGCCGTGGCCTGCATTGCCATGCGCCCAGACTGGGCTCATCTGAGCGGCATGTGGTTCTCCGGCTTTATGCCGAGAGGCCTTGTGCGCTTACCGTGCGGTCCGAGACAATGCACGCGTCTAGCCGAACTTGAACAGCACCCCGAACCCGCCGCGCGGATAGTTCCACTCGATTTCGCCGGAGGGCTCGCACAGCACCCGGCAGGTGCCGCATTCAAAGCAGCCGTCGGGCACCACTTCCACCTGGCCGGAATCAGTGGTGGCATAGCAGCCCGCCGGGCACAGGCGCGTCATGGCGAGCAGGTTCGCCGAGGGCGTCTCATGGGGCAGGATCTTGATGTGGGGGCGGCCCACATCCACGAGATACCGGTTCTGGAACAGCTTTTCCTCAACCCGTGCGGTCATGGCGACCTCCTGTGGCGGGACGTGATGGAAGGAGATGGATCAGCGCCAGGCGCGGGCGAGCCGGAAGGCATCGCCGATGAGGCCCGGCCAGGACCGGCGCTTGACGAAGGAACGGACCGTCGCCTTCTCCTTCTCCACCTTGGGCGTGCCGTCGACCCGCAGGAAATTCTGCGCGGCCTTCGACATCAACTCGGGATAGGTGAGGAAGAAGTTGCGCGACTGGGTGTGCAGCAGCGCCGGCATGTCCTTGTATTTCTTCAGGTCCTTCATGACGAAGGATTCCTCGACCATCTTCTTGTAGAGGGCGAGGTTGGCCTTGTTGAGGGGCTCCTTGCGGCTCTTCAAGTGGAAGATGGCCTCGGCCGCCAGCCGGCCCGTGGTCATGGCGAGGTTGGAGCCCTCGCGGTGGATGGCATTGTTGAACTGGGCGGCATCGCCCACCACCAGCCAGCCATCGCCATAAAGCTGCGGGATCGCCTTGTAGCCGCCCTCCGGAATGAGATGGGCGGCATATTCCTTCACTTCCGCGTCCGCCAGCAGCGGGGCGATGGAGGGATGGGCCTTGAAGGCTTCGAGCAGCCCATAGGGGGTCTCCTGCCCGTCCCGGAAATCGGAGACGAGGCAGCCGAGGCCCACCGAGAGGCATTCCTTGTTGGTGTAGAGGAAGGCCATGCCGGTCATGCCCTTGGAGATGGTGCCGGCGGCCTCGATGACCACGCCCTCATTCTCCTTCAGGTTGAAGCGGGCGCCGATGGCCTCCGCCGACATGAAGTGCATTTCCTTCACGGCGAGGGCCACATGCTCGGGCTTCGGCACCGGGCGCAGGCCGGCGCGGGAGCCCAGCAGGCCGTTCACCCCTTCCGCCAGCACCACCACGTCGCCATGGACGATGCCGCCGGCCCGGTCGGTGCGCACGCCGATGACCTTGCCATAGGCGTCGTGGATCAGTTCCGTGGCGGTGGTCTCGCACAGCACCGTGACGCCGGCCTCCTTCACCTTGGAGGAGAACCACTTGTCGAACTGGGCGCGGATGATGGTGTAGCGGTTGGGCTTGTCCTCGTTGAAGTCGTCGGAGCGGTAGTGCATGCCCACGTGCGAGGTGTCGTCCATCATCCAGAAGCGCTGCTCCACGATGTGGCGCTCCAGGGGGGCGTCCTCGCGGAAGTCGGGGACCAGCTTTTCCAGCATGTCCGCATAGAGGATGGCGCCCTGCACATTCTTGGAGCCGGAATATTCGCCCCGCTCCAGTTGCAGCACCTTCAGGCCGCGCTGGGCCAGAGTGAGCGCGCAGGCATTGCCGGACATGCCGGCCCCGACGACGATGGCGTCGAACTTCTCATCGATCATGATGGGCCTCCTCAGCCGGCCAGCCGGTCACGGGAATGGGGGGAGAGCCGCCGGCGGAACGCCTCGGTGAGGGCCGGCAGCAGGCGGATGGCATCGGTGACGATGCCCACATGGGCAAAGTCGAAGATGGGCGCGTTGGGATCGGTGTTGATGGCGACGATCATGTCCGCCCCCTCCACGCCCACGCGATGCTGGATGGCGCCGGAAATGCCGGCGGCGATGTAGAGCTTGGGCCGGATGGTCTTGCCGGTCTGGCCGATCTGGCGGTCAGACGTGATCCAGCCCTTCTGGACGAGGGGCCGCGAGCCGCCGAACTCGGCGCCCAGTACGGCGGCCAGGTTCCGCACCAGCTGGAAATTCTCCGCCGATTGCAGCCCGAGCCCGCCGGCCACCACCACGTCGGCATAGGCGAGATTCGCCTTGTTGGCGTCGCGGTCCGGCACGAAGGACAGGATCTTGGTGACGATGTCCTCTTCCGCCATGTCGAGCTTGTGCTCGACGATGCGGCCCACGGGGGCTTCCACCCGCTCGGGCATGGACATGACGCGGGGGCGGATGGTGGCCATCTGCGGCCGGAAGTTCAGCGTGTAGATGGTGCACAAAAGCGAGCCGCCGAAGGTGGGGCGGGTGGCGCCCAGCGACTTGTCGGCGTCCACGTCCAATTCCGTGCAATCGGCGGTGAGGCCGGTGAGCAGCGTGGTGGCCACCGAGCCGGCGAGGTCGCGGCCCAGCGTGGTGGCGCCCAGCAGCAGGATTTCCGGCTTGTGGGTGTTGACGATGTCGGTGAGCGCCTTGGTGTAGGGCTCGTTGCGATAATGGGCGAGGATGGGATCCTCGCAGAGATAGACGAGGTCCGCGCCATAGCAGAAGGCTTCGGCGGCGGCTTCCTTGGTGCCGCCATCGGGGGCGCCCACCACCACGCCGGCCAGTTCGCAGCCCAACTTGTCGGCGAGCTTGCGGCCCTCACCCATCAATTCCCAGGAGACGGGATGCACCTGGCCCCGTTCCAGCTCCACGAACACCCACACATGCTTGTAGGCCTTGAAGTGCTCGGGCAGTTCCTTCTTCATCCCGGCGCGTCCGCCGGCGGCGGGTTTGGCGGCAGGTTTGGCTGGCGTGGTCATGGGGCGTCTCCTGCTCAGAAGCCGGCGGAGAGGCGGGCCATGTCCGCCTCAAGGGTGGGGGTGCGGGCGAAAACGGCGTCGATGAGGGCATCTGCGGCGGCGCCGGCATCCTTGCCGGAAAGGTCCACCAGGGCCGCCTTCTCGGCGCGGGCGCCGGGAGCGAAGACGCGCTTCACCACCGTGGGCGAGCCGCGCAGGCCGCATTTGGTCATGTCCTCGATGCCGGCCTCCGCCGCGCTCCAGGTGACGATCTCGGCGCGGGCGGCGCGCAAGGCGTCGTCCATGGAGCCGCGGCGCATCTCGTTTGTGGCCTCCAGCATGGTGATGAGGCACGGCAGGCGGGTTTTCAGCACCTGCACCCCGCCCTCGGCCCGCCGCTCGATGGTGATGGAGCGGCCGTCGAGGTCCAGCTCCGCGATCTTGGCCACATAGGTCAGCTGCAACAGGTTCAGCCGCTTGGCGATGCCGGGGCCGACTTGGGCGGTGTCGCCGTCAATGGTCTGCTTGCCGGTGAAGACCACGTCCGGCGGGCCGAAGGTCTCGCCGATCTTGGCGATGGCGCTCGCCAGCGCGAAGGAGGTGGCCAGCGTGTCCGAGCCGGCGAAGAAGCGGTCGGTGAGCAGCACCGCCCGGTCGGCGCCGAAGGTCAGCGCCTTGCGCAAGGAGTCGGAGGCCATGGGCGGGCCCATGGTGAGCACCGTCACCTCGCCCCCGAACTTGTCGCGCAGGCGGAGGGCTTCCTCCAGCGCGAACAGATCGTAGGGGTTGATGATGGTCGGCACCCCCTGCCGCATGATCGTGTTGGTGACGGGATGGACCCGGATCTGGCCGGAGTCCGGAACCTGCTTGATGCAGACCACGATGTGCATGGCGGCAACCTCGCTTTAAAAGCCTCTGCCCTCCTCTCGCATCACCCGTGCCAAATCCTCTGGAAGAAAATAATTAGGTATTTTCAATGCCTTGAAGAAATGTACGAGAGGAGGGCAGGCGCAACCTGTCGGCTTTGCGACAGGCGGCGTCAGGAGCGCTCCACGCCCTGGAACAAGGCGGTGAGCGGAACGAACGCGCCCTTGGGCGCGGGGCGGGTGGGGTCGCGGTCCTTCAGCACCTTGAACACGCGCTGCTCCAGCGGCGAGGAGGTGAGGAAGTCCCGATAGGCGCGCTCCAGCGTGTCGGCGCAGGCGGCGCGGATGGCCTCGTCGCTCATGCCGGCAAAGTCAGTGGAGGCCAGATGCTGGCCCATTCGCTTCAAGATGTGCAGGCGTGCCACGTTCACGACACGCTTGTCGTAGGGCACGTCGAGGACGGAGAAGAAATCCTCCGCCGACGACAAATGGCGCAATTGGATGAGAACCGACGAAACGGGAGCGGACGTGTCGGAAGCGGACATTGGGACCTCCTCTTGTCGCCCTTGCGACGGGAATGGCAGGGTTCAGGCGGCGGGATCGCCGTCGCAGGGATCGGCCTCGGGCCGGCCCCGGCGCTGGAGGTGTGCGAGCCGCGCCTCCAGGAATTCGATGCGGTCCAGCAGGGAGGCGATGGCCTCACCCACCGGGTCGGGCATGAGATGGTGTTCAAGATCGATGCGGCCATCACCGAGCCGCCGGCGCTCGGCCGTCGGCTTCACCGGGCGGCCGGGAATGCCCACCACCGTCATGCCGGGGGCCACATCCTCGATCACCACCGAATTGGCGCCCACCCGCGCCCCGGCTCCCACGGTGATGGGGCCGAGGATCTTGGCGCCCGCGCCCACCAGCACGCCGTCCTTCAGGGTCGGATGGCGCTTGCCGGGACTCCAGGAGGTGCCGCCCAGCGTCACCCCGTGATAGAGCGTCACGTCGTCCCCCACTTCCGCCGTCTCGCCGATCACCACGCAGGCGCCGTGATCGATGAAGAAGCGCCGGCCGATGGTGGCGCCGGGATGGATGTCCGCATTGGTCAGAAAGCGCGCCAGCCAGGACAGGAAGCGGGCGGGAAACTTGAGCTTTCGCCGCCACAGGCGATGGGCGACCCGGTGCCAGATGACCGCGTGCACGCCGGGATAGGTGAGCACGATCTCCAGCGTGTTGCGGGCGGCGGGATCGCGCCCCTTCACGCAGGCCACGTCCTCGCGGACCAAGGCAAGAAGGCCGGGCACAGACGACGAGCTGGGGGACATGGGCGCGGCCAGGGGGATGGCGGGATGACGGCGGCGGGTGCCTCCCATGATCATGGTCAGGCCTCCTCGACGGCGATGCGGCGGCGGCGGAGCGCCTCCTTCGTGAAGCTGTCCTCGTAGAAGCGCCGCAGCACTTCCTGCGGCACCACCTGCTTGGTGCGGGTGGCGAAGTCGCGCACCCGCTTCAAAATGGCCTTGCCCCGCTCGGGGTCCACCTTCAGCCCTTCTAGCGCCAAAGCCCGCTCGATGGCGGCGAGGCCGGAATGCTTGCCCAGCACCACCGTGTGGTCGCGCCCCAGCATCTGCGGGTCGAGCGCCTCATAGGTGCGCCGGTCTTTCAGGAGGCCGGAGACATGGATGCCGGATTCATGGGTGAACACATCCTCCCCCACGACCGCCTTGGCGCGGGGCACGGGACGGCCGGCGGCCTGCGAGACGAGGGTGGCGAGGCCCTTGAGCGCGAGGGGATCGATGCCGGTCTCGCTGCGGCCGGTCTGGCGCAGTGCGATGGCCACCTCTTCCAGTGCCGCATTGCCGGCCCGCTCGCCAAGGCCCAGCACGGTGACGCTCACATGGCTTGCCCCGCCCATCACCGCCGCCAGCGCATTGGCGGTGGCAAGGCCGAGATCGTCATGGCCGTGGAATTCGATGTCGAGGTCGCACGCCTGGGCGATGCGCCCCACCAGCGCGCAGGTGGAGAAGGGATCGAGCACGCCCAGCGTGTCGGCGAGCCGCAGGCGGAAGGCGCCCGCCTGGGAAGCTACGCCCGCCACGGCGGCGAGGAAGGCCGGATCGGCGCGGGAGGCATCCTCGCAGCCCACCGCCACCGCAAAGCCGAGCCGGCGGGCGAGTGTCACCGTCTCGCCCACCTTGTCCAGCGCCCAGGCGCGGTCGCGGCCGAGCTTGCCGGCCAATTGCCGGTCGGAGGTGGGAATGGACAGGTTCACGCAGGTGACGCCCGCCGCCACCGCCGCCATCAGGTCTTCCTCGCCCATGCGGCACCATGCCATGACGCGCAGCGGCAGTTTCAGTGAGGCGATGGAGCGGATGGTCTCGATCTCCTCGTCGCCCATGGCCGGGGTTCCGGCCTCGATCTCCGGCACGCCGGCCGCGGCCAGCGCCTCGGCGATGTCGAGCTTCTCCTTGCGGGTGAAGGCGACGCCGGGCGCCTGCTCGCCATCCCTGAGCGTGGTGTCGTTCAGGAAGACGGTGCGGGGCGCGGGCGGGGGAAAGGGCGGCTTTGCGAGCATGGGTCACCTCCGGGCGCGGATGGGCACCGAGGGGAACCGGAGCCGCACGACGCGGCTCCGGGCATTGTCAGGCATAGACGGGCTTGAATTCCTGCGCCGGCGCGCCGGCCCCGTTCCAGAACGGGGAAAGGGCGCGCAGCTTGTCGATGATGCCAGGCATCACCTCCAGCACATGGTCCACTTCCTCCGGACTGTTGTCGCGGGACAGCGAGAAGCGGATGGCGCCATGGGCCGCCGTATAGGGGATCTTCATGGCCCGCAGCACATGGGAAGGCTCCAGCGAGCCCGAGGTGCAGGCCGAGCCCGAGGAGGCGGCGATGCCCTCGCGGTTCAGGAGCAGGAGGATGCCCTCCCCCTCGATGAACTCGAAGGCGATGTTGGCGGTGTTGGGCAGGCGGTTGTCCGCATCCCCCGTCACGAAGCAATTGGGGATGCGCTGGAGCAGGCCCTTTTCCAGCCGGTCGCGCAGGGCCCGCACCCGGCCATTCTCCTCGGCCATGTGCTCGGCGGCCAGCGCCGCGGCAACGCCGAGGCCCACGATGGAGGGCGTGTTCTCGGTGCCCGCCCGGCGGCTGCGCTCCTGGTGGCCGCCCTTGATCTGCGGGCGAAACCGAACGCCGCGCTTCACATAGAGCGCACCGATGCCCTTGGGGGCATGCAGCTTGTGGCCGGACAAGGAGAGCATGTCGATGGCGGTGGACTTCAGGTCCATGGGGATCTTGCCCACCGCCTGCACCGCGTCGGTGTGGAACAGCGCGCCATGGGCTTTCGCCATCTGCGCCAGTTCCTCGACGGGGAAGAGGGTGCCCGTCTCATTATTGGCCCACATGATGGAGACCACGGCGACCCGGTCGGAGAGGGCCTCCGCATAGGCGTCCATGTCGAGGCGGCCCTTCTCGTCCACCGGGATGACATGGACCTTCACGCCCTTGTTCTTCTCCAGCCAGGAGCACAAGGAGAGGACGGCGGGATGCTCCACCGCGCTGGTGATGACCTCGCGGCGGCGGGGGCTCGCCTCCAAGGCGGAGAGGATGGCCGCATTGTCGCTCTCGGTGCCGCCGGAGGTGAAGATCACCTCATGGTCGAATTCGGCGCCGAGCAGGGCCTGGAGCTTGCCGCGCGCCGCCTTCACCGCCCCGCCCACCTGCGAGCCGAAGGCATGCATGGAGGAGGGATTGCCGAACTGCTCGGTGAAGAAGGGCAGCATGGCCTCGACCACGCGGGGGTCCACGCGGGTGGTGGCGTTGTTGTCGAAATAGACCGGCTTCATCATCGCCTCCCGCTCACTTGACCGGCACGACGCGCAGCGGCATGCCCAGCTTCTCCATCAGGCGCTGCTGCACGCCGGATATGGTCACGGAGGCCATCTGGCAGCCGATGCAGGCGCCGGAGAGCTTCACGCTCACGGTGTTGCCCTCCACGTCCACCAGCTCGCAATCGCCGCCATCCTGCTGGAGATAGGGGCGCAACTCCTCGATGGCCTTGTCGATGAGCTTGATGCGCTGCACCTGGGTGAGCGGGGCCGGCGCGGAAGGCGGCGGCACCAGCGAGGCCAGCGGGCTCTGCTTGGGCGCGGTGGCCGAGAGCGGCACCTGAATGGGCTGGCCTGCGGGCGCGGCCTTCTCCTTGGCCGGCTCCTTGCCGTTGCCGACGCGGGGCTTGCCCTTGAGGGCGCGCGGATCCACCGAGCCGATGCGATAGGCGGCGGAGGCGGCGATGAGGCCCTCGGCCACCATGTCCGCATTCACCCGGGCGAGCACTTCCTCGATGGCCTCGAAGCAGGTGAGGCAGCCGCCGCCGGCCTTGGTGTAGAAGGTCACCTGCTCGGGGGTGGTCAGCTTGTTGACCTTCACCGCCCGCTCGATGACGCCTTCGTCCACGCCGAAGCACTTGCAGACCAGCGCGCCTTCCTCGTGGTCGTCTTCCCAGGTCTCGCCCCGGAAATTGGCCACCGCCGCCTGGAGGGCCTCATAGCCCATGACCGAGCAGTGCATCTTTTCCGGCGGCAGGCCGCCGAGGAAATCCGCAATGTCCTGGTTGGTGAGCGCCAGCGCCTCGTCCAGCGTCTTGCCGATGACGATCTCCGTGAGCGCGGAGGAGGAGGCGATGGCCGAGCCGCAGCCGAAGGTCTGGAAGCGGGCCTCGGTGATGACTTCCGTCTCCGGGTCCACCTTCAGCATGAGTTTCAGCGCGTCGCCGCAGGCGATGGCGCCCACTTCGCCCACCGCATTGGCGTCCGAGAGGGCGCCGGCATTCTTCGGGTTGAAGAAGTAGTCCTTGACCTTGTCCGTGTAATCCCACATGGCGCGCCCTCCTCAGCCAAAGGACTTGCCGCAGGCGCACTTGGACGCCGCGTTGGGATTTTCGAACACGAAGCCGGAATTCTCCAGCGAGGTGACGAAATCCACCTTCATGCCGGAGACGAGGGGCTGGGAGCGGTCGTCGATGAACAGCTTCACGCCGCTCTGCTCGATCACCACGTCGCCGTCACGGGGCGCATTCTCGAGCCCCATCATGTATTTGAAGCCGGCGCAGCCGCCCGCCTCCACCATAATGCGCAGGCCCTCGGCCCCGTTCGAGGTCTGTGCCATGGCGGTCTTCACCGCGTTAACCGCATTGTCGGTGAGAATGATCATGTTGGTGGTCCCCTCGAAACCGGAAGGATCTGAGGAGGATCACGCAAGCGCTGTGCCACAGTCTCAAGTCATTACAATGTAAAGAGTATCGCTTGAAACGTGGCTGTCGCAAACGCGACAAGCCGAACACGGACATCCGACACGGCGGATTTGCGACAGGGGCGCAGGTCACTTTCCAAGACATGCCGTGCGGCTGGACGCCCGGTGCGACCGTCATGCCCGGGCTCGTCCCGGGCATCCACGCCCAACCGCCAGGATCAACAGGGCAAACGTGCTACAGGCCGAACCCCCGGAAATGGCCGGGACAAGCCCGGCCATGACGGCTGCTCTTTATCAGAGGGAGGAAGGTCGATCGCGCCCTAAAGCGCCTCGATCACCACCTTCACATCGGCGGGCTTGGCCCAATAGGGCGCGGAGGTGACGAGCAGGCCGGCGCCCGCCCGCACATAGGCGGCGGCGTTGGTGGCGTTCACGCCGCCGGCGGCGGCCACCAGCGTGTGGAGCCCCCGCCGCTTCACCTCGGCCACCACCTCGGCCAGACTTTCCGGCGTCATCTTCTCGCATTGGAGAATGTCGGGAGCGGCTTCCAGCACGAGGCCCGCGGTCTCCAGGTCCGCCACCTCCACCACCACCTTCTTCTCCGGCGCGGCGCGCCGCAGAGCGGCGAGCGCGGTCACGGGGTCGTCGAGAAACGCGCGGTGCTCGGGGAAGACGAGAAGGGTTTCCGACAATCCCAGCCGATGGGGCTGCGCCCCTCCTGCGCGAATGGCGGCCAGCATCAAAGCCTTGCTGCCTGGCAAGGTCTTGCGGGTGGTCACCACGGCCGCATGGGGGTCCACGGCGCGGGCCGCCTCCACGATGGCGGCGGTGGCGGTGGCGATGCCGGAGAGATATTCCACCAGCGTCTGCGCCACCTTCCAGCTGCGGTGCAGCGCACCGGCAGGGCCTTGGGCGGAGAGGAGATGGGCGCCAGTCTCCACCCTCCATCCGCTGTCGGCGTGGCAGCGCACCTGGGCGCCCGCGCGGGTGATGAGATCGGCGGCGAGCTCGATGCCACACACCACCGCCTCCGCCCGCATGTAAAAGCGCATGCCGCCCGGGGCGTCGGAAATGCCCAGCATAGCGGTGGTCAGGTCGCCGGAGGGCACGTCCTCGGCCAGGAGCTGATCCACAAGAGCCTCGCTCCACCATTTCTCAGCCACAGCCGATCCTCCCGGTTTGCGCTTGGACGGAGAGAACATGGCATCCATGGGCGGAAGATGACAGCCGCCAGCCATGGTCAATGGGAGGGCGCCGCCGGCCATTGTCAGTGGGAATGCGCCGCTGGCCATTGTCAGTGGGAATGCGCCGCTGGCCATTGTCAGTGGGAATGCGCCGCTGGCCATTGTCAGTGGGAATGCGCCGCTGGCCATTGTCAGTGGGAATGCGCCGCTGGCCATTGTCAGTGGGAATGCGCCGCTGGCGCTTGGCCGGCCTCCATGGCCTGAACCAGGCGCACTGCGTCCAGCGTCGCCGCCGCGATGGCGCGGGCGCGGGGGGCAAGGCCGATCCAACTGGGCGCCTCCTCCGGGGAGGGGTCCACCTCGGCGATCTTCAGCCCCTCCGAGACATCGACGCCGCTGCGCACCAGTCCCCGCAGGCGGCCGGCGAGCGGTGCGGCGACGAGTGCGCCGCCACAGGTGCCAATCGGCGCGCCCTGGACGACGCCCTCCCCGATCGCCCGGTCGGTCAGCCACAGGCCGGCAGCCGGGGCGCGCGCGAAGCGCTCGCGGCCAGCGCCCGCCAGCGGCGCTGAGCGACCGTGGGCGGCGAGCGTGGCGCCATCGGTCACCACGCCGATCAGGTCGGGGGCCGTCTCCACCGCCACGTCCACATGGCGGCCGGGAATGAAGCCGGGACCAAGGCCGATGGTGGCGCGGGCGAAGGGCCGCACGTCCACCTTCAGCGCCCGCATGCGCATGCGCGCATCCACCAGCACGTCGATGAGGCCGAGGCACAACAACTCGCCCAGCTCCATCACGGTCACCGAGATGGCGGAGCGCTCCATGCAGGCATGCAGCAGGTCCACGAGGCCATGGGCCGGGCGCGCCAGCACCCCCTCGATCTCCAGCGGCCCGCAGACAAGGGCATCGTCGAAGGCCAGTGTCCGCCGCAGGACCGGCTGGCCGGGATCGCGGGACATGACCACGCCATAGCCCGCCTGGAACAGGGCATGAGCCACGGCGGAGGCCACATCATTGGTGCCGAGCACCACCGCCAGGGGCACGCGTCCCGAGGGGACGAAGCCTGATTCGCTGCGCATGGTGCTGCCTCCCGGCCGCGAGGGATTGTGGCTTCCCGCACACCCGGGAAGGCTCGCCCCCGCTCTAGCGACATTCGTGCCAAGGCGAGAGCGAGGGCGCGCCCGCGCGTTGCGCCGCGGCGAAAGCGAGCGGAATTGAACGCGGCAGGCCCGCAGGCCACGCACCGCGCCGCGGCGGGGGACGGCAGTTTCGCGACACGCCCGCGCCGACTGACCCCACCGGCGTGTCGGAAATCCGACAATGCTGCCCCGCAGCATTTTCGGTTCCGGTTTTCGCCCATTGGAACTATGAGAAATTCCGCAGCGCACAAGATGGCACACCGCTTGCTGCACTGCCTCGACACGCGGGGCGTCACGCCCCGGTTCCCCTATCCGGAGACAGTCATGCTCGGCATCGGCAGCGTCCTTCCTTCCTTCTCCATCACCGGCGTGAAGCCCCGCTTCAACCTCCATGAAGAGAACGGCCAGTCGGCCTTCGAGACCCTCACGGAGCAGAGCTTTCCCGGCAAATGGAAGATCATTTTCTTCTATCCGAAGGACTTCACCTTCGTGTGCCCCACCGAGATCGCCGAGTTCGCGCGCCTGGCCGGGGACTTCGAGGACCGGGACGCGGTGGTGCTGGGCGGCTCGACCGACAATGAGTTCGTCAAGCTCGCCTGGCGGCGCGACCACAAGGACCTGAACCGCCTGCCCATCTGGTCGTTCGCCGACACCAACGGCTCGCTGGTGGATGGCCTGGGCGTGCGCTCGCCCGACGGTGTGGCCTATCGCTACACCTTCATTGTCGACCCGGACAATGTGATCCAGCACGTCTACGCCACCAACCTGAATGTGGGCCGCAATCCGAAGGACACGCTGCGGGTGCTCGACGCGCTGCAGACCGACGAATTGTGCCCCTGCAACCGCGAAGTCGGCGGCGACGTGTTGAAGGTGGCCTGAGGCATGTCCATCGACGCCCTCAAGGAGCAGATCCCGTCCTTCGCCAAGGACGTGAAGCTGAACCTCTCCGCCCTCCCCCGCGAGGACAGCCTCACGCCCCAGCAGCTCTATGGGCTGCTGGTGGCCTGCGGCTACACCACCCGCAATCCGGTGGTCGCCCAGGCACTGGAGGCCGAGGCTGCGCCCCATTTGACGCCCGCCGCGCTGGACGCGGCCAAGGCGGCGGCGGCCATCATGGCCATGAACAATGTCTATTACCGCTTCACGCATCTGGCCTCGAACAAGGCCTATGAGACCTTGCCGGCCAAGCTGCGCATGAGCGTGATCGGCAATCCCGGCGTCGACAAGGCGGACTTCGAGCTGTGGTCGCTGGCGGTGTCCGCCATGAATGGCTGCGGCCGCTGCATCGATTCCCACGAAAAGGTGCTGCGCGACGCCGGGGTCGGGGAAACCCAGATCCAGGCCGCCGTGCGCTTCGGCGCCATCATCGCCTCGGCGGCGGTGGCCCTTGAAGCGGCCGGCCTGCCCGTCGCGGCGGAATAAGCCGGAAAACGAGGGCCCGCGCGCATTCGCGCCCGGGTCCTCTCCCGCCAAGACAGGTGCGGAAAAATCAGGCACGACTGCCTGACTTGATCTAGATCAAAGACCGGAAGCGCGCCAAAGCTTCTCCTTAGAAATCCTCCGAACTCATCGGACAAGATGTCTCCCAAGCGAGACCGAGCGTGAGGAAGCTCAAATATTGGAGGGCGGTTTCCGACACCCGTGCGCGGTGAGGAGCACGCCATGACGGACTTCTACCAGGTACGCGTCCCTCGGGGTTCGGCCAACGGGCCGACCAACGCCAATTCCGGCAGTGCCAGGACAGTCATGACCAGTCCGCTTGTCCCGCCAGCCCCCGTACGGGCCGGCGAAGGGAAGGCCGCAGCACCGCAGCCGGCGCCCGTCGCCGCGCCGCGCCCGTCCGCCGCATCCAGGGGCACCTCGCCCGAGGTGGCGCTGATCGGCATCTATGAGATTTCAAAGATCCTGACCGCCGCCCGGCGGCTGGAGCTGACGCTCGCCAATGTGGTGAACGTCCTGTCCTCCATGCTCCAGATGCGGCACGGGATGATCGTCATCCTGGACCGGCAGGGCGAGCCGGACATGGTGGCCACCACCGGCTGGACGCCCCAGATCGCCCAGCACATCCGCTCGCGCGTGCCGCAGAAGGCCATCGACCAGATCGTCGCCACCGCCACCCCTCTGGTGGTGCAGGACGTGAGCGCGCATGCTTTGTTCGAGGGCCATGAGGATCTGTTCGCCCCCGCCGAGGAGGCGACCGTGTCCTTCATCGGCGTGCCCATCAAGGCGGACACGCGGGTCATCGGCACGCTCTCCATCGACCGGGTCTGGGACGGCACCGCGCGCTTCCGCTTCGACGAGGATGTGCGCTTCCTGACCATGGTGGCGAACCTGGTGGGCCAGACGGTGCGCCTGCACGAAATGGTGGCGGGCGACCGCGACCGCCTGATCGCCCAGACCCATCGCCTGGAAAAGGCCCTGGGCGGGGAGAAGGAAGACCATTTCCCCGAATTGCCGGCCACCGGCATCCTCGGCGACAGCATGTCGGTGAAGCGCCTGATCGCCACCGCCAAGATCGTGGCGCGCTCCAATTCCACCGTGCTGCTGCGCGGGGAAAGCGGCACCGGAAAGGAATTGTTCGCCCGCGCCATCCACGAATTGTCGCCCCGCAAGGACAAGCCCTTCATCAAGGTCAATTGCGCCGCGCTTCCCGAGACGGTGCTGGAATCCGAGCTTTTCGGCCATGAGAAGGGCGCCTTCACCGGCGCGCTGAATGCCCGGCAGGGGCGCTTTGAGCTGGCCCATGGCGGCACGCTCTTCCTGGACGAGATCGGCGAAATCTCCGCCGCCTTCCAGGCCAAGCTGCTGCGCGTTTTGCAGGAAGGCGAGTTCGAGCGCGTGGGCGGAAACCGCACGCTGAAAGTGGATGTGCGGCTGGTGTGCGCCACCAACAAGAATCTGGAAGACGCGGTGGCCAAGGGAGAATTCCGCGCCGACCTCTATTACCGCATCAATGTGGTGCCGCTCATCCTGCCGCCCTTGCGCGAGCGCACCGGCGACATCCCGAAGCTCGCCCGCGCCTTTCTGGAGCGCTTCAACCGCGAGAACCAGCGCCACATGCAGCTCTCGCCGCAATCCCTGGAAGTGCTGAAGAAGTGTTACTTCCCCGGCAATGTGCGCGAGCTGGAAAACTGCGTCCGGCGCACCGCCACCTTGGCGGAGGACGATGTGATCGTGCCCCATGACTTCGCCTGCGACAGCGGGCAGTGCCTCTCCGCCATCCTGTGGAAGGGCAGTGCCCCCAAGGCGACACAGAACGTGGGCGTGCCCCAGCCGCTGCAGCCCCCGCCTTTGTCCCAAAACCCGTCCGCCCCGGCTTCCCCCGTGGTGCCGCTCTCCGCCGAGGCGCCCGTTCACACCGCCCCGCCCGCCGCCTGTCCCGGCGCCGATGCCTGCCCGGTGGTGCCGCCCCGCCTCTCCGAGCGCGAGCAATTGCTCCAGGCCATGGAACGGGCCGGCTGGGTGCAGGCGAAGGCCGCCCGCATCCTCAACCTCACCCCCCGCCAGGTGGGCTACGCCCTGCGCAAGCACGACATCGACATCAAGAAGTTCTGACGGTCGAGGCGTGCGGTTTGGGCGTGCCGCCCGGCCCAGTCGCAACCGTCATGCGCGGGCTTGTCCCGCGCATCCACGGCCAAGTGCTGGATCGGCGCAGAAAAGCCTGTGCCCGGCCAATCCCCGCGGAGGACCGGAACGCGCCCGTCCATGACGGCGGAGATGGGGTTTTATGCCCCGCGCGCTGTCCTCCTCAGCGCGATCATAACGCCATTGGACCACTGCCCCCGCGTCACACAAGGCGCGGGGGCAGTGGCGTCTTGAGGGCAAGCTGCGGCATCGTCCGCCCCCTTCCGACAGTCCCGCGACGGGCCTGTCGCACATGCGACAGGCGACGGCGGACAAAGCCGGACAATGGGCCGACAAAGGCCCGACACCTCTCCGACAGGCCTTTTATTTTCAATGCCTTACCCCATGGCATGGCGCTTGCGAGAGCAATTCCAGATTTCATGCCGGAGTGCTTCTCATGTCCGCACCCATGTTTTCCCTGGACAAATTGATCGCCTCCCCGGTCTCCGTTGAGGAGATGCGCGCCAAGCTGGAAGGAGGCGGTTGCTCGTCCTCCTCCTGCGGGTCCTCGGCCAAGCCCGACGATCTGCCCCAGGATGTCTGGGACAGGATCAAGGACCATCCCTGTTACTCGGAAGAGGCGCACCATTACTTCGCCCGCATGCATGTGGCGGTGGCTCCGGCCTGCAACATCCAGTGCAATTACTGCAATCGCAAATATGACTGCGCCAATGAGAGTCGCCCCGGCGTCGTCTCGGAAAAGCTGACCCCCGACCAGGCCATGCGCAAGGTGGTGGCGGTGGCGAACGAGGTGCCGCAATTCTCCGTGCTCGGCATCGCCGGCCCCGGCGACAGCTGCTACGACTGGAAGAAGACCAAGGCCACCTTCGAGGCGGTCTACAAGGAAATTCCCGACGTCAAGCTCTGCCTCTCCACCAATGGTCTCGCCTTGCCGGACCATGTGGACGAAATCGCGGAGATGAATATCGACCACGTCACGGTCACCATCAACATGGTGGATCCGGAAGTGGGTACGAAGATCTATCCGTGGATCTTCCACAATCACAAGCGCTATACCGGCTATGAGGCCTCCAAGATCCTGCATGAGCGGCAGATGCTGAGCCTGGAAATGCTGCGCGACCGCGGCATTCTGGTGAAGGTCAACTCGGTCATGATCCCCGGCGTCAATGACGAGCACCTCCTGGAGGTGAACAAGTGGGTGAAGGAGCGCGGCGCCTTCCTCCACAATGTCATGCCCCTGATCTCGGCCGCCGAGCACGGCACCCATTACGGCCTCACCGGCCAGCGCGGCCCCACCGCCATGGAGCTGAAGGCGCTGCAGGACAAGCTGGAAGGCGGCGCCAAGCTCATGCGCCATTGCCGCCAGTGTCGGGCGGACGCGGTCGGGCTGCTCGGCGAGGACCGGGGCCAGGAATTCACCCTCGACCAGATCCCCGAATTCGTCACCTACGACCCGGCCAAGCGCGCCGCCTATCGCGAGGTGGTGGCGAGCGAGCGCGGCGATCACGTGGCCAAGAAGCAGGAGATCAATTCCGAGATCCGGGCCATGGAGACCGACGGCACGCTGCTGGTGGCGGTGGCCACCAAGGGCGGCGGGCGGGTGAACGAGCATTTCGGCCACGCCAAGGAATTCCAGGTCTATGAGGCCACCCCCAAGGGCATCCAGTTCGTCGGCCACCGCAAGGTGGACAATTACTGCATGGGCGGCTTCGGCGAGGATGCGACGCTGGACGGCGTGATCGCAGCGCTGGAAGGGGTGGAAGTGGTGCTGTGCGCCAAGATCGGCGACTGCCCCAAGGACGCGCTCACCGCCGCCGGCATCCGCGCCACCGATGACTATGCCCTCGAATATATCGAGGCGGCCATCGGCGCCCTCTATGCCCGCGAATTCGGCCGCACCGTCACCGACCAGAAGCTCGCGCTCTCCGCCTGAGGAGAGCGCCCATTCCCGGCCGCGCATGCGGCCTCATGACCAGCGAAGGGAAAAGACCATGTCTCTCAAGATCATCGTGTCCCAGTGCACCGTCTGCGGCGCCTGCGAATTCGAGTGCCCCAACGCGGCCATCCGCATGAAGGGCGACACCTACATCATCGACCCCAAGAAGTGCACCGAGTGCGAAGGCCAGTTCGACGAGCCCCAGTGCGCCGCCGTCTGCCCGGTGCCCAACACCTGCGTCCCGGCCAGCTGAGCCACGCGCGGCGGGCCAAGCGCCGCCATCTGCCCTTGGCCGCTCTTGGCGGCCTTGGCCGCCCATGGCCGCCCTTGACCCGGCTTGTGGCGCGGACGGTGACATCTGACAATCGGGGGAAGGCGGAGCATGGCCGGGGAAGCGGCGGAAGACGTCGAAAGCGGGCCCGAGGCGCTCGACTGGCAAGGCCGCCCCTTGCGCTGCCAGGATTGTCCTCATGAGGACATCCACGCGGAAGGGCGCTGCGACCTTGGCAAGATCTGCGTCGCCGACCGGCGGGGCAAGCGCATCGATCGTTTCTTCGCTCGCAATCCCGATCTTGCCGCCCGCTATCTGGCCCATCCCTATTTCGAGGTCCGGACGCTCGCCGCCAAGCATGCCAGCGTCTTCCTCATCGGCTCTTTGAAGGACGACCCGGAGCCGGAAGTGCGCACCATGGTGGCCTATCGCCTGCCTTTGTCGCGGGCGCGGGAGATGCGCAAGGACCCGGACCGCCGGGTGCGCATCGCCATCACCCACCGCCTGGAAGGGGGCGATCTCGTCTCCATGCTGGCGGACGAAGACTATTATGTGCGCCTCACCGCCGCCCGCCGCGCGCCGCCGGCGGCCCTGGTGATGGCGCTGCACGACCCGGAAGCCGAAGTGCGCCGCGAGGTGGCCCGCCGCATCGGGCCGGCGCACCTGCCCACCATGGCGGGCGATCCCGACCCGCTGGTGCGCCTCGCCGTCGCCGAGCGCCTGCCGCCCGCCCGCCTCACGGTGCTGGCGCGCGACGGCGACATGCGGGTGCGCTTCGCGGTGGCCGAGCGCATCGATCCACCGCACCTGCACGGCTTCTTGCAGGACGAGGTGGAAGCCATTCGCGAGCTGGCGCAGCGCCGCCTCGCAAACGAGGGAGGACGCCATGGGCCTCGGACGTGAGCAGGACGTGGAGATCTTCAAGGAACCGCGCTTCCGCCCCGGCGAGAAGGTGCGCTCCACCAAGCATGTGAAGAATGACGGCACCTATCCCTTGAAGGAGATCGGCGAGAATCTCGTTCGCAAGGGCGATGTCGGCTATGTCCGCGACATCGGCATCTTCCTCCAGCAATTCTACATCTATGCGGTGGAGTGGGTGGAGCGCGGCACCATCGTGGGCATGCGCGGCAAGGAACTTGTCAGCCTCGACAACCCGCCCCCCACCGCCGAAACGACCGCCCCCAAGGCCGAGGAGGCCCTCCCGTGAAGCTGATGATCCGCAAGACGCCCGCCGGGGCGCTCTCCGCCTATGCGCCCAAGAAGGATTTGGAGGAGCCCATCGTGGACCAGGAGCATGCGGCGCTGTGGGGCGGCTGGGTGAAGCTGAAGAATGGCTGGACCTTCACGCTCCCCGACATGCCCGCCGACACCCGCCTGCCCATCACCGTGAACGCCCGCAAGATTGGCGGCGAGGAGGACTGACCCATGTCCGCATCCCCCATTCCGGCCCCCGACGCCATCCGCCCCGCCGCCGGCCCCATCCTCTCCGGGGCGGACGCGCAGGCGCATCTGAAGGACGTGGCCGCCTGGCTGAAGGCCGACCGCCTCGTGCCCTATCTCGGCCCCGGCGTGGTGGCGGCAAGCGGGGCGGGCGGCACCGTGCCGCTGGCCCCCGAGGCGCTGGCCGCCGAACTCTCCAAGCGCCATCCCGCCCCCGGGCGCATGCGCACCAATATGTGGGCGGTGGCCCAGTTCATCGACCAGCGCCGCCACCGCAAGACGCTGACCGCCTGGATGGGCGAGATCTTCGCCCCGAAGCTCTCCCCCTCCCCGTTCCAGTCCTATCTGGCGGGGCTGCCCAGCTCGCTGATTGTGGACACCTGGTATGACGGCGCCATGCGCGCCGCCTTCGCGGGCACCGGGCGGACCGATTTCGGCGAGGTCCAGGGCATCACCCGGGCCGGCATCACGCAGGACATCTGGACCCGCGCCTATGACGCGGCCGGCACCCTCGTGCCCGACGCCACGGCGGAAAGCTGGACCACCATTCTCTACAAGCCCCACGGCGCGGTGACCCCCGCCCAGAACTTCCTAGTGGCGGACAGCGACTATGTGGAGGTGATGACCGAGATCGACATCCAGTCGCCCATCCCGCCCGTGGTGCGCGACCGCCGGTCTTTCCGGGGCTTCCTGTTCCTGGGCTGCCGCTTCCATGACCAGATGCTGCGCACCTATGCCCGGCAGATCATGAAGCGCTCGCGCGGCCCCCATTTCGCGGTGGTGGATGCGGCCTCTCTCACCCGCAACGAGGCCCGCTTCTTCGCCGAGCAGGGGATCGCCGTGCTCGATCTGCCGCTGGGCACCGCGCTCGACATCCTGATGGACGCATAGGAGGCGGGGGTGGCGCACATCGTCTTCTATGGCAAGCCCACATGTGGCGGGAATGCCCGCCAACGGGCGCTGCTCATGGCATCCGGCCACGAGCTGGAGGTGCGCGACCTCTTCACCCACCCCTGGAGCGCGCAGAGCCTGCGCCCCTTTTTCGGTGACCTGCCGCCGGCGGACTGGTTCAACCGCTCGGCGGTGAAGGTGAAGAGCGGGGAAGTGGTGCCGGAGGCCTATGACGAAGCCGGCGCGCTGGCCGCGCTCCTCGCCGACCCGCCCCTCATCCGCCGCCCGCTCCTGGACATTTCCGGCCTGAGACTTGTGGGCTGGGATGGCGAGATGCTGGACGCCCTCATCGGCCTTGCGCCCCGCGCCCAGCCGGTGACGGAGGCCTGCATCCATCCGGCCGGCAGCGCCTGCTCCGGCCCGTCGGCCGCCTGAGAGCGCCCGTGAACGGGGAGCGCCTCATCGATTTCGGACAGGTGCCTGAGGCCGTGGACGCCCTGCTCCAGGCCGGCGTGCGCGCCCATCGCACCGACAAGGCGGCCGCCGAGGCCCTGTTCCGCGCGGCGCTGGCCGAAGCCCCCGACGCTTTGCCCGTGCATCTGTGCCTCTACAAGATTCATGCTTATGCCGGGGACGGGGATGCGGCGCTGGAGGCCGTGGAGGCCGCCATCGCCGAAGCCGCCCGCCAGGCGGGCCTGCCGCCGGACTGGCTGAAGTGGCCGGCCTTTCCGGGCCAGGAGGGCCCGGAGCGCTTCGCCCTCTATTCCCTGAAGGCCCTCGCCTTCATTCGCCTGAAGCGGGGCGAGCCGGAGGCGGCGCGGGCGGCGCTCGACACCCTCGCCCGCCTCGACCCGCACGACCAGGTGGGGGCCCGCGTGGTGGCGGCGCTGGCGGAGGGCGTGGCGTGAGCGCGCCCGCGGCGTTCGCCGACAGCCGGCCCAATGCGGAAGCCTGGCTGGAGGGGCGCTATCACGAGGACCTTGCGCCCGAGGCGGAACGGGCCATCCGCGCGGCGGGCCTTGCCTGGGCGCGGCCGCAGGAGGCGGAGCGCCATCTGGCGGAGGCCGAACGCCTCGCGGGCGACCATCTGGCGGTGATGATCGCTCGCTATCGCTATGCCCTCTACACGCACGATTTCGCCACCGCCCTCGTGCAGGCCGAGCGCGTGCTCGCCGCCGCCGCGCGCCGGCTCAACATTCCCGCCGACTGGCGGGAGGTGCGCGCGGGCGATGCGGATTTCGCCTCCGACGCGCCGCAGGTGCGCTTCTTCCTGTTCGTGCTCCAGGCCTATGGCTATGTGCTCCTGCGGCTCGACCGGCTGGACGAGGGCACGGATGCCCTGCGCCGAGTGACCGAACTCGACGTGCGCGACCAGACCCGCACCCGCATCCTCCTGAAAGTCATCCTGGACCGGGCGCAGGCGGCAGAGGGCCAAGAGTAACGCCAGAAAGTGAGGCCTGATGTGAGCCCCCGGAGGAGCGCGCGAGCCGCCGGGCGCCCCACCGCCTGGATTGCAGGAGGAGTATCCTGCAATCCCAACCCGTCCCCATCCCCCGTTTTCGCATTGCGACCATCCCACTGGCGCGCTTCCATTCCACCCGCCCGGTGTGATACCCGCCCCCTGTGCTTCGCTACGATCTTCACCTGCGCTTCATTGCCGTCTGCCTGTCGGCCCTGGCCGGCTTCGTGGACGCCCTTGGCTTCATCGAACTGGGCGGCTTCTTCGTCTCGTTCATGAGCGGCAATTCCACGCGCGTGGGCGTCGGGCTCGAAAATGCGGGCGAATCGCTGCACTGGGCCATCGCTGCCGGGCTCATCTCCAGCTTCGTCTCCGGCGTGGTCACGGGCACGATCGCCGGGCGCCTGCTGCACCGGCGCCGGCACACGGTGCTCCTCCTGCTGGTGGCCACCATGCTGGCGCTGGCGGGCACGCTGCATGCCCTGGAGTTCGGCTTTGCCACCGTGGCGGCCATGGCCTTCGCCATGGGCGTGGAGAACACCGTGTTCGAGCGCAATGGCGAGGTGAGCATCGGGCTGACCTACATGACCGGCACGCTGGTGAAGCTCGGCCAGCATATCGCCGCCGCCTTCATGGGCGGCAGCCGCACGGCGTGGCTGTCTTATTTCGGCCTCTGGTCCGGCCTGGTAGGCGGCGCCTTCGCGGGCGCCCTGCTCTATCCCCATATGGGCCTGAACGCCTTGTGGCTTGCAGTGGCCGGCGCGCTGCTGCTGGCCGCCGGCACACGGCGATTCTGGTTCGGCTGACGCCTCTCCCCCGTTCCCCTCACGGTCTGCGCATGCCGGTCCTCCGGACCGGAAAATCTGTGCGCCGGCCGCTTGACTCCAACATTCCAATAATCAATAGAATGATGCATGAACGAAACGGCGGAAACGGCGCTGACCGAAGCGCAAATCGAGGAGGCCGCCGGCATGTTCGCCGCGCTCGCCGAACCGGGGCGCCTGCGGCTGCTGATCCTTCTGTCGGCGGGCGAGGCCTCCGTGTCCGACCTCGCCGAAGCCATGGGAGAAAAACTCACCACCTTGTCCGCCCGGCTCAAGGTGCTTCACGCGGCGCGGCTGGTGCGACGCCAGCGGCGCGGCAAATCCATCATCTACCAACTGGCCGACGATCATGTGCTCACTCTGGTGACCAGCGCCGTCGACCATGCCTGCGAACATCATTGAAGGCGAGGACGAAAGCCATGAGCGAGACCTGCAAGATCCACCCCAACCACGACCATGCCCACGGCCCCGGCTGTGGCCACACCGCCATCAAGCATGGCGACCATGTGGACTATCTGCATGACGGCCACCTGCATCACCCCCACGGGGACCATGTGGACGAACATGTGATCGAGGTCAGCGCCACCAATCCCGACGCCTGCACCGGCGGCCAGCCCTGCACCGGCCACGAGCCCGGCCATGTGCACGGCCCCGGCTGCGGCCATGAGGCGGTGCCCCATGGCGACCATGTGGACTATCTGGTGGATGGCCGCCTGCACCATCCCCATGGCGACCATTGCGACGATCACGGCCCGGTGGAAATCGTCCGCGCCTGATCGCGACGCGGCGGCATAGCCCGCCGCCTCACACCACCTGCGGCGAGGCGAGCGGGCAGGCCATCTCCCCCGCCTCCACCTGCAAGGCCGCATGGCCAATGTCGAACCGGGCCTTCAGCTCGGCGCAGGTTTCCATGAGAAAGGCGTCGTCCAGGGCGGCGCCGGGCCGCACCAGATGGGCGGTAAGGGCCACCTCGGTGGTGGAGAGCGCCCAGATGTGCAGGTCATGCACCTCGGCCACTCCCGGGCGGGACTTCAGATAGGCCGCAACGGCCGGGCCATCCACATTGGCGGGCACCGCATCCAGCGCCAGGTCGAAGCTGTCGCGAAACAGCCCCCATGTGCCGGCGATGATCGCCACCGAAATGCCAATGGACACCAGCGGGTCCAGCCACAGCCAGCCGGTGAGCCCGATCACCCCCGCCGCCACCACCACGCCCAGCGAAATGGCCGCATCCGCCACCAGGTGGACGAAGGCGCCGCGCACATTCAGGTCTTTCTTGCGGTCCGCCATGAACAGCAAGGCGGTGCCGAAATTGACGATGATGCCGATCAGGGCCACCACCATGACGACACCCGTCTGGATGGGGGCGGGATCGGCAAAGCGCGTCACCGCCTCCCAGATGATGCCGCCGGTGCCGGCGATCAGGATCAGCGCATTTGCCAGCGCCGCCAGGATGGACGAGCGCCCGAAGCCAAAGGTGCGCCGATCCGTGGGTGGCCGCCGCGACAGCCACGCCGCCGCCCAGGCCAGCACAAGGCCCAGCACGTCGGACAGGTTATGGCCGGCATCCGCCAATAGGCTCAGCGAACCAGACAGCACCCCGAACACCGCTTCCACCACCACGAAGGCCAGGTTCACCGACGCGCCGATGGCGAAGGCCCGCAGCGAGGACGGCGCCGCGTGGGAATGGCCGGAATGGGAATGGCCGGCGTGGGAAGGGTCGTGATCGTGGGCGCCGTGGGCGTGGCCGGAGTGGTCTTGGCGCGCGTTGTGGCGCGGGTGATGGTGGCTGGAAGCATCCTGCCCAGCATGGTCGTGGCCAGGATCGTCATGGCCCGGTGCGTCAGGGGTGGGACCGTCCGCGTCGCGGTCATGCCCCCCATTCCCGAGGGTCGCCCGTCCCGCGGCCACGCCGTCGCCTGCTTCGTGCGCCGGATCGTTGGACATCTGCGCCATCTGTCACCCCTGCCCCGTTCCGGATCGCAAACCCGCCCCCGGCATCTGAAGCCTATCGGGGCGCCATGACAATTCGATACCGCCGCGAGGCTGGGGGCTTCAGGCCAGGAAGCGCGTGAGGGCCGCCGCGAAGGCCTCTGGCGCCTCGATGGCGGACATGTGGCCGGTGTCCAGCACCACCTTCTGCGCGCCGGGAATATGGGACGCGATCAGCTCGCCCCATTCGGGCGGCGTCGAACGGTCCTGCGCACCGATCACCACCAAGGTGGGCGTCCCGACATGGCTGAGGTCATGTCGGAAATCCATGTCCCGCATGGCGCAACTGGTGCCCGTATAGCCGGCCGCCGAAGTCTCCGCGACCATGGTCCGGACCCGCGCCACCTCGGCGGGGGTGGCCTGCCGGAAAGCGGGGGTGAACCAGCTCTCCACCACCGCATCGGCAATGGGCGCCGTGCCCGCCTTGCGCACCGCCTTGATGCGCCCTTCCCACAGGCGGTGCGGCCCGGCATGGGCGGTGGTGTTGGCCAGCACCAGGCGGTTGAGCCGCTGTGGCGCATTCAGCGCCATCCACTGCCCGACCATGCCGCCCAGCGACAGCCCGCACAGATGCGCCTGGGGCACATCAAGGGCATCAAGGATGTTGATGAGGTCGCGGCCCAGATCCCCCATGGAATAGACCGCATCCGGCGCCGCACTCCGGCCGTGGCCGCGGGCGTCAAAGCGGATCAGATGGAGGCGGTGGGCGAGATGGGGGACGAGCGCGTCCCACATTTCCAGCCGGGTGCCGAGCGAATGGGCGAGCACCAGGGCTGGCCCCTTCCGGAGCCCGGTGGTCTCATAGCGGAACCGCTCGCCGGCAATGTGAAGGAATGGCACGGGCGCCCCCAGAACGGCATCTTGTATGCCACGAATCTGTATCCCGTATTCGTCCGCCTGAAAAGCAAGCAGCGGGGCAGAAGGCGGCGGCGCACCCGCGCCGCCGCCAGACACTCAATCCAGATCGGTGTCCAGGATGGCCATCTGGAAGTTGTAGGACAGGTCGCCGTCCTCCTCGTCCTTGAACAGGACGCCGATGAATTCATCGCCCAGATAGACCTCGGCGGAATCCTTCTTCTTCGGACGCGCGGTAACCTTGATCTGCGGGTTGCCGAACAGTGTTCTGAGGTATCTCTGTACCCGCTCGAGCTCGGTCTTATCCAAACTTTCATCCTCCAGGAGTGTCACATCGGCCGCGCCTGCGGCCGGGGTCGACGGGCGGCCGGAGCCGCCCGGTCATCAGATATCGGCGCCAGCAAAGATGTTGTCGTCGAACATTTGGTCCATGGCGCGGGCCGGCTCGGCACAGCCCGCCTCCCCCACCACCTTGGCCGGGATGCCAGCAACCGTGGTGGCCGGCGGCACGGGCTTGAGCACCACGGAGCCCGCCGCGATGCGGGCGCAATGGCCCACCTCGATATTGCCCAGGATCTTGGCGCCCGCCCCGATCAGCACACCCCGGCGGATCTTGGGGTGGCGATCGCCACGCTCCTTGCCGGTGCCCCCGAGCGTAACCCCTTGAAGAATCGAGACATCATCCTCGATCACGGCGGTGGCGCCCACCACCAGGCCGGTGGCATGGTCCAGGAAAATGCCACGTCCCATGGGCACGGCGGGGTGAATATCCACCGCAAAGACGGAGGAGGCGCGGCTCTGGAGATAGAGCGCGAAGTCCCGGCGCCCCTGCCGCCACAGCCAATTGGCCAATCGGTGGGTCTGGATGGCGTGGAAGCCCTTGAAATACAAGACGGGATCCAGCGTCCGGGTGGCCGCCGGGTCGCGATCCACCACCGCCATGATGTCCGCCCGCACCGCCTGCGGGATGGAGCTATCCCCCGCGCAAGCCTCATGAAAAGCCGCTCGGATCACCGCCGAGGGCAGTTCGGCATGATCAAGCCGCGCCGCGATCCGCTCGGCGATCACCGCCTCAAGGCTGCCATGGCCGAGCACTGCGCTGACGAAGAAAGAGGCGAGCACCGGCTCGGCTTCCATCGCCGCATCCGCCTCATTGCGCAGCCGCGACCAGACGGGGTCGACCGTGTCCTGCCAACGCTCGGCGACCGCCTCCCGCGCGGCGGGCGCGGGCCGGGTCTGAAACAGGGTCTGGGGCATTTCTGCCTCCTGGATGGGTCCATTCACGCCAGTTCTAGCACAAGCTGCGGCCGAGGAAGAGCGTTCCGCGCGCCTGTGGATGCCTGCCCCATTCACGGACGCCGCGCGAAGAAATCCAGCACCCCCTGCTTAAACACCTTATCGCCCACCGCGGGATTGTGGTCGCGGCCGGGAATGTCCAGGGCCTCGCCATCGGGCAGCAGAGCCGCCAGCCTGTGGGCATCGCCCGCGACAGCATCCCGCGTGCCCACCGCCACAAGGACCGGCTGGAAGATGCGACGCACCTCGGCCTCGCTGAGCATCTGGCGCGAGCCGCGGATGCAAGCGGCCAGCGCTTTCAGGTCCGCCTTGTTGGCATCGCCGAAAGCCCGGAACATGCGGCCCATGGGGTCGGTGACATCATCGAGGCTGGGCGCCTCCAGAGCATCGGCGATGGACTGGGGCAGGCCCGCCCCCTCCACCAGATGTATGCCGAGGCCGCCCATGACGAGAGACCGCACCCGCTCCGGATGCAGCAAGGCCAAGTGCGCGCCCACGCGGGCACCCATGGAATAGCCGATCACATCCGCCTGCTGCACGCCCAGATGATCGAGCAGCCGCGCCGCGTCGTCGGCCATTAGTTCGGTATGATAAAGCTCTGGATCATAAAGCTTTTCCGAAGCGCCATGCCCGCGATGGTCGAACGCGATCACCCTCCGTCCCGCCCCCAGCAGCAGCTTCACCCAACCCGTATTGACCCAGTTGATCTCCTTTGTGGAGCCAAAGCCGTGAATAAGAAGCACCACATCGCCCGCGCCCTCGTCCAGATAGGCCAGTTCGACGCCGTCGGATGAAAAGGTGGGCATGGAAGTCCTCGCTTGCCGCCGATCCCGGGGGGCGGAACCTAGTGCGCGCCGGCCCGCAGGGGAAGCGGGCAAGAGGCAGGCCACCAACTGCCGTCTCCCCCGCGCGCCGGAAGATGCCGGGCGGCACGTCTCAAGGAACACCACTCCGGCACGACAGGAGCATCTCAAGCCAGAGGTATGCCCGGCCCGCCAGCTGGCCGGAAAACGTCACCCGCTTGAAATACTTCCTGCTTTCCACAATCCCGTCTGGCGCTTAGGCTTTTCGCGGGGACGAGGCCACCGGTACCGGCCGAGCGAGGTGGAGGGGTGAATGGACGCAATCATCGACTTTCTGAACACGATATTCTGGGGCTATGTGCTCATTTACGGCCTGCTGGCAGTCGGCATCTACTTCACGCTGCGCCTGCGCTTCATCCAGATCATCCATTTTCCGGAGATGATCCGCTGCGTCACCGGCTCCTCGTCCACAGACAAGGCCGGCATTTCACCGTTCCAGGCGCTGTGCACATCTCTCGCCTCTCGAGTCGGCACTGGCAATATCGCGGGCGTGGCAGTGGCGCTCTATCTGGGGGGGCCGGGGTCCATCTTCTGGATGTGGATGGTGGCGCTGGTGGGCATGGCCACCGCCTACTCCGAAAGCACCCTGGCGCAGCTCTACAAGGTCCGCAATGAAGAGGGTCAGTATCGCGGCGGACCTGCCTTCTATATCTCGCGCGGCCTGAAGTCGCCATGGGCAGGCGCGCTGTTTTCCGTCTGCCTCATCCTGTCCTTTGGCCTCATCTTCAATGCGGTACAAGCCAATTCCATTGCCGATGCTGTCGAAGGAGCCTTCGGGCTGCCGAAGATCGCCACCGGCATCGCCCTTGCGGCCCTCACCGGGGTGATCATTTTCGGCGGGATCAGCACCATCGCCCGCGTGGCCGAAATCGTGGTGCCCTTCATGGCCGCCGGTTATGTGGCGGTGGCGCTCTATGCCCTCATCGCCCATATCGGCGAGGTTCCCTCCGTCCTCGCCCTCATCGTGCGCAGCGCCTTCGGCCTGGAGCCTGCGGTGGGCGGCGTCACCGGCGCCGTCGCCGCAGCCATGATGAACGGCGTGAAGCGGGGCCTGTTTTCCAACGAAGCGGGCATGGGCAGCGCTCCGAACATTGCAGCGGTGGCGACCCCGGAGCCGCACCACCCTTCCAGCCAAGGTTTCGTGCAGGCGCTCGGCGTCTTCATCGACACCATCGTGATCTGCACAGCAACCGCGTGCCTGATCCTGCTCTCCGGCGTGTTCCAACAGGGCAATGGGGTCACCGGGACCCAGCTCACTCAAGCCGCCATGACCGCGCATATCGGTGCCGCCGGCAGCTATTTCATCGCGGTCGCCATCTTCTTCTTCGCCTTCACCTCCATCATCGGAAATTATGCCTATGCGGAGAACGCGCTCACCTTCCTCGGGCTCGACCACAAGGGCGCGAAAGCCGTTCTTCGGCTCGGCGTGCTGGCGATGGTGGTCTGGGGGGCCTACGAGAGCGTGGCCACGGTGTTCAATGCCGCCGACGCCTCCATGGGCCTGATGGCAACCATCAACCTCGTGGCCATCGTGCTTCTGTCCGGCCTCGTGGCGCGCTTGACACGCTCCTATCTGGACCAGCGCAAGGCCGGCAAGATTCCGGTCTTCCTCGCCGAGGACATGCCGGAACTGGCGGGTGAGATCGAAACCGAGATCTGGAGCCGCCGCTGAACCATTAAAGGCCCGGCCGCAACGGCCGGGCGGGTGATCCATGAACGGCCGCCCGCGCTCGCAGGCGGCCGTTTTTGCGTCAATGGGCGCCCTTCTTCCGGCTGGCCCGGCGCACCATCATGTTGAGCACCTCGATGCCAGACGAGAAGGCCATGGCCGCATAGACATAGCCCTTCGGAACATGGGCGCCGAAGCCTTCCGCGATCAGCGTCATGCCAATCATGATGAGAAAGCCGAGGGCCAGCATCACCACGGTGGGGTTGGCCTCGATGAATTTCGCCAGGGGATCGGCCGCCAGAAGCATCACCGTAACCGCGGCGATCACGGCAATGATCATGATCGGGATGTGCTCGGTCATGCCCACCGCGGTGATGATGCTGTCGATGGAAAAGACCAGGTCCAGCATGAGGATCTGAACGATGGCCGCGCCAAAGCCGATGCTGACTTTGCTGGTCTCGAACATGTCCGAGCCGGGGTCGGGATCCACATTGTGATGGATCTCCTTGGTGGCCTTCCACACCAGGAAGAGGCCGCCCGAGATCAGGATGAGGTCACGCCAGGAGAAGGGGTGACCGAACACCGAGAAGATGGGCTGCGTGAGCGTCACGATGATCGCAATGGTGCCCAGGAGGCCGAGCCG
This sequence comes from Aquabacter sp. L1I39, assembly GCF_017742835.1. Classification (GTDB taxonomy): domain Bacteria; phylum Pseudomonadota; class Alphaproteobacteria; order Rhizobiales; family Xanthobacteraceae; genus L1I39. The sequence goes on from NZ_CP072392.1 coordinate 611,448, forward strand.
CATGATCAGCGCAAGGCCGATGCCGATGCGCCGCGCCTTGGTGCGGTGCTGGGCCGGCAGCTTATTGGTCAGGATTGAGATGAAGATCAGGTTGTCGATGCCGAGCACGATTTCCATCGCGACCAGCGTCACCAGGGCGACCCATGCCGCCGGATCGGCAGCCAGTTGAAGGAGATAGTCCATGTCTCACTCTTTGAAAGGGGAAGGGGCGAGGATTCGTCGGGAACTCTGGAAAGCGCTGGGCCGGCTCGTCGGGGCATAGACCCGAAGCACCGCCGGGCGGATGCGGAAATGGGCGGGGGTCCAGGTGGTCAGTTCGCCATCCGTATTCACCGCCCGGGGCTTGCGGGTGCGGATGATGACCTCGGTGGTGCGGAAGGCGCGCACATCATCCCAGCGTCCCTGGGTCCCCCGCCTCAGGCTTGGCAGGAGCCGCAGCAGGCGCCACCAATGGTCGACCTCAAGGGAATAGAAGTCGAGGGTGCCGTCATCGGCCGTGGCGCTTTCGGCCACCGCCATGCCGCCCCCGTAATAGCGGCCATTGCCCACAGAGACCTGGAGCGTGCGCACGGTCTCAATGGTGCCGTCATGCTCGATATAGGCGGTGAAAAGGCGGGATTGCGCGAGCAGGCGCGCGGCGGTGATCGCGTATCCGAGCACGCCCCAACGCTTCTTGGCGTCGGCGGTGAGGCCGCGCGCCAATTCGGCTGAAAAGCCGATGCTGGCCACATTCAGGAAAGGATGCCCATTGACCTCGCCCAGATCCACCAAGCGCGGTGCGCCAAAGGCAATCAGCTGCGCCGCTGCGACGGGATCCGCAGGGATGTTCAATGTGCGGGCGAAGTCGTTCGCCGTGCCCAAGGGCAGGACGCCCAGCGGCAGGGCCGTGTCATAAAGGCCGGAGGCGGCACCGTTCAGCGTTCCGTCCCCCCCGCCGATGATCGCAAGGTCGCACTCCGAGGCGCGCTGCCGGATGAGGTCGGAAAGGCTCTGTCCTTTCTCGAGGCGGGCATCCAAAAGGGTGATGCCGCCCTCGGCAAGAACCTCGCGCACCTCGGGCAGAGGCACGCCACCCTGCCGCGCCTTCGGGTTCACCACGAAAAGCGCACGACGGGGGCGATAGAGCAAAGACGTGCTGTTCGAATCCAAGGGCCACTCACCGGCAAAAGTGTCGGAGCTGATCCGACATCACGCGTGCGACATGCTCGCGTCAGAGGGGCCCGGATCGCAACTCCCTAGCTAAGGGCTGCAACGATATGTTCCAGCCTCCGCCACCTGTGGCGGAATGACGCATAGACCCGTGACCTATAGGCGCCCGCGCGACCTTCTTTGGCAGGGATCGCTGGACACCCCCCGATACGGATGGCTTGATCCCTCCATGGGGGCAAGGGGATAAACGGCCGGCACAAGGCCTCCCGGTTGCCCGCCGGTCCCTGCGTCCAGAGAGGAGGACACCGCGATGGATCTTGAAACCTGGGCCGCCTTTGCGGCCGCCTCCGCTGTCCTGCTGGTCATCCCCGGCCCCACCGTGCTGCTGGTGGTTTCTTATGCGCTGGGTCAAGGCTGGCGGTCCGCCATGCCCATGGCCATCGGCGTGGCGCTTGGGGATTTCGCGGCCATGACCGCTTCCATGGCCGGCGTCGGGGCGCTGCTCCTGGCCTCCGCGGAGCTTTTCACGGCGCTGAAATGGATCGGTGCGGCCTACCTGATCTATCTCGGCATCAAGCTCTTCCGCGCGGGAGGGCGACTGGAGGCCGAGCCGCGCACCGCGCCCGCCTCCGCGCGCCGCATGCTCGGGCATGCCTTCCTGGTCACGGCACTCAATCCCAAGAGCCTGACGTTCTTCGTCGCCTTCCTCCCGCAATTTATCGACCACGGGGCGCCCCTGCTGCCGCAGATGGCGCTCTTCTGCGCCACATTCCTGGTGCTGGCCTTCGCCAATGCCTTCGGTTACGCGCTGGCTGCCGCGCGCGCCCGCGGCCACGTGGGAAACCCTGGACTGATCAAGGTCGTGAACCGCACCGGCGGCTCGCTTCTCGTAGGCGCCGGGCTGCTTGCCCTGACGGCGCGCCCGAGCCCATGAAAAAAGCGGCGCTGCCGGGGGCCGCGCCGCTTCAAATTCGCTCGAGGGAAGAGCCGTCAGGCGTCCTGGATGGCCGAGAGGGTCCAGGCCCCGCCGCGGGTGCGGGTGAAGGTCCACACCTCGGTGGTCTCGGTCACGTCGTCGACGCTACCCGGAGCAGACTGCCCGGTGGCGCGGTCCACCATGCGGTCCCGCATGGAATAGCGCATGGCGACGGTTGCGTAATCGGTCGTCCCCTCTCGCCAGGCTTCCGCCAGATCGCCCTGGAGGAGCTTCACCTCACTCACCTGATTGCGCACGCCACGGGCCTCGTTGTCACGCAGCTCTTCCGTGAGGTAGCCGTAAACTTCGAGCGTGGTCAGCGTCCGCAGCGCACCGTAATCCTCGCGGGAGAATGCGCCTTGCACCTCGCCCAGGATCCGCTCGAAGCTATCGAAGTCCGCACCGGTCAGCCCCACCGCATCCTTGACGCCCCGCTGCGCGGGGGCCTGTTGCGGACGTGTCTGCCCGCCGCCGAGTCCGCCCATGCCACCGAGACCTCCGAGCGCCGACCGCGGCTGCTCAACCCCTTCGCGGGCCATGGAGGCGGGTGCACCTGCCGGCGCCGGCTGGCGGCGCGCGGCGAGGAAGCGGAACACCAGCATCGCCACGATGCCGATCAGCGCGGCCTGCAGCAGCAGCCCCAGGAAGCCCGCCATGCCGCCAAGGCCATGGCCCAGAAGCAGGCCCACGAGCCCGCCAATAGCAAGCCCGCGCAGCAGCGAGCCGGCAAAGCCACCCCCGAAGAGGCCGCCGCGCGTGGCCGCAGCGGCGGTGCCGGTGGCAGCCGATGGCTGAGTCACCGAGCGCTGGATGGGCTGGGCGGTGGTGGGCGCAGTCTGCGTGCTCGGCGGCGCCTGATAGGTACGAGTGCCACGGCTACCGAATCCGCCGCCCTTGCGGGCGTCCGCCGTATCCAGCGTGGCCAGGCTCATGGCCGACCCCAGTGCAACGATCCCGGCGAGCATCGCCAAACGCTTGAAAATTTTCATTTTTCCCCTCGAACCCTTGCGACCTTCCAGAACCTTTCGCCGGTCTGCTCCTGGCCCTCCCCCGCCGAGCGGGTCGCCACAGCGACCCCAAGCTGGTTCGTCCGATGCAGACACCGCAAAGGCCTCATGCGATTCCTTCCCTTGCGTCATGCGCGTCAATATGGGGGGCTTCGTGCCCAGCGCCAGGGCACCCGTATGCACTTTTTTGCGAGCGAGAGCCGCCTCCCTAGGCAGAGATCCTGCTCGGCAGCGACGGCCAAACCATGGCAACGCTCCGAGGTCGCCCGGGCGGGGGCGCGACGGCGCGTCCGAGGACAGGCCCCTCTGCCCTCTTGGATGGGCAGATTGGAAGCGCTAAAGTCGCGCCGCGCTGCAACAGGCGGCGCAAGAGACGGAACGGATCATGGCAGCCATCGGCATCCCCCACTTCTGCAACGACCTCGGTGTCTCGGTCATCGAAGTGGGCGCGCGGGAATTCATGTGCATCGGCGCCCGTCCGCCCTTCGACCACCCGCACATCTTCCTCGACATGGGCGGCGACAACGAGATCATCTGCTCCTATTGCTCGACGCTGTATCGCTACAATCCGGCCCTGAAGGCTAACGAGGCGAAGCCCGAGGGGTGCGTCTGGCAGGGCCAGTCCGAGGCGGCGTGACGTCGTGGTGCCCATGAGCGCGCAGGTCGCGGCGCGCGACGCACTGGTGGTCGGCGCCGGCATCGGGGGGCTGACATGTGCACTCGCCCTGCGTCGCATCGGACTGGATGTCAGCATCCTGGAACAGGCGCCCGCCCTTCAGGAGGTGGGTGCTGGCTTGCAGCTGACGCCGAACGCCACACGCGTGCTGCGCAATCTTGGTGTCCTGGACGCGGTTCTCCAGGCCGGAGTGCTGCCCGCTGCCTTGGAGGTCATGGAGGGTCGCACCGGCCGCCTGATTGCGCGCTGCGACTACGCGCCCGCCACGGCGCGCTACGGCGCGCCCTTCCTGGTCATACATCGAGCGGATCTTCATGGGGCCCTCGCCCGCGCGGCTCAGGACGCGGGCAGCCGTATCCTTCTGGGGGCGAGCCTCGAAGGCGTGGAAGCGGACAACGGCAAGATCGCGGCCATTGCTAGCCGCGGCGGCGAGCCGCTCCCGCTCGAAGCAGATATTCTCATTGGCGCCGATGGCATCCGCTCGACGGTACGCGCCCAGCTCGGCCACTCGGCCATGCCGGTCTTCGCCTCACGGCTGGCCTATCGGGCAACCATTCCCTCTCCCCACGAGGGCGAGCCGGTGGTCCGGCTCTATCTCGGCGCCGACGCTCATCTGGTGACTTATCCGGTTCAGAGCGGAGACGCCATCAATGTGGTGGCGGTTGTCAAGGAGGATCGCCCGGTGGCGCGGTGGAGCGAACCGGGCGAAACCTCGACGGTGCATGCCGCCTTCTCGGCTTGGGCGGACGAGGTGCGCGCCCTGCTCGCCCGGGCGCCAGACTATCGGTGCTGGGGCCTCTATGACATTGACCCCTTGCCCCGCTGGGGCACCGGGCGCAGTACGCTGCTGGGCGACGCAGCGCACGGCATGCTCCCCTTTCTCGCCCAAGGCGCCGCCCAGGCGATCGAGGATGCCTCAAGCCTCGGCCAGGCGCTGCAGGAACACGCGGACGCCGAGCAGGCCTTGCGGGCCTACGAAGCTGTCCGCCGCCCCCGCACGGCGCGCATCCAGCGGGAAGCGCGGGCGAATGGCATGGTCTACCATCTGGCGGGTCCCGCCGCCTTCGCGCGAGACGCGGTCCTGCGCCTGACGGGCAGCCACCTGATCGACCGCTACGACTGGATCTACAGTGCCTGAGAGCCGAGAGGGTTTCAGCGTTTCATCGCCCCACTGAAACCCTCTATCTGTTTGTCAAAGCACTCCTTTCACCGGACCGGATCTCCGGTTCGTTCGGAAATGCGACAGGGGCCTCAGGCGCCAACCGCCGCCGCAGTCGTTGCCTGGTTGGGAATGTAGAAGCCCCTGCAGTCCGGCATGGCGCGGAAGGCGTCGCCCAAGCCCATCACCGTCTCCGCGCCCCCCAGCACCAGGAACCCGTCCGAAGTGAGCACCCGGGCAACGCGGTTCAGGATGTCGGTCTTGGTCGGCGCGTCGAAATAGATGAGCACGTTGCGGCAGAACACGATGTCGAAGATGCCGAGGCCGATGAAGGGGTCCAGCAGGTTCAAGCGGCGATAGTCCACCATGGACTTCACCTGGGGGGAGACCTCCCACATGTCACCCGCCTTCACGAAATACTTCAGCAGCATGGGAGCGGACAGTCCGCGCTGGACCTCAAACTGATTGTAGCGTCCGGCCCGCGCCCGATCGAGCACCTCTGTGGAAAGGTCCGTGCCGATGATCTCCACGCGCCGGGTCCCGATGATGCCGGGATGCTCCAGCAGCGTCATGGCCAGCGAATAGGGCTCCTGCCCGGTGGAGGCGGCGGCACACCAAATGCGGATGGGGGCGCCAGGCGGCCGTCGCTGATGAATCTTCGGCAACATCAGCTTGGTGAAGTTCTCGAACGGCGTGCGATCCCGGAAGAACAGGGATTCGTTGGTGGTCATGGCTTCGACCACCGCTTCGGAAATCACGAACGATGTGTTGTCGCGCAGGACGGTCGCAAGGTGGGCGAAGTCCAGAAGGTCGAACTTCCGCAAGAGCGGCGCCAGCCGGCTCTCCAGCAGATAGTGCTTGTCGTCCGACAGGACGAGGCCCGAACGCTGCTTCAGGAAACGACGAAAGAAGTCGTAGTCGGTAGGCGTGATCATGACCGGGCTCCCGTGAGCAGGCGGTTGACCTTGCGGGCGATACCGTCGAGCGGCAGGATTTCGCAGGCATTTCCAGCGGACGCGGTGGCGCCCGGCATGCCCCAGACGACAGAGGTCTCTTCGTCCTGCACGATCACACTACCACCGGCGTCTGCGATCACGCCTGCGCCGCGGGCCCCATCGCTGCCCATGCCGGTGAGGACCAGCGCGAGAGTGTGGGATCCAAATCCTTGCGCCACGGCATTGAACAGGGGATCGACGGCCGGCCGGCAGAAATTGACCGGAGGGTCGTCATTGAGCCGGATGATTCCCGGCTTCCCCTTGACCCGCTCCACCACCATATGGCGGCCCCCAGGTGCGATATAGATCCGGCCGGGAACCAGTTCCTCCCCGTCGACCCCTTCTGCCGCAGGGCGGCCGGCGGCGCGGCTGACATGCTCGGCAAGGATGGCGGTGAAGGTGGCGGGCATATGCTGGGCGATCACCACAGGCACAGTGCCCACGGCCTGCCCGATCTGGCCGAAGAGGCGTGTCAGAGCCTGCGGGCCGCCCGTGGAACTGCCGATGGTGAGGATGCCCACTGGCGACATGGAATAGGAACGCATCCTGGTCTCTCCCCGCTTCAAGGGGGCCGCGACAGGAGGCGGGGGGGCGGGTGTGGCCGGGCGAGCAGCAGTTGCGGTTGCACGCGCCCCCTCGCTGGCGGTGGGCGCGGGCGGAGCCGCCGCCGCGGGCGCCGACGCACTCGGGCGCGCCAGGCCGGGGCGCCGACGCGCCCTCTGGCCGAGGCTTCTCACCTTCGCGAGCAACTCCCGCTTGAAATCATCGGCCGCGGCGATGCCGCGACCCGCATCGGGTTTGGGCAGGTAGTCGGCCGCACCCAGGGTGAGGGCGCGCAGGCTCACCTCCGCCCCGCGCCGGGTGAGCGTGGAGGCTACCACCACCATTGTGTTCGGCTTGCGCTCCAGGATGATGGGAAGCGCCTGGAGCCCGTCCATGTCGGGCATTTCCAGGTCGAGAATCACCACGTCCGGCTGCGCGGCCACCACGTCATTGACCGCCAAGCGGCCATTGGCGTGGGTGGCGACGACGGCGAACTCGGGGTCCTCCGACAGCCACGTCTTGAGGATGCCGCGGACGAAAACGGAATCGTCCACGATCATGATGCGGATGTGATCGCTCGAAGGCGGCGGTGTGGGGCTGGGCGCTGGGATGGTCACGGCACGCTCTCTTCCAGCAGGCCCACCTCGACCAGCTTCTCGCGCAGGATCTCGGAATCGAACGGCTTCATGATGTATTCGTCGGCCCCAAGGGAGAGCGCCTTGGCAATGTGATCCAAATCGTTCTTTGCGGTACAGAAGATGACCTTCGGCGCATCGCCGCCGGGGGTCGCGCGCAGCTTGGCCAGGAATTCCAGGCCGTCCGTGATGGGCATGGCCCAGTCGAGCACGATGGCGTCGGGCATGGCGCGCAAGCACTCCTCCAGCGCCTTTTGGCCATCCACGGCCTCTGAGACGCTGAAGCTGAAGTCCTCAAGGATGCGCCGGGCCACCTTCCGGGCCACTCCGGAATCGTCGACCACGAGACAGGTTTTCATGTGTCGCTTCCTATGATTGGGGACGGGTCAGGCGGCCGCGCGGGTCATGCCCGCGCGGCGCAGGGCCAGGTCGACGTCCAGGATCAGGAGCAGTTCGCCGGACAGGCGGTGGACGCCCGCCACGATACCCGCCCAATGGGGGTCGAGATTGGCGGGGTTGGATTCCCGGCGTGACGTGTCGAGCATGAGCACGTCGCCGACCTCATCGATGATGAGGCCGAAGGCTTCGCCATTGTGCTCGATGCCCACCGCCATGCCGGCCTTTTCGGCCGGCGGCAGGGAGAGCAGACGACGCATGTTCACCATGGTGACGATGCGGCCGCGCAGGTTCAGCACGCCCTCGATCTCGCGCCAGGCGAGCGGCACACGGGTGATCGCATCGGGAACGAACACCTCATGCACCATGTTGATGGGCAGGCCGAAAAGCTGCGGCCCGATCCGCACCGTAACGAACTGGATCTCCGAGCGCTGGGGCGCATCCGACTTTGCAACCGCGGTGGTCATGCGGCCACTCCCTTGCTGGTGTTAGCGAATTCCTTGAGGGCGGCGATCAGGCCGGGCCGGTCGAACTTCGCGATGTAATCGGTGAAGCCCGCCGCGCGGCCGCGCTCGATGGCGTCGGGATCGTTATGGCCGGCAAGCGCGATGATGGGCAGGCCCTGGATCTGCGGATCGCGCCGAACCGCCTCGGCGAGGGCGTAGCCGTCCATGCCGGGCATCTCCACGTCGCTGACGATGGCATCGAAGCGCGTACCGTTGCACAGCCGCTCCAGCGCCTCGCGGGCCGAGCCGCAGGCGGTGACCTCATAGCCGTTGCCCTTGAGCACCGGCTCCAGCAGGTTGCGGTAGAAGGGGCTGTCATCCACCAGCAACAGCTTGGGAACAGAGCCCTTCTGCGCCCGCGACATCTGCTCGAAGCGCTCGCCGAAAGCCAGGTTGATGTAGTGGCCCACGTCGAGGATCTCGGTGGCCTGCCCCTCAATGACCGCCGCACCCAGCACCTCGGGCGTGTCGGCCGAGAGCTGCATGTCGAGATGGGCCTCGACGATGTCGACGATCTCGTCCACCACGAGGCCCATGACGCGGCCATCATCCGAGAAGACGAGCATGGGCTGCGTGCCGGTCTCTGCACGACGCACCTGGTCGTTCACATAGATGAGCGGGATCAGGGCGCCGCGATACTGGATGACGGGGTGGCCGTTGACGCGCTCCACCTTGGTGACGTCCAGTTCTTCCAGGCGCGTGACCAACGAGAGAGGAACCGCCTTGATCTCACCGCCGCCGGCACGGAAGAGCAGCAGCGAGGTGGTCGCCCCGCGATCCGCCGCGCGATTGGCAGCGTGGGCACCGAGCGCTTCGCCGGCGCCCTCCACCGGGGCGGAGGCCGCCTGCGAGAGGCCGCTCGGATCCACGATCATGATGACGCGGCCATCGCCGAGGATGGTGCTGCCCGACACCAGAGAGAGCTGGCGCAGCAGCGAGGACATCGGCTTCACAACGATTTCCTCGGTGTGAGAGACCGCGTCCACCACCACGCCGAAGGTCTGGTGACCCACCTGCATCACCACGATGAGAGCATCGTTGAGCAGCGCCTCTTCCTTGGCCGGGTCACGCTCCATGCCCAGCAGAGTGCCAAGCTGGACGATGGGCAGCAGCTTGTCGCGCAGGCACAGCACCGGCGCTTCCTTAAGCCGCTTGACTGCATGCTCGGAATTGGGCTGCACCCGCACCAGTTCCACCACCGCGCTCTGCGGCAGGGCGAAGCGCTCGTCACCGGCGCGCACGATCAGGGCCGGAACGATGGCAAGAGTGAGCGGGATTTTGATGATGAAAGTGGAGCCCTCACCCGCCTTGGAGCGCACTTCCACCGTGCCGCCGATGAGCTCCAAATTGGAGCGCACCACGTCCATGCCGACGCCACGGCCGGAGACGTTGGTCACCTTCTCGGCGGTAGAGAAGCCTGCATGGAAGATGTAGCGGAACACTTGGCCGTCCGGCATCTTGGCCAGTTCCGCCTCGGTGGCCAGCCCGTTCTCCAGGGCCTTCTGTTTGATGCGGGCGACGTTGAGGCCACGGCCGTCATCGGCGATCTCGACGATCACGTGCCCGCCCTCGTGATAGGCGGACAGGCGGATCGTCCCCTTCTCCGCCTTGCCGGCGGCGCGCCGCTCCTCCGGACCTTCCAGGCCATGATCGGCGGAGTTGCGCACCATGTGGGTGAGCGGATCCTTGATCTGGTCGAGCACCTGACGGTCAAGCTCCGTCTCGGCGCCGATCTGCTCCAGCTCGATCTGCTTGCCCAGTTCCTGAGCCAGGTCACGCACGATGCGGGGCAGCTTCTGCCAGGCATTGCCGATCGGCTGCATGCGGGTGCGCATCACGCCGTCCTGCAGCTCGGCGGTGACGTTCGACAGGCGCTGGAGAGAGACCTTGTACTCGGAATCCTCATGCCGGCGGGCAATCTCCATGAGCTGGTTGCGGGTGAGAACCAGTTCCGACACCATGGTCATCAGATGCTCGAGCACCCCGACGCTGACGCGGATGGACTGCGCCGAGACGCTGGTATGGGCAGCATCCTCGCCGCGCGCAGCGGCCGGAGCGGCCTCCTCGCGGGCGGGCGGCGCGGTGTCGTTGGCGGGCTTGGGCATGGGGCGGGCCGCAGCGGGGGCGGGCTTGGCGGCGGGCGCTTCAGCTGGCGGCGCGGCGGCAACCTTGGACGCGGCGACCGACTTGGAGGGACGCTCTACCTTGGTCTCACGGAAAATCCGATCCAGTTCATCGAGCGGAATTTCACCCGGCAAAAGCTCACGCTCCAGCGCACCGGCCGACGACACGGCCGCAGCCACGGGGGCAACCACAGGGGCCGGCGGCTTGGGCGGCGGAGGCGGCGGAGACACCGCCGCAGCCGCCATTTCGGCCATGGCTTCCAACTGATGGATCAGATCCTCGTCGGACCCTTCCGGCTCGCGTCCCTCGGCCGCTTCCAGTTCCGCCATCAGTCCCTTGATGCGGTCGATGGTGCTCAGCACGAGGCCGACAGCCTCGGTGGTGACCGGCCGTCCCTCGCGGAACTTGTCCATCAGGGTTTCAGCAGCATGGGCAAGAGCAGCGAGGCGGGACAACCCGATGAAGCCGCAGGTGCCCTTTATGGTGTGAACCAGGCGGAAAATATTGTTCAGGATCTGAGCATTGTTCGGATCCTGCTCAAACTTGACGAGTTCCACGTCCGCCACGTCAAGGCTCTCATTGGTCTCCGTCAGGAACTCGCGCAACAGGTCATCCATGGCCTCAACTCCGAGGTGCAGGCGGGGGCTAAAAGGGTTCAACTGCAGCCCCGAGGGGCCGGAACTCAGGGCCTAGGCGCCGCGGCGGGCGCCCATGCCGGATGCGGAAGACCGATCAGGCGGCCCGGACGCGCTCGACGAAGATGTCCACCTGGCTGCGCAGGCGCTGGGCCTGGTTGGACAGGTCGCTGGCGGCGTGCACGATGTCGGAGGACACCCGGCCCGTATTGGCAGCGGCCGAGCTCACATTGGTGATGGAGGAGGAGACCTCCTGCGTGCCCTGGGCGGCCTGGGCGACGTTCTGGGCGATCTCTCCGGTGGCTGCGCCCTGCTCGTCGATGGAGGTGGAGATGGCCGTGGAGATCTCGTCGATCCGACGGATCGTCCCGGAAATTCCCTCAATGGCTCGCACCACCTCATTGGTCGCTCCCTGGACGGCCGAAATCTGCGAGGAAATCTCGTCGGTCGCCTTGGAGGTCTGCTCCGCCAGGGTCTTCACTTCCTGCGCGACCACCGCGAAGCCCCGACCCGCATCGCCCGCCCGGGCCGCCTCGATGGTGGCGTTAAGGGCGAGGAGGTTGGTCTGCGAGGCGATATCGGTGATGAGATTGACCACCTGGCCGATCCGCGCAGCGGAAGCCGCAAGGCCGCGCACCACTTCGGCCGTGCCGGTGGCCTGGGTGGTCGCCTCGCCGGCGATGCGGGCAGCGGTCGCCACCTGCGAGCCGATTTCGCGCACGGAGGCCGCCATCTCTTCCGCAGCGGAGGCGGCGGTCTGCACGTTGGAGGTGGCCTGCTCGGCCGCCGCGGCCACTATGGTGGACTGACGGCTCGTCTCGTCCGCGGAGGCGCTCATGGAGGCGGCATTGCGCTCCAGAAGAGACACCGCCTCGGCGACGGTGCGCACCACGCCCGACACGTCCCGGTCAAACTGCTCGGCGAGCGAGCGCATGGCGGCGCGCTTCTCGTCTTCAAGCCGCTGCGTTGTCGCAGCCTGTTCCGCCCGCATCTGCTCAGCCGTGCGAAGTTCGCCCAGCAACTGCTCAGTGCTGTTCCACAGATCCCCCACCTCGTCAGAGGTGCGGCGCGTTTCGAGCTGAACCTCCAGGTCGCCGTCTGCGAGCTTCTGGAGCGTCTGGGAAACTCGCACCAGCGGCCGGCTCAGGAGACGTGAGCCGATGAAGAGCGCAATGCCCACGCCGATAGCGAGTCCACCGACCGTGGCGGCGATGAGGATGGTCCAGACGCTGTTCTGCAACGCTTCCTGTGCCCGGCGAAGGGGCTCAAGGTCGTCCATGACGCCGGCTGTCACTTTCGACAGGGACGCCTGGAGCGCCTTGCGGTTGTTTCGGTTCGCCTCGTTATTGCCTTGTGCGTTCGCGAGCTTGGGGTCCTGCTCGGTGCCCAGCCGCACAGTCTCCGTCCGGAAGGTGCGGAAATCCTTGAGGTCGACGAGCACCTTAGCAAGGTCAGGCTGCTCGGCCGGCGGCGTCAGGCTCTTCAGTTCAGCGACGCTCTTATCGATATTGTTCAGTGCCCGGACGAGGCCGGCGGCGAACGGCTTGGCCGCTTCCGTGGTCGGCGACATGTAGATGCCGCGCGATTCCATCACGACAGCGGTAATGGAGCCATTGATCTGCTCCAGGAGGAAGGCCCGTTGGACGGTGTTGTCCAGGATGGCCGCACCCTCCCTCTGCGCCTGCATGCCGTAGAGAGCGGCACCGCACACGGCGACAGTGGTCAGGCCAAGAACCCCGACGATGCTGTAGATCTTGCCGATGATCTTCATGGTCTACTCCGATCTCAGTGCGCAGCCTTCGCCTTTGGCGCGGGCTTGCTCTCGTTTTTCAGGGGTGCATTATTTCCTGCGGCCGACCGCATATCCGTCTTGTCGATGTAGTTGATGGAATCCACAAGTACTTCCTGCACGACATCACCGCCGATATAGGTGTTTGCCGCTGCCTTGATGCGGGACATCATCGCGGAAAGATCGTACTTCGCGATCTTCCCGGATTCGATCCGGCCATTCACATAGATTTCATTGAAAACCGAATGCGTGACAAAGATGGATGGATCAACTGGAAGTTTACGCAGCGTCGCGGCATCCGCCGTGAAAACCATTTTCGCCAGAACATAACCTTTAATCTGTCCGTCAATGACCATGGGGATGGTGACCGGCGGAAGGCGGCGATAGTCGAGCCCCGGCGGATAGGGATCGTCTGCCTTGGCATGGGCCGCCCCCGCCGCCCAATAGGCCGCGCCATAGCTCGATCCGAGGGCCACCGCGCACACCCACAGACCGATGAGGAGGAACTTCACCATCCGCCCCTCCCCTCGGCCGCGTGATAGGTGGAATAGGTGCCGTCGGATTCCGCGTCACGGAGCGCCTGGTCGAGGATGGCACCCACTTCCTGGGCCGCTGCCAGATGCAGGGAGAGAACCCCCTGATTGTCCACGAGCTTGCCGCGCAAGCGGTCAAGCCGCTCCTGCAGCAGGTCGCCTTGACGGACATCCACGCCGCGCGCAGCGCGGCTGAGTTCGAGGAGGCTGCGGCTCTTGCGGCGATTGATATCGGCAAGATCGAGCGGTGCGCGCAGGCGCAGGGCCTCCGTCTCCTGGTCCACCAGTTCCTCCAGGCGCTCAAGCGCGCTGACGAGGGTAGCCAGCGCGGGATCCTTGCCCGGCACGGATGGGAGAGCCTCGAAAAGGTCCATGGCGCGCCTCACACCCTTGCCTTCAGGCCTGTGGCGGTCGCCAATGCGGCCGCAGCGGACGCTCCGGTGGCGCCTGCTGCCTCAGCCTGCGCTGCCCCCTGGGCCGCGTCCTGGTTGCGGGCCGCGAAGGCGGTGGCAAGGCGCTGGGCGATGCCGATGCCGCCCGCCCGCGCGGCCTGATCGGCGATTTTCTCCGCGAGCATGGATTTCCAGATCTGGCCGGCATTGCCGTTGCCGAACACGGCCTCGGCTTTCTGCGGCATCATGGCCTGCACGAACTGCGACATGACCATGGCCTCGAACTTCCGGAACGAGGCGGCCGCAGGCGTGACATCGGCACCGGCTCCGGCCTGCTGTCGGGACAAGGCCGTGGCGTTACGCAGGGATACGGTGGAGGACACGGCGAAGGGGGCAAGGCCCGGGGTCAGAGGCGGGGCCGGCGTCGCCGGCAGACCCTTCGGCGGCATCACCTGATCGAAGGCCAGGCTTTCCGAAGGCGCGCCCATCGCCAGCGCACGCAGCTTGCTGATCACCGCCTGCTGGCGGGTCGGATCTGCGGCCTGCATAACGCCAAAGACGATGTCTGAAGGAGGCTGGATTCCCATGGTCCCATTCGCAAAAGGGAGTTTCGACCAGGGAACCTTGCCGCCTTTGGCTTATGCGAGGCTTGCATTGTCCCTGTCGCGGGAAGAAGACGTGGCGCTCGCCTCCACCAGGACCTGAAACGCCTTCTTGTCGGCCTCGGACCGCGCAGCCTCCTCGGCATTCGCCTCGAGGCGCTCTGCCCGTTTCAAAGCCAGCGCTTCCTCCCGCACCTTCTCCTCTTGCCGCGACCTGGCTTCCGCCACCACCTGTGCGGCGCGGCTGACCTGCGCCAGCCGACGGGCAACGCTGCCAGCGAAAAGGCGGCCGAACTGATCATGGTCGTAGGAGGCCAGCAACTCGCCCCGGGTGCGTTCGAGATCCGCATGCTCGCGCACGAGCCGCGCCTGCTCCCACTCGGCCACTTTGTGCATCTGCTCGCGCACGGCGACGATGCGGCGGGCCTTTGCCAGGCGATCGGACATGACCTATCCTCCCTTGAGCCAGGCGCCGACCACCTGAATGAAGTTGCCGAGGAAGCTGTCGGCGATCATGTATAAAAGCAGCAGACCGCCCGCCATTACGAATGGCGTCGCTACGAAATACACGGGGATCTGCGGCGTAAACTTGTTGGCGATGCCAACCGCAAGATTGGCAACGATGGAATAGATAATGAAGGGACTGGAAAGCCTAACCGCCAGGAGATAGGCGGCGGTGAGTTGGTCGACCAGATCCGGCAGTGCGAATCGCAGGGTGAAGGAGGCCGACGGGGGGATCCGGCGGTAACTTTCAAATATTCCCTTGATAAGCTCCAGGTGCAGGTCGCTCGCGAACAGCAGCGTGGTCGCGCTGAAGGCGATCAGCGTGGCGATGGCGGGCAGAGGCTCGTCGTCCTCCAAGGGAAGCCCCGGCATGCCAGCGACGCCGATTGCCTGGGCAATGGCATTGGCCATGGTCTGAAGTGCGAGGAAGAACACACGCGCCAAAAGGCCGATGCCCGCCCCGATCGCCACTTCCGACGTCACCGACATGACAAAGCCGACCGCATTGGACGGCGAGGCCACCCCACCCATCTCATTGGCAAGCATGGGGGAGAAGGCAAGCGAGATGGCGACGGCGAGGAACAGCCGCACCTGCACCGGGAGATGCCGCCCCCCGATACCAGGCAGCAGCATGAGGCAAGCGCCCACGCGGCAGAAGACGAGAAAGGCGGCGAAGACCGCATGGCTCGCCTCCGCGCTCATGCAATGACGCCCAGCGACTGGATTTCCACACCACGGGCGATCTCCACATGGGAGAGCACGGGAAGAGAGGGGAACATGCGCTCGATGATCATCCGCACATAAGGCCGCGCATCGGGGGCGGTGACGAGAATGAAAGGCGCCCCTTGCTTCATCCGCTCACGCACGGCGGCGGACGCCTCGGTGCCGAACTGCTCGACAAGCCGCGGATCGATATCGAACTCGATCACCTCGCCCTTCGCGTCCCGCTTCAGGCTCTGGTGGAAGGTCAGATCCCAGCGGCTGCCAAGCCGCAGCACCCGCAACACGCCGCCCTCCGCGAGGTCACCGCAAATCTGCTGGGCCATTCGCATGCGCACGTGCTCCGCCACCTGCTCCGAACGCCGGGCATGGGGAACAATCTCAGCGATTGCTTCCAGGATGAGGTGCAGGTTGCGCACAGAAACGCGCTCGGACAGCAGCAGCTTGAGCACCGCCTGCAACCCGGAAAAGGAG
The DNA here is from genome assembly GCF_017742835.1 of Aquabacter sp. L1I39. Taxonomy (GTDB): domain Bacteria; phylum Pseudomonadota; class Alphaproteobacteria; order Rhizobiales; family Xanthobacteraceae; genus L1I39. The sequence goes on from NZ_CP072392.1 coordinate 627,263, forward strand.
ATTTGGGACGGGCAGATGTCCTCGATGAGACGCTTATATTCGGGATCAAGGCGATCCAAGAGCGCCCTCATATCCTTATAGGACAGGAGTTGCGGCAAGTTGTTGGAGATGACTTCGCTCACATGTGTGAGCATCACGGTGGTATTGTCCACAGGTGTGAAGCCTTCCCTGCGCACCTCCGCCGCATAAGCCTCCGCCACCCACATGGCCTTCATGCCGAAGGCGGGCTCGCGCACCTCCTCGCCGGGCACATCCGGCGGGCGGCCTTCCCCGGTCACCACCAGGAGTTCGCCGATGCGCATGTCATGGGCAGCAACCACTGTGCCGTGAATCTTGATCTGGTAAGTCTTGGCCGGAACCGACAGGCTTTCCGACATGCGGATGTCCGGCACGACGAAGCCGTAGCGCATGGCGAATTTGCGCCGCATCTTGGAGACGCGGTTCGAAAGCTCTGTCGGCGAGCGCAGCACAGTCCCCGCCAGTTGCTTGCCGACGCAAACCTCGATTTCCGGCGTCCGGAGCGATTCCTTGACGCTCTCACGCGCCTCCTTCTGCGCGGCCGCCGCCTCTTCCGCCACCTTGGCGTCCGCCGCCGCCTTCTGGCGGGCGATCTGCTTGGGAATGACATAGCCCACATAGGCCATCACCCCCGCGAGGGCGGCAAAGGGCGGGAAGGGAAGGCCGGGAACCAGGGACAGCGAGAACAGGAGGCCGGCGGCGACGAAGAGCGCCCGAGGATAGGCCCCCAGTTGCCCAAGCACCGCCTTTTCCGCCCGTCCCCGCGTGCCACCTTTGGACACAAGCAGGCCGGCGGAAAGGGAGACGATCAGGGCTGGAATCTGTGAGACGAGGCCGTCCCCCACCGAGAGGCGCGTAAAGATGTCCGCCGCTTCGCCAAGCGGCATGCCGTGGCGTGTGACACCGATGATGATGCCGCCGAAAATGTTGACCGCTATGGTGATAAGGCTGGCGATGGCCTCGCCGCGCACGAATTTGGAGGCGCCGTCCATGGAGCCAAAAAAGGCGCTTTCCTCCTCCAGTTCGCTGCGGCGACGCTGAGCCTCCTTGTCGTCGATGAGGCCCGCATTCAGATCCGCATCAATTGCCATCTGCTTGCCGGGAATGGCATCGAGAGTGAAGCGCGCGCCCACCTCCGCAATACGGGTGGCACCCTTGGTAATGACGAGGAAGTTCACCGTCACCAGGATCACGAAGACCACGATGCCGATGACGAAATCACCGCTCATCACCAACTGCGAGAAGCCCTGGATGATGCGGCCGGCCGCATGAACGCCATCGCCCCCATCCGCTAGGATCAGACGCGTGGTGGCGACGCCGAGCGCAAGGCGCAGCAGCGTGGCGATCAGCAGAATGGTTGGGAAGGAGGAGAATTCCAGCGGCTTCTGGATCCACAGCGCCACCATCAGGATCAGCACCGACAGGGCGATGGAGAGCGCAAGGCCGATATCGATGAGAAAGGTCGGAATCGGCAGGAACAGGACCGCGAGGATCGCCACCACGCCGATGGCAAACCCGATGTCGCGGCGCGAATTTCCCACGGCAACGCCGTCGGCTGCAATGTCACTCATCTTTCACCCCCGCGCCACCTCATATGGCGCCGGCCCGCCCGGGCCATGGCACTGTTGCTTCAAGGCTCGGCGAAGAGCGTCCGCCGTTCAGTATCCCGTCGCGATGTGGCCGTAGATTTCCTGCGTGAAAGCCAGGATCTGTGCGCCCATGAAGGAGCCGGTGACAGCCGTGGCGGCAAGAACTGCGATGATCTTCGGAATGAAGGTCAGGGTCACTTCCTGCACTTGAGTCAGGGCCTGAAAGAAGGCCACAAGCAGACCCACCAGCATCGCCGCCGCGACCGCAGGCCCTGCTGCGATGAGAATGGTCCAGATGGCAGAATGGACCAGATCCAGGGCATCCGCCTCGTTCATCAGCGCAGCACGATGCCGGAGGACAAAGTTACGGTCTGGCCATCCGTCAGTGTCGCGACCGGGTCGCCGCTGGTCACGCGCACGGAAGATATCTCGCCGCTGACGGTTCCGTCGGCGCTGGTCACGGTGCGCCCGACGGCGCGTTCTGCGGTCTGAAGCGAAGTTGCCGCCAGGAGGGAGTCCAGCTTGGCGTTCGATGCCACCGACTGCTCCACCTGCGAGAAGGAGGCGAGCTGGGACATGTAGGCCGTGGAATCCATGGGCTGCGTGGGATCCTGGTTCTGCAATTGCGCCACCAGGAGACGCAGGAAGGCGGTGTAGTCGATGCTGGACGGAGACTTGGCCGCCGCGGCCGAAGCGGTGGCCGACGAAGCAGTGGAACCGGTCACGTTGCTAATGGTCGTCATGGGAACTCCTCCTGCTCCGTCTTGCCCGCTGAAGGTTGCGCGAGGCCACCTTTCCGCCTCAGGCGGCGCGCGGCGGCCGGCAATGAGGGTCCGCGAGGATCGCCTCCTCGATGGGAAAGAGCCCCCGCAAAGCTCTCAGCGCGTCGTAAACCCGTTCGGATTCAACGAGTTGCCCCACCTCGTCCAGCCCGTGCAGAACGTCGAGGTTCCGGAACGAGGTAAAGAGCGCCGCCAGCTGCTGGAAGAACAGGTTCCGCGCAGCCCCCGCATTGGCCGGGTCCATCAGGATGGCCTGGGCGACGAAATAGAGCTGGCGCAGCGGCGTGGTGGTTTCCTCCAGCTGCATGACGTGATTTTCCATGAGGAACGTCACGTCATTCATCAATTCGACGCACACCTTGCGGTCGAAACGAACCACCGCCCCGTTGATGTAAAGCTTTTCCCCCGCTCTCAGATTGAGCTGCATGGATTTTTTCATGACAGTCCGTCCCGGATGGCTCTGTTGACCTCGATGAGGCCGGCGAAGTTGGAAGAACGTTCGTTGAGAATGTCATCCCCCTCCTTCATCACCCAAAGACCAATGGAAATGAGGCTCGCCTTCAAGTCGTCGGGCAACTCGTTATGGGGGTTGGACAGGTCGGAGATCAGAAAACCCCAGAGCTTCTGAGTATATTCGATCGCCTCCAGCGCAGAAGAACCCCGGTCGGACAAGGAGGCAGTGTCGAGCAAGCCGATGGCATGATCGAGGGCGAGGCGCTCCCGCTCGCGTTTGATGGCTCCGGATTCCTCGAGAATCTCGGCATAGGAGAACTTATACATGACGCCCTCGTTACTGCCTTCAAACATAATTTAGAATGCTCAGCTGCATGATCTTAGCCGTGGTCGAGTAGGACATCTGCAGTTGAGTGGTTAGCGTATCCAGTCTCGTCTTGGCCTCTGCAGGGTCCACACCTTCGATCGCGGCAATACGGGCAGAGACCACATCGAGCGAATTCTGTGTCGCGGTCTCAGCCGCCGCGATTCGCGTCTGGGAAACACCGAGCGTGCTGGAGACTGCGGTCAGCCCGGACACGGCCGCACCCGTCACATCGACCGCCTTCTTCAGCACCATATCCTTGGCGGCCTCCGGCAAGGCGGTCAGACCCAGCTGGGACACCATGGTGTATGCCATGGCAAGGTTGCGCATGGCTGTGGTGTTGGCGGTGGTGGAGACGGGGACGGTCTCGGACGTGGAGATGCGGGTTGTGACGTCCTGGCTTGATGCGCGCGACCAGTCCTGGCCCCAGGCGGGGTCGGCGAACAAGGCGGCGAACTCATTGTTCAGGAAGTCCTCCATATCGGAGGCGGAGATATTGGCGATGTTCGGATCATTCTGCGGGTCGGCGGCATTGAGGCCGAAACGCAGGGCGAAAGCTGCGTTGACGGCCGCCTTGGGCCCACTATCGTAATCGACAAGAGGAGCGATCGAACTATTTTCGCCACCGAATGCGTAGCGCTGCCCGTCGCTTGTATTCATCATCGCCGTGAAAGCGGAAAGTCCGGACTTGGCCTGATCCACCATGATGGCGGTGCCCAGATTGCTCGACTTGGCGGCGATCAGATTCTGCAGGAATGTGTTGGTATCGCTGGAAATTTGACCCAGTGCCGTCTGTGTGAGATCAAGACGGCTCTTGGCCAGGGCATGATCTTGCTTGAGCGTGGTCAGGCGCGCCTCGGCGGCGTGCAGATCGACGCTCTGGCCAGTGCCCACCCCCAGAGAAAGCCCCAGATCTGCGCTTCGCCCGGTCGAAATTTCCACCTGAGCTTTGGTGATCTCGGTTTGCAGGCGCGGCAGAACATTGCGGGCGGCGCTGGTCCAGGCGAGGGTCGAGATGTAGGTGCTCATCATGGCGATCACCGGATGGCGCTGAAGAGGGTATCGAAGAGCTGGTTGACCACTCCGATCAGCTTGGAGGAGGCCTGGTAGGAGCGCTCCAGCTCCAGCTGGTTGGCATATTCCTGGTCGAGATTGATCCCGGTGGCGTTGGACATGGCGGTGGAGGCCTGGGACAGGACCGCCTGCTCGCTGTCGGCGCGGGTGGAGGTGGTCTGGCGCAGGCCCTCCAGCCAGCTCACGGAGGCGGAAGCAAACCCCGACAGGGGCTTGGGGGTGGCGCCAAGGCCGGAAGCGCTGTCATAGGTCCGCGCGGTGGCAAGGCCCGTGCCGAGATCCTCCAGGCGCTGCTGGAAGCTCGATGCGCTGGCCGTGTTATAGCCATAGGCCGCACCGTTAAGGCCGCCGTCGCGCAGCACGAAGGGATCGCCGCCCTGGGCGGCGTCGGCGCCGGAATGAACCGCGAGCGTGCCGGCAAGACCGGCGGTGAGGCTGGCGGGAACGGTGGCGGTGCCGTCACCCACCGTGAACAGACCGGCGGCAGCAGGTGCACCGCCGCCGGTCTGATCCTGCTCGGAGAACGCGGAAACCAGTCCCCGGGCAAGCTCGTCCAGCTGGTTCTGATAGGTGGGCGCGAGGGTGTCGCGCAAAGTGGCAAGGCCCGCGATACGGCCGGACAGGAGCGGCATGGCCGCATCCGTGCCGGTCACCGCCACACCGTCCACGAACACCGCCTGACCGTCGGTGGTGGCATCGAGCACCGTGGAGGGCCGGAACGTCACCGCCCGCGGCACGGTGTCAAAAAGGGTGGCCCCGCTGTCGGTGTAGATGACCACGTCATTGTGGCCACGAGAGACGGTGGAGATGCCCATTTCCTGGGACAGGCTGGACAGGATCGCGTCACGGCGGTCCATGGCGTCGGTCACATCGACGCCCCGCGCACTGCCGGAGACGACGGTGGCGTTCTCCACCTCGAACTGCGCCAAGAGGTCATTGACCTTGGTGACCGAGGTGCCGATGCCGGCATCGGCGTCGGTGCGGGCCTGCTGCACCGTGTCGGTGGCGCTGTTGAGCGATCGGGCGAGATCGGTCGCGGCGGTGACCACGGTCTGGGCGAAGCCGGGGTCATCGGGCGCGTTGGCGGCGCTCTGGAGGGCGCTCTGCAGCACGCCGAGCCGGGCGGCGGGCGAGGTCGTCGAATTGGTATCGCCGATGGTCTGCTTGAGCGTGTCGAGGCCGTCGAGCACCGCACGCTGCTGGGCGGTGTTGGAGGTGGCTCCCAGCATGCGGTCGAAGAGGGGGCCGCCGGTCGCGCGCGAGATGGTCACGACCCGGCTCGAACCGTCGCCGGACGTCACCGTCAGGGCGATCTTGCGCGAGGCATTGGGGTCGTTGGCACCGGCGACGTTGCGGCTGGACACCGACAATTGCGACGCGGTGGTGTTCAGCGACGAACGCGCGGTGTTGAAGGCGAGCGACAGGCTCATGGCACCCTCTCAGGCCGGAGAACAGACGGCGCACTCACCGCTTCAGGTTCATGAGCACGTCCAGCAGCTCCGTGCCGGTCTGGAACACCTTGGAATTGGCCGTATAGTCGCGCTGGGCGACGATCATCTTGGTCAGCTCAGAGGCCATGTCCACGTTGGACTGCTCGGTGGCGCCGGAGACCAGGGAGCCGAGGCCCACCTGCTCGGGGAAGCCCACCTGCACAAGGCCGGATTCCACCGTGGCTGTGAAGGCGTTGCCTGCGAGCGGGGCGAGCCGGTCCGGGCTCTCCACGAAGGCGAGCGGTACCTTGAAGATGGCGGACTGGCGCCCGTTGGCGTCGGTGGCATAGACCGTGCCGTCGGACTTGATCACCACGCCCTGGACGGCGGCGGGCGCATTGCCGTTCACCGTGGCGGTGAGGGGCGTGTAGCCGGCGCTGAGCTGAGTCATGCCGGACAGGTCCATGGTCAAGGGCTGTCCATCGGGCACCGTGAAGGAGATGGAATCGCCCGAGGTGAGATTGCCCATGGTGTCGAAATTCATGGTCTGGGTGGCCAGCGGCCCGGCGCCATAGGGGAAGCCCCCGGAGGCGGAGGCCTGAGCGCGGTCGAACACGGCCAGTTCCCACACGCCCGGCGCCGTCGCCGTCTTGGTCATGTAGAGATCCAGGGTGACCTTGTTGCCGAGATTGTCGAAGGCCACCAGCGAGGACTTCTCGGTGAAGGCGGAGGTGGCCAGGTTGTCAGCCGGCGTATCTCCGGTCTCAACCGCACTGTTGGCCGGCAGGTTGGCGGCGAAGGCGCCGCTGGTGGAGGCATTGGCCTCCAGCTTGGTGTTCTGGAAGTTTATGGGCTGGAGCCCGCCGAAGCCGTTCAGCACCACGTCGGGGGTACCGTCGGCAATATCGTAGCCCATGAGGGTCAGGCCGGCGCTGTTGACCAGGTTGCCGGTGGACGCATCCACCTGGAAGGCACCGGCGCGGGTCAGCAGGCTCTGGCCGGAGGGGTCCTGCACCAGGAAGAAGCCGTTGCCCTGGATGGCAAGGTCCGTGGACGAGGTGGTGTAGGCGAGGCCGCCCTGCTTGGAGATGGACTGGCGCGTGTTCGTGGTCACAGCGCCCGACTCATACTGCGTGGAGCTTGAGCTCAGGAGCAGCGAGGAGAATTCCGAGGACACGCTCTTGTAACCGGTGGTGCCGGTATTGGCGATGTTCTCGGACACATTGCTGAGCATGTTGGATTGCGCCGTCATGCCGGACACGCTCGTCCGCAGCATCCCATAGAGACTCATGAAACCAACTCCGGTGGTGAGCGGGGCATCTGCCGGGCACTGTGGCCCTCGCCGCATTTGAGGCCGCTTGGCTTGCGTGGGGCTGGAGCGGCGCAGCGGATTGCCATGCCGCGCCAGCTGCCATGACAGCGCGCCGCCGGCGGGAGCGGGCGGCGCGCGATCGGGGGGCGGATGCCGGCCGGCAGACCGGCCGGCGAGAGCGCTTCAGCGTTTCACTGAAACCCCGTAGCGCCCTATGCCTTTGTTTTAACGCACAGACTTGACGCGAACCCGTTCACATCAGCCGACAAAGTCGTACTGAGCCGGGGTCATGAAGTGCGCCTGCATCTCGCTGGAGTGCATGATGTCGTCGGCGACGGCCGCATAGTCGGCGCCGGCATACTGGCTGACTTCGGCCGTGGTCGCGGCGCGGCCCAGCAGGCCCTCGAACACCGCATTCACGGAGAGGTCGGCAGCGGCGACGCCGGTGCCATTGTCCACCGCTTCGGCCGAGGTGAGGAAGCTCAGCGCCACCTGGCCCAGCGAAGTCCCGTTCTCCACCACGTCGAGCTGGCCAAGAAGGCCGGCAGCATCCGCCTGGCGGCCGAGCACCTGCTGGTAGAGCGCACCGAGCCAAGCCACGTTGGCGTCCGGAACCAGCTCCACGCCGGTGTCGGAGAACTGGACGTGCTCCACATTGATGAGCGTGGTCACTTCGGCCGGATTGGCAACGGAGCGCACAAAGAAGTGCACGCCGTCGGTGCTCACCTGGTAGTCCGTGCTGGCGCCGGAGAACACCGCAGTGTCGGTGCCGGTGCGACCGTCAATATGGTCGGAGCCGCCATTGCCGGTGATGGTGTCGTCGAGGACGCCAGCCACCAGGTTGTCGGCGCCGCCGGTGCCTTCGAGCACGCCGGGGGCGGTCCCGTTCACATAGAAGTTCAGGTCGCTGGCGCCGTGGACGCCCATCAGCTCGGGAGAGGCGAGGAAGTGGTTGGCCACCTGGCCGATGCTGACGCCGTTGGCGAGGTTCTGCTCGTGATAGGCAAGGCCCGCCGGGTCCGCCTCGCGGCCGAGCAGCACGCGATAGAGCATCTCGACGCTCACGTCCGAAACGGACGCCACGCCGGTGCCGTTAGCCACCGCCTCGGGAGAGGTGAGGAAGGCGACGGCGATGTCGCCGGCGGACATGCCGCGCTCCACCTGGCCCACATAGAACTGGATGCCGCCGAGATCAGCCTGGCGGCCCAGCACCTGGCTGTAGAGGGCGGAGATCCAGCTGACGCTGTCGGGGGTGGTGACGTCCACGGTCGCGTCGGAGAAGACCAGGTGCTCCACATTCACCAGCTGGGTGACCTGGGAGGGGTCCGCCTTGGAGGTGACGAGGGTCAGGCCGCGGTCCTGCGAGACGGTGTAGTCGGCCGCGTTGCCGGCGAAATAGGCGCTGTCGCTGCCCGCGCCGCCATGCAGCAGGGTGTTGCCGGAGGCGCCGGTCATGAAGTCGTTGCCGGCGCCGGCAAAGGCCTGCGCATTGAGGCCAGACGCCACCACCACGTCGCCCGCAGCGCTGGCGAGGGTCTGCGCGCCGGCATCGGCGAAGAACAGCGAACCGGACGTGTTCGGCATGGTGGCCTTCACATCGGCCAGCATCTTGGCGACCAGATCCGCATTGGGGATGTTGTCGAAGGGGCTGGCAATGTGGGGCGTGGTGATGGTCATGCCATCACCGATGGCCACGTTCGACTGGAACGCCAGGGTGCCCGCAGACCCGAACGCCGGCAAGGTGAGGTTGGCGGCGGTGCCGAGGGAATTGGTGATGGCGGCGCCGTTGGCCTCCAGCGCGCTGGCGCTCGCATAGTTCAGATCCGAAGTGGAATCGTCCGCCTGCACCGTATAGGTGAAGTGCAGCGTGTCGGTTCCGGAGCCAGACACATAGGTGGCATAAGCATTGGCGCCGCCGGTGCCAAGCAGCAGGCGGGGCGCGCCGTTGGTGGTGTCCACGAACATGGTGGAATCGAAGGTCACCGCCACGCTGAAGGTATCGCCGGTGTGGAAGACGCCGTCGCTGTCTGTGTCCACCTTGTTCACCAGCGGACGGCTCGGGCCGCTGGAGGCCGGAACACCGTTGATGATGTTGTAGATGGTCTGGTCGAGGACCTCCGCCTGGAGCGAAGGACCGGTGAGCTGGCTCCGCAGCGCGAGCAGAGCGCTGAGGATACCGGTCGTATCAAGACTGATCGGATTGGACATTCTGTAACCCCAAATTCTAGTGAGCTCGCACCTGTTTCTCGGAGCCCATGGGATCACGCTACTTTTCAATGCTTGTGTGAGGCTGATGCCACCGCGCAACTATACATTTTATGGTTTGATTTATATTTCAGCCGGCTATAAAATTCTTGCCCTACCAGGGTGCCGACCCCCCATTTCCCCTGGAGGACGGCGTCACGCCCGCATCCCCCAGCGCCAGGACGCCTCATGCCCGCAAGGCGGCGGCAAGATCCGCGAACGGATCGAGCGAGGCCGGGGAGCCCGCCTGCTGGCGCAGCGCTTCATAGATGCGGGGCACCACCGCCACCGCCTGGTCCAACTCGGCATCGCTGCCGGCCTGGTAGCCGCCCATCAGGCGCAGGTCGCGTGTGTCCTCGAAGCGGGCGATGAGGCCCTTCAGGCTGCGCACCAACTCGCGCTCCGGCTCGCTCCACACCTCGCCCGCCAGGCGCGAAATGGAACCGAGCACGTTCACCGCCGGAAAGCGTCCCTGGTCGGCAATGGCCCGGTCGAGCACGATATGGCCGTCCAGCGTGCCGCGAATGGCATCCGCCACCGGGTCGTTATGGTCGTCGCCATCCACCAGCACGGAGAAGACGGCGGAGATGTTGCCCGTCCCTTCCGCCCCTGGCCCCGCCCGCTCCAGAAGGCGCGGCAAGGTGGAGAAGACGGACGGCGCATAGCCGCGCGCCACTGCCGGCTCGCCCGCGGCCAGCGCCACGTCGCGCGCGGCATGGGCATAGCGGGTGACCGAATCAACGATCAGCAGCACCGATTCGCCCAGATCCCGGAAGTATTCGGCAATGGAGAGCGCCGCCTGCGGGGCGAGGCGACGCATCATGGGGCTCTCGTCGGAGGTTGAGACCACCACCACCGCGCGATGACGGTTGGGCGCCAGCGGTCCTTCCAGGAATTCGCGCACCTCGCGCCCGCGCTCGCCCACCAGCGCCACCACCACCGTATCGAAACCCTGGCAGCCCGCCAGCATGGACAGAAGCGTGGACTTGCCCACGCCCGAGCCGGCGAAGATGCCGATGCGCTGGCCCTCGCAGATGGGGGTGAAGATGTCGATGACCTTGACCCCGGTGCGCAGCGGCTTGTGGATGCGGGCGCGCGTCATGGCGGGCGGCGGCTCAGCATCGAGCGGCATGCGCCGCTCCCCGCGCAAGAGCGGCCCGGCGCCGTCGAGCGGCTGGCCGAGCGCATTGACGACCCGCCCCTTCCAGCCCGGATCGGGCGAGAGGGTGAGGGCGCCGATGCGATGGGCCACCGCGCCCACCCCCACATTGGCCCGCTCGTCGAACGGCTTGACCACCACGCCCGCATGGTCGAGCCGGATCACCTCGCCGATGCGCGCGCGCCCGTCCGCCTCAAAGCCGACGCGTTCGCCCAGCTTGACGAAGCCGGACAGGCCGCTGACCCGGAAATGGGTGGGCGCCACCTCGCGCACGGTGCCGCCCACGCGCACGGGGGGAACCTCCTCAAGCCCGGCTTCCACCGTGGCACGCAGCGCCGCCAATGCCTTCATGACGTGATCCTTCATCCGCGCCCGTCAGGAGCTAGGGCCCAGCGTGCGGATGGCGTTGTCGGTGGAGGATTCCACCTGGTTCACCGCTGCCATGGCCTGCTCGAACGCGCGCTGGATCATGATCAGGCGGGTCATTTCGCGGACCGGGTCCACGTTCGAACTTTCCGAATAGCCCTGGTGGATCGCCACCTTGGTGAAGTCCTGGACCAGATCCGCCGGCTGGTCGGGAATGACGGAGGAATTGTCGGCGCGGGTGAGATTGGCGCCGGCGGGAATGGTGAAGAGGCCCACCTTGCCCACCGCGATGGTGCCCTGGGAGATGGAGCCGTCCGAGCCGATCCGCACCTCGCCGCCGGCCGGATCGATGGCGAGCGGCGTGCCGCCGGCATCGAGCACGGGATAATTGTTCACCGACAGGAGTTGCCCCTCGGCGCTCATATGCATGCGGCCGTCGCGGGTATAGGCGATGCCCGCCGGGGTCTTCACCGAAAACCAGGCATCCCCCTGCACCGCCACGTCCAGCGGGTTGCCGGTGAATTTGGACTGGCCGGCGGTGAGGTCCGTATAGGTTTCGCCCACCGTGGCGAAGGCCACGTCCCGTCCGCCCGCCTGATCGATGAGCGTCTCGAAGCGGATGCGTTCCGCCCGGTAGCCCGCGGTGTTCATGTTTGCCACATTGTTGGCCACCGTCGCCAGGCGGCGTTCCATGGCCATCTGCCCGGAGAGCGCCACGTAAAGGCCCGTCGGCATGCCGTGCTCCCTGTTGAGCGCGCCGCAGTTCCGCCGGCGGGGCGGCTGCGCGCGCGTTCATCTTCCTCGCCCCGCAGGCTTGCCCGAGCCTGACCTGCCGCATGCGCTCACCGCCCGCGCACCATCTCCCGGCCGGTAACCAGCCTCGCGCAATCCACGCCCCCTAGACCGGGTTTCAGTTGAATCGGGGGATCAGGCTTTGTTCATTCTCATCGGCATCGTTCTGGGGCTGGTGGCCACGTTCGGCAGCTTCACGCTGATGGGCGGCAACCCGGCCGTGGTGTGGGAGCCGTTCGAATTCGCCATCATTGGCGGCATCGCGGCCGGCACCTTCATCATCGCCAATCCCATGTCGACGGTGAAGGACACCGGCTCGGCGCTGCTGCACGCGTTCAAGGAAACCGCGCCCAAGCGCAAGGATTTCCTGGCACTGCTCTCGCTGCTCTACGCGCTGATGCGCGACATGCGCCAGAAGCCGCGCAACGAGGTGGAAGGCCATATTGACGACCCCGCCAATTCGCCGCTGTTCGGGCATTTCCCGTCCATCCTGAAGGACAAGGAACTCACCCAGTATATTTGCGACTATGCCCGGCTGATCCTCATCGGCAACGCCAAGTCGCACGAGATCGAATCGCTCATGGAGCAGGAGATCTCGACCATCAAGAAGCACAAGACCAAGCCCGCCGGCGCGCTCAGCACGGTGGCCGAAGGCCTGCCCGCGCTCGGCATCTGCGCGGCGGTGCTGGGCATCGTGAAAGCCATGGGCGCCATCGACCAGTCGCCGGAGATCCTCGGCCACTATATCGGCTCGGCGCTCATCGGCACCTTCTTCGGCATCTACGCCTCCTACGCCATTCTCGGGCCCATCGCGCACAAAGTGAAGATCGTGCGCGAGAAGCAGGTGCAGCCCTTCATCATCGTCAAGCAGACGCTGATCGCCTTCATGAACGGCGCCCTGCCCCCGATCGCGCTGGAGCATGGACGCAAGACCATCGACGCCGGCCAGCGTCCCACCATCGACGAGGTGGAAAGCGAGGCGATCTCCGCCGCGCCCTCCGCCAATGGCGCTCCCGCACAGCAGGCGGCCTGACCATGAACGCGGCACAAAAACACTCCGACATCCGGGACATGCTGCTCGACGCGGCCGGCCTCTCGCTGGACCGGCTGCCCATGCTGCATGTGGTGTTCGACCGCCTCGCCACCGCCTGCGCGGACGGGTTGCGGCACGTCGCCTCCTCCCAGGCCTATTACTCGCTCTCCAGCGTCGAGAACGGGCGCATCGGCGACGTGCTGGAAATGTATGAAGGCACGGCGGTGGCGGGCATTTTCCATGCCCCCTCCTGGGACAGCCAGCTCATCGTCGGCTTCGACCGCGACTTCGTCTTCACCATGATGGAGGTGCTGTTCGGCTCCGACGGCTCCGAGCCGCCGGTGGAGGATGAGCGCAACTTCTCGAACATCGAGATCCGCGTCGCCCAGCTCTTGTTCGAGCAGATGTCCAAGGCGCTGCGCGCCTCCTTCAGCCTGGTCAGCGACACGACCTTCCAGTTCGAGCGCCAGGAAACGCGCATGGACTTCGCGGTCATCGGCCGGAGCAACAACATGGCGATCACCGCCAAATTCCTGCTCCAGGCGCTCAATCGCGGCGGTGAGATGTTCGTCATCATCCCGCAATCGGCGCTCACCCCGCTGCGCCAGGTGCTCTCGCGCACCACCCCGGCCGAATCCACCGGACGGGACCCCAAATGGGCGCAGCAGATCCGCGGCGAGGTGAACCGCACCTCGGTGAAGGTCCGCGCCATCCTGGAGGAACGCCCGCTGCCGCTCGGCGACGTGGCCAACTTCAAGGTCGGACAGGTGCTCAAGCTCCAGGCCACGCCGCGCAGCCGCGTGAAGCTGGAGAGCGCCGAGCAGCCCCTCTTCTGGTGCAATCTCGGCCAGTCCGAAGGGTCCTATGTGCTGCGCATCGACGAACAGATCGATCCCGCCCAGGAGTTCATCAATGACATTCTCCCCCGCTGACCTCTTGCTGATGGCGGTGCTCGTCGCCACCACCGGCCTCATCGTCCTCGTCTATCGCCGCCTCGCCCGGCTCGACGAGCTGAACCGCGAATATGAGAGCGCCCTGAACGACACCGCGCAGGCGCTGTCCGCCGCCCGCGATGCGCTGACCACGCTCAACATGGACGGGCGCGAAGTGCTGGTCCTGCTGGCGGGACGCATCGACGACGCCCATGCTCTGATCGGCGAGATCGACGAGCGCGTCGCCCATTCGGACCGTGATGCCCGCCGCGCCTCCTGATCCATTTCCTCCTTCGATTGCAGGGGATTGCCATGTCCAACATGCCCATCGACGAATTCGACACCACCCCGCCCGCCGCCGAGCCGCCCCGGCCCGCCGCGCCGGAGAATGAGACCCTGTCCAGCCCGCGCGGCCTCGACAGTGTGATGCGCATTCCCGTGCTCATGCAGGTGGTTCTGGGCTCGGCCTCCATGCCGGTGTCGAACCTCCTCAAGCTCGGCCGCGGCGCCATCGTCCCTCTCGATCATCGGGTGGGCGAGCCGGTGGACATCGTGGTCAATGGCCGCGTCATCGCCCGCGGCGAAGTCATGGTGGTGGAAGACGACAATTCCCGCTTCGGCGTCTCGCTGACCGAGATCGTCGGCCCCGGCGGCCCTGAGACCGCGTGACAGGTTTCGCCATGGCCCAGCTCCCCACCAAGAGCCGTCCGCTGAGCGGGACCGACAAGGTGGCCGCTCTCCTCATGACCATGGGCTCGCCCGCGGCCGGGCGGGTCATGAAGCATTTCGATCAGGACGAGATCCGCCGGGTCACGCGCTCCATCGCCGAGCTGAAGCCGGTGTCCACGGCCCAGATCGAAGATCTGATCGAGGACTTCGCCAACAACTTCGCCACCGGCGCCAATCTGGTGGGCACGGCGGCGGACGTGGAGCGCCTGCTCACCGGCGTGCTGCCGCCCGAGCAGATCCAGGAAATCATGAGCGAGCTCCTGGGCTCGGCGAACCATTCCATCTGGGACCGCATCTCCACCGTGGCCGAGAATACGCTCGCCACCTACATCATGAAGGAACATCCGCAGATCGCCGCGCTCATGCTCTCGCGCGTGAAGCCGGCCTGCGCCGCCAAGGTGCTGAGCTACATTCCCGAAGCCCGGCGCAACGGCATCATGCGCCGCATGCTCACCTTCAAGCCCATCGTGGATTCCACCATGCAGGTCATCGAGAAGACCGTGCACGAGGACTTCATGATGAACTTCTCGCGCAATGCCGGCGCCGATCCCCATGCGCGCATGGCCGACATCATCAACAAGATGGAGCGCGACGACATGGAGACGGTGCTGACCTCGCTGGCCAGCACCCGACCCAAGTCCGCCGAGATCCTGAAGGGCCTGCTTTTCACCTTCGAGGACATCATCAAGCTCACGCCGCGTGCCCGCACCTCGCTGTTCGACCAGGTGCCCACCGACAAGCTGGTGCTGGCCCTCAAGGGCACGGAGAGCGGCTTCCGGGAGATCATCCTGCAGTCGCTCGGCGCCCGTGTGCGCCGCATGGTGGAGCAGGAGCTGGGCGGCGGCGAGCCGGCAGCGGCCCGCGACGTGGCCGAGGCCCGGCGCACCGTCACCGACCTCGCCCTCGACATGGCGGGGCGCGGCGAGATCGAATTGAATTCGGGCTCGGAGGAAGATGCCTATGTGCGATAGGCCGCGCCGGGAGACCGATCCGAGCGCATGGGATCGTGGAGCGATCCAATGCGCTCGGTGATTGCGCCTCTCTGCAAGAGTTTAGAGGGCGATTCACCCATCAGATTGATTCAATCTGATGGGATCGCGCTCTAGAGCATGCGCCGATCAGATCGCATCGCAATCTGATCGGATCACGCATTCTCTATCAATGGGTTAGAGGGCGATTCACCCATCAGATTGATTCAATCTGATGGGATCGCGCTCTAGCGCGGCCCTGACGATCAGGGGAGAGACGATCACGAAAAACGGGCCCCTGCGCCCGCGCCTTTTCTGCCAAAGCACAGAACGAGACCATGTCCGACGAAGACAAGGAAAGCAAAACAGAAGAGGCCAGCGAGAAGAAAATCTCCGACGCGGTCGAGAAGGGCAATGTCCCCTTCTCCCGCGAAGCGAGCCTCTTTGCCTCGCTGATCGCCATCCTCATGAGCCTCGTCTTCTTCACCGCCGGCCCCACCGCCCGGCTCACCGAGGAGCTGGCGCACCTCATCGACAATCCCGGCGGCTTCCGCCTGGACACCGGCGCGGATGCGGTGGAGGTGCTGTGGCTCGCGCTGGGCGCGGCCTGGCGCTTCCTCATGCCCATCGTTGTGCTCTTGGGACTCGCCGGCATCGCCGCCACCATGTTCCAGAACGTGCCCTCCATGGTGCTGAACCGCATCAAGCCGCAATGGAACCGCGTGTCCCCCGTGGCCGGCTTCACCCGCATCTTCGGGCCGCAGGGGCACATCGAGTTCGGCAAGCAGATGTTCAAGCTGCTGGTGATCGCGGTGGTCAGCCTGATCCTGCTCTATTCGCAGGAATATCAGGTGGTGAACGCCATGTTCGCCGACCCGCTCCTGGTGCCGAGCGTGGTGCTGGCGCTCTCCACGAAGCTCGTGTCGGCGGTGTGCATCGGCACCATCGCGCTGGTGGGGGCGGACCTCGTCTGGGCGCGCATCAAGTGGCGCACGGACCTGCGCATGTCGCACCAGGAATTGAAGGACGAGTTCAAGCAGGCCGAGGGCGACCCCATGGTGAAGGCGCGCATGCGCTCGCTGGCCCAGCAACGGGCCCGCCAGCGCATGCTCACCAACGTGCCGCGCGCCTCGGTGGTGATCGCCAACCCGACCCACTATGCCATCGCGCTCCAATATGACCGCCACAAAGGCGGCGCGCCGCTGGTGGTGGCCAAGGGGCTGGACCTGGTGGCGCTGAAGATCCGCGAGATCGCCGAGAAGAACGGCGTTCCGGTGGTGGAGGACCGGGCATTGGCCCGGGCCATGTACGACGCGGTGCAGGTGGACCAGTGGATTCCGGCCGAATTCTACCGGCCGGTGGCCAAGATACTATACTTCATCTATTCGAAGGGCTCCAATGGACCAAAGCAGCGCACGTAACATACTGAACGTCCGCGCCCTTCCCCCCGTGGAGGCGATGACCTACGAGCGGCTGCTGGCGACCGCCCTGCGGCCGCTATTGTCCGAGCTCGTCTATACCAATGCCGGCGTGCTGATGGCCTACATCCATGCCGGCAAGACCTCTGTCATCGACGACATCTTGGAATCCTCCGCCGAGCTGTCGCTGAAGCCCGGCGCGCTGCGCTATGCGCGCAATGCCACCACCCATATGGACTGGGGCACCGCGCCGGTGGTGACCATCGACATGGAATTCCACCAGGAGACGGTCTGCTCCTTCTTCAAGATCGTGTTTGACGCCAAGACCGTCGGCGTCCAGATCGACACCATCCTTTATTATGACGGTCTGAGGGACGCTCCCACCAACCTTGCCCGTTTCGCCGACGCCCTCGCCGCCGCCCGCCACGACTGATCCGGCGGACTCTCAAGCCTCGTGCAAGGTTGCTCGCGGAGGCTGGCCGCACCCAGGCTGGCGGAGACATTTCCGCCACGCCCATCCGGGAGGCGACCGTGGAACCGCTTTATCTGTTCAAGCTGGCATCGCAGCAGGCCCGTTGGGCCTCGGTGCGGCAGGCGGCCATCACCGGCAACATCGCCAATGCCGACACCCCCGGCTACAAGGCCGTGGACGTGGTGCCCTTCAATGCGGTGCTGGAGAAGACCCACCTTTCCATGGCCCGCACCCGCGCCGGCCATATCGAGCCGGCCGGCGGCCGCGACCCGGTGACCAAGGTCAGCCAGGACGAGGCCTGGGACGTCAACCATAGCGGCAATTCCGTGAGCCTGGAGCAGGAGATGCTCAAGGCCTCCGAGGTCAACCGCACCTTCTCCCTCAACACGAGCATCGTCCGCAGCTTCCACCGGATGATCCTGGCGAGTGTCAAACCATGATCGATCCCCTGAAGACCGCTTCCGGCATCGCCGCCTCGGGCCTCCAGGCCCAGTCCATGCGGCTGCGCATCACCGCCGAGAACCTTGCAAACGTGCATTCCACCGGCTCCAGCCCGGGCGCCGATCCCTATGCCCGCAAGACCGTCCAGTTCGCCACCGAGCTGGACCGGGCCTCGGGCGCCTCTTCGGTCAAGATCAAGACCATCGGGGTGGACCGCACACCCTTCTCGACCGAACTCGACCCCGGCAATCCGGCTGCGGATGCGCAGGGCCGGGTCAAGATCTCCAACGTCAATGCCATGGTGGAAATGGCCGACATGCGGGAGGCGAGCCGCTCCTATGAGGCGAACCTCCAGATGATCAAGCAAACCCGCTCGATGGTGATGGCTACCATCGATCTCCTGAGGAACCCGTGATGATAGACGGCATCTCCTTCAACTCCCTTTCGCGCACGGGGACCCTCTCGCAAGTGCGCACCGAGACCCAGACCGGTGGCATCGACGCGGCGGCCGCCGCGGCGTCGGCGGCGGATTTCTCGACGGTGCTGGCGCGCATGTCCTCCGATGCGGTGGATTCGGTGCGCGCCGGCGAGGCGACCGCCATTTCCGGCATCGGCGGCAAGGCCTCCGTGCAGCAGGTGGTGGAAGCCATCATGAATGCGGAGCAGACGCTGCAGACCGCGATCGCGGTGCGCGACAAGGTTGTCGCCGCCTACCAGGAAATCAGCCGGATGGCGATCTGAGGATAGAATATGCGCGCCCTAGCAATCGCCGCCACCGGCATGGCCGCCCAGCAGACCAATGTTGAGGTCATCGCCAACAACATCGCCAACATCAACACCACCGGCTTCAAGCGCGCCCGCGCCGAGTTCACCGACCTGCTCTACCAGGCCGAGCGCGCCCAGGGCGTGCCGAACCAGGACGGCGCCGGCCCCATTCCCGAGGGCGCGCTGGTGGGCCTCGGCGTGCGCACGGTGGGCATCCGCAATCTGCACCTCCAGGGGCCGCTGTCGCAAACCGGCAACCCGCTTGATCTCGCCATCAACGGGCGCGGCTGGTTCCAGATCACCAGTCCGTCTGGCGAGACGCTCTATACGCGCTCCGGCACCTTCAACAAGGGACCCAACGGCCAGTTGGTGACGGTGGACGGCTATGCGGTGGACCCGGCCATGACCTTGCCGGCCAACGCCACCGCCATCGTCATCAACGAGGCCGGGCAGATCTATGCCCAGATTGCCGGCCAGCAGGCGCCGCAATTGGTGGGCCAGCTCACCCTGACCAATTTCGCCAACGATTCCGGCCTCCAGCCGCTGGGCAACAACCTCTATCGCGAGACCGAGGCCTCGGGCCAGCCGGTGGTTGGGGTGGCCGGCGACGTGGGCTTCGGCGCGGTGGTTCAGGGCTATCTGGAAGGCTCCAACGTGGACCCGGTGAAGGAAATCACCGAGCTGATCTCCGCCCAGCGCGCCTATGAGATGAACTCCAAGGTCATCACCGCCGCCGACGAGATGGCCAGCACCGTCTCCAAGGGCATCCGCTGATGAGCCCCCACCCGCTGATGGTCCGCGGCCTCGCCGCCGCCGGCCTCCTCCTGTGCCTCGCCGGGGCTGCCCCGGCGGGCGCGCAGTCCATTTCCACTCTGACGGCGCGCAACGCCGATGCCAACGTGGCGACAGCGCCGGCCCCGGCCGCGCCCGCCGCGCCCCAGGCGGCGGCTGCCACCCCGGCGGCGCCCAGCACCATCCTGGTGCCGGTGCCTGCCGTCACGCTCTATGCGGGCGACGTGATCTCCGAGGCGGTGCTCACCGACCGTCCCGTCCCCATCGCCACGCTGGAGCGCGGCGGCATCGTGGGCGGGCGTGGCGCGCTCATCGGCAAGGCGGTGCGCCGCACGGTGCTGGCTGGCGTGCCGGTGCCGTTGAATGCGGTGGCCGACGTGCAGGTGGTCACCAAGGGCGTCGCCACGCGCGTGAAGCTGGAGGAAGGCGGCCTCGTCATCTCCGGCTATGCCATGCCGCTGGAATCGGGGGCGGTGGGCGCCACCGTCCGCCTCAAGAACATGGAGAGCGGCCAGACCATCCTGGGCACCGTGCAGGCCGACGGCTCCGTGCGCGTGAACATCCGATGAGCGGCCCTTCCCTCCTCGCACGGCTCGCGAGCCTCGCTCTCCCGGCACTCGCGCTCCTGGCAGTCGCTCTGCTGGCGGGAACGCTGCCGGCGGCCGCGCTCACCCGCATCAAGGACATTTCCGGCATCCAGGGCGTGCGCGACAACCAGTTGATCGGCTATGGCCTCGTCATCGGCCTCCAGGGCACCGGCGACACGCTGCGCAACTCGCCCTTCACCGAGCAGGCGCTGCAGGCCATGCTCGACCGCATGGGCATCAATGTGAAGGGCATTCCGCTGCGCGCCCGCAACGTGGCGGCGGTGGCGGTGACCGCCAATTTGCCGCCCTTCGCCACGGTGGGCTCGCGCATCGACGTGACCATCGCCTCGCTGGGCGATGCCACCTCGCTGCGCGGCGGCACCTTGCTGATCACGCCGCTGTCCGCCGCCGACGGCCAGGTCTATGCGGTGGCGCAGGGCCAGCTCGTCTCAGGCATCCAGATTACCGGCCAGGCCGAGACGCTCTCCCAAGGCGTGCCCACCGCCGGGCGTATCGCCAATGGCGCGCTGGTGGAACGGCAGATTCCCGGCCAGTTGCGTGATCTCGCCGAGCTGACCATCGAACTGACCAATCCCGACTTCAAGACCGCCGCCATGATCGCCGACGTGGTCAACGCCTATACCAAGGCGCGCTATGGCCGGGAATTTGCCCGTGAGCGGGACCTGTCCACCGTGGTGGTGCAGCGCCCGCCCAATGCCAATCCGGCCCGCTTCATCGCCGAGCTGGGCGATCTGCGGGTCGATCCGGACACCCCCGCCAAGGTGGTGGTGGACCAGCGCACGGGCACCGTGGTCATCGGCCGCAACGTGCAGATTTCCACCTTCGCGGTCACGCAGGGCAATCTCACCGTGCAGGTCACAGAAATGCCCGTGGTCTCGCAGCCCGCCCCCTTCTCCAATGGCGAGACGGTGGTGGTGCCCCGCACCGAGATCGACGCCCAGGAGACCGGCGGCCCCATCGGCATCGTGCGCGGCACCAATCTGCAGACGCTGGTGAACGGCCTCAACCGATTCGGCCTGAAGCCCTCCGACATCATCTCCATCCTCCAGGCGGTGAAGACATCGGGCGCGCTCCAGGCGGAGCTGGTGTTCCAATAGTTGCCGGATCGCCGGCCTGACGATGACAGGGCGCGTCCCTCCCGGGGCGCGCCCTTTCGCGCGTGAAGCGTCGGCCCCGTCCGGGGACGGCGCCCACGCGGACAGCGTCGCGCAAGGTCCCCCTCCTAGAACCCAAGGCGACGCGGGGCGCCATGATGGCGCCTTCGCGCCTTCGATAGGAAGTCGGCCCATGCCCTCGTCCCTGCCGGACATGTTCTCGTCCCTCGCGGGCGCTCTGATGCAAGATGCCCCGCTGTTCTCCGCCGCAGCCTTCGGGCACATCGCCTTGACCACGCTGCGCCCGCCGCGCGTGCGTCCCCAGACGCTGCGGCGCAAGATGGCCCTCGGCGCGTCCCTTGCGTGTGTGCTCGCGGCCCTGCCGCTCACGTTCGGCAGCAACGCCCTGGCCCAAACTGCGCCCCCGCCCACGCGGGTGGCTCCCATGAACATCCAGCCCTCTGTCGTGCAGGCCCAGCAGGCCGCGCAAGCCGCGCAGATGGCACAGAGCGTTCCTGGCGCCGCGACCGCGGTGCCGCGCACCCTGCCCCCGGCGCGGCCGGCAGCCCCGCCTCCGGCCGCAGCCGCTCCCGTGGCCACGGCCGCCGCCATGGCCATTCCGCCCGCGCCGGCCGGCGCGCCCGGAACCGCAAGCCCCGCCGCCTATGCGCCCCCGAGCGAGCAGTCGGCGCCGGTCCAGGCGACGCCGGTGGCCATCGGTGCGCCGGACAATGAGAACGCCCTCCAATATTGCAGCTCCATCGTGAATGCCGCCGCCGATGCGCGCTATGTGCGCCAGAAGGAGGCCCTGGCGGCCATGGAGAAGCAGATCCAGGAGCGCATCGCCCAGCTCGAGGCCAAGCGCACCGAGTACCAGGACTGGCTCCAGCGCCGCGAGGCCTTCCTCAAGAAGGCGGACGAGACCCTCGTCCAGGTCATGTCCCAGATGCGCCCGGATGCCGCCGCCGCCCAGCTCACCGCCATGAGCGAGGATGCCGCCGCCGCCGTGCTCTCCAAGCTCTCTCCCCGCGTTGCCAGCGCCATTCTCAACGAGATGGACCCGGCGCGCGCCGCCCGCCTGACTGCCACCATGGTGGGCATTTCCCGCCGCACCCTTGATGGGAGGGCCAGTTGATGCGCCCCTCTGCCCTGCTCGCCGCCCTGCCCCTCGCCCTCGCGCTCGCGGGCTGTCAGACCAGCTATGACAGTCTCGCCTTCGGCCCGGCTTTGACCCCCGTGGGCAACGGGCTCGACACCACGCGCCAGCCGGTGCCGGTGGCGTTCCAGAAGCCGGAGCAGAAGACTTTCCGCTCCACCTACGACCTCGCCAATTCCCAGAGCATGTATCGGGACCTGCGCGCCTCCAAGGTGGGCGACGTGATCCGCGTGTCCATCGCCATCGACGACAAGGCCCAGTTCGACAATGCCACCGATCGCTCCCGCAAGGCCAAGACCGGCCTCGGGGTCGATGCCGGCCTCGACATGGGCGGCTTCGGCAAGGGCGTGAATGCGGGCGCGCTGTCGGGCAATCTGGACATCAATTCCGACACCAGCACCAAGGGAAAGGGCACCATCGACCGGTCCGAGAAGCTGCGGCTGTCCATCGCCGTGGTGGTCACCGAGGTGCTGCCCAACGGCAATCTGGTCATCTCCGGTTCGCAGGAGATCCTGGTGAACTACGAGGTGCGCGTCCTCAATATCGGCGGCATCGTCAATCCGCTGGATGTGTCGGCCAACAACATCATTCCCTATGACAAGATCGCCGAGGCGCGCATCTCCTATGGCGGGCGCGGGCGGTCCATGGACATGCAGCAGCCCGCCTGGGGCCAGCGCATCTATGACCTCGTCGTGCCGTTCTGACCGGGAGGCGCGACATGGCCAAGGAGAAGGCGGCAAAGCCGCAGACGGAGGGCGAGGCCCCCAAGAAAGGCGGCGGCGCGTTCATCGCCGTCCTGATTCTGACCCTTCTGGCGGGCGCTGGCGGGGGCGGCCTCGGCTACAAGATGGCCGGCACGGTGGAGCATGTGGTGGAAGCCCGCATCGCTGCCGAGCCGCCCAAGAAGGAGGAGAAGCCGCTCAATTTCGAGGGCGACCTGGGGGTCCAGGACCTCAAGCCCGTGGTGGTCAACCTCGCCGCCCCCTCCAGCACCTTCGTGCGCATCGAGGGCGCGCTCATCTACAAGAATGGCGTCCTGCCCAATCCGGCGGCCACCGCCGCGGAGGTGCGCGAGGACATCATGGCCTATATGCGCACCATTTCGCTGAGCCAGCTGGAAGGGCCGAGCGCGCTCCAGCACCTGCGCGAGGATCTCAACGAACGCGCCCAGGTGCGCGGCCACGGCAAGGTCAAGGAACTGGTGCTCGAAACCCTGGTGGTGCAGTGATGGCCGCCCTTCTCGCGCGCCGCGCCGGGCGGACGCCGCGCGCCGGATCGGGAACCGCTCGTGCCCTGCTTGCCGCCAGTCTGCTGCTGGCCGCCTCCGGCCCCGCCATGGCGCAGATGCCGAGCCTCGACCAGTTCATGCCGGCGGGCGACGGCTCCACCTCCGGCCGCATCATCCAGATGCTGGGCGTGCTCACCGTGCTGTCGGTGGCGCCGGGCCTGCTCATCATGATGACGAGCTTCACCCGCTTCATCATTGCCTTCTCGTTCCTGCGCTCCGGCATCGGCCTGCAGACGACGCCGGCGAACCTGGTGCTGGTGAGCCTGTCCCTGTTCATGACCTTCTACGTGATGGGTCCGACCCTCGACCGGGCGTGGCAGAACGGCCTGCGCCCGCTCACCGCCGGCGAGATCACCGAGCAGGAGGCGGTGGAGCGCATCGCCGATCCCTTCCGCGACTTCATGCTCTCCCAGGTGCGCGACAAGGATTTGCGCCTGTTCGCCGAGATGAACGACGCGCTGAAGACCCCCGGCACCCGGGACGGCAAGGCCCCCACAGTGCCGGCCCCGGCCCAGCCGGACAAGGCGGAGAAAGTGGAGATGCGCGTGCTCATCCCCGCTTTCATGATCTCCGAGCTGCGGCGGGGCTTCGAGATCGGCTTCCTGATCGTGCTGCCCTTCCTCATCATCGACATGGTGGTGGCGACCCTGGTCATGTCCATGGGCATGATGATGATGCCCCCCGCCGTCATCGCCTTGCCGTTCAAGATCTTGTTCTTCATCCTGATCGACGGCTGGAACCTGCTGGTGGGCGGGCTGGTGCGCTCTTTCCTCTGAACCCGCTGAAGCTGCCCCGTTCCAACGCCGCCCCCGGACCTCCGGCGGGCGGCGTTTTCTGTCCGGGCTTCCCGCGGGGCGCGCGCAAGCCTCGCGCAAGCTTGTCGGCCCATGATGATGTCCATGGCAGGTTGACTGCTCGAAAGGGCAGCGTGCCGGACCCGCAAGGGACGGCCCACAAAGGCATGATGCCGCCCTGCCATGCCGGTGGAAGCCCGGCATGTCCCTGACAAACGTCACTTTCTCGAACGAGGGACATTCATCATGACCAGCCTGATCACCAACACCTCAGCCATGGTCGCCCTGCAGACTCTGCGGACGATCAACAGCTCGCTCGACACCACCAACAATCATGTCTCCACCGGCAAGCGCATCAACTCCGCTTCCGATGGCGCGGCTTATTGGTCCATCGCCACCACGCTCACCTCCGACAACGGGGCGCTCGGCGCGGTGAAGGATGCCATGAGCCTGGACAAGAACTCGGTGGATGCGGCCAGCTCCGGCGTGAACGCCGTGATCTCCTCGCTGTCCAAGATCAAGAACAATCTCACCGCGGCCCTCTCGCCGAACGTCGACCGCGCCAAGCTGCAGACCGAAATCTCCTCCTATGTGAGCGAGATCAAGACCACTGCGGACAACACGGTGATGAACGGCAGCAACTGGCTGTCCGTGGATTCGAGCGCCACCGGCTTCAACGGCACCAAGAACCTGCTGTCCTCGTTCTCGCGGACCGGCAGCACCGTGACCGTGGGCTCGACCGCCATCGACACCGGCAGCTTCGCCATCTATGACGCCGCCACCGCCGGCACCTCGACGGGCACCAGCACGACCATCGATACCGCGGTCACCGCTGTCGCCACTGCGGCCAACATCACCGGCGGCGCCACCGTCGCCGTTGACACCGCGGCCGGCAGCCTGAAGGGCTTCATGGATACCAAGTTCGCCATCGGCGGCACCGCCACGACCGGTACCGAATCGATCGCCGACTTCGATGTGTCCACGCTCGGCAACACCGACGCGGACCTGGCGAAGATCCAGGCCTATGTGAAGATCGTCGACGCCACCATGCAGCAGCTGCAGAACGGCGCCACCACGCTCGGCACCACTTCCACCCGGCTTGGGTCCCAGCAGACCTTCGCCCAGAGCCTGATCGACCTCAATACGTCGTCCATCGGCTCTCTGGTCGATGCCAACATGGAAGAGGAATCCACCAAGCTGAAGGCGCTCCAGACGCAGCAGCAGCTGGCGGTGCAGTCGCTGTCGATCGCGAACAACTCCACGCAGAACGTGATGACGCTGTTCCGTTGATCGGTGAAGAAAGCCCGTCCCGGCCGGCGCCGGGGCGGGCATCTGCTTGAGTATCTGTTCTTTTGAGTTCCTGTTGGGTCAGCCGCCCCCGTGCGGCCAACTGGCCACGCTCCGCCCCCCTCGGAGCGTGGCTTTTGTGTTTCAAGGCCCCTGCAACGCCCAGGCAAGGTTGGCTGCCGAGATTGCGCCAAGGCACATGAGCGCGGAACCGCAAGGACCCGCGTGTGCCGGACCCGAATGTCCCCGTTCCCTTCCCGCAGCGCCAGCGCGTGCGGGGACGGGCCGCAATCGCGAGTGACCCGCCGATGATCGGCCGCATGCAGTTAGAAGCCATCCTTGCCAATCTGCGCAATCTGGGCGCCCGCCGCCTGATCGCGCTGGGCCTGATCGGCGCCACCGTGGTGGCCGCCATCGCGCTGGGCGCCTATTATCTCAGCCAGCCGGAGCGCGAGACGCTCTATGCCAACCTCAACCGCGAGGACGTGGGCCGCATCGGCGGCGCGCTGAAGGATGCCGGCATTTCCTTTGACGTGAATGCCGACGGCACCTCGGTCCTCGTCGCCCATTCCGACACTGCCCGCGCCCGCATGCTGCTGGCGGTGAAGGGCCTGCCCCAGAGCGCCAATACCGGCTACGAGCTGTTCAATGACATGCGCTCGTTCGGCCTCACCTCCTTCATGCAGGAAGTGACGCGGGTGCGCGCGCTGGAAGGCGAGATCGCCCGCACCATCCAGACCATGAAGGGCATCAAGGCGGCGCGCGTCCACATCGTGCTGCCGGACCGCGGCTCCTTCCGGCGCGACCAGCAGGGCGCCTCCGCCTCGGTCGTCATCCGCACCGAGAATGCCGACGACACCTCGTCCGCCGCCGCCATCCGCCACCTGGTGGCCGCCGCCATCCCCGGCATGAAGCTCGACAATGTCACCGTCCTCAACACCGAGGGCGCGGTGCTCGGCTCCAGCGAGGACGGCGCCAATGCCGCCGCTGGCAAGAAGGCCATGCTGCAGAGCCAGGTGAACCGGGAGACCGAGGAGAAGATCCGCCGCACCCTCATCCCCTATCTGGGCATCGGCAATTTCGAGGTGTCGGTCTCCTCGCGCCTCAACACCGACAAGGTCACCACCAACGAGACCGTGTTCGACCCCGCCTCCAAGGTGGAGCGCTCGGTGCGCGCGGTGAAGGAGCAGGGCCAGTCCCAGAACCGCACCAAGCAGCCCAACGCCTCGGTGCAGCAGAACATTCCCGGTGGCCAGGCGCCCCCGGAAGGTGGCAACGATTCCAACGAGAACAACCAGCGCCGCGAGGAGCTGACCAATTTCGAGATCTCCTCGCGCACCGTCCAGACCGTGCGTGACGCCTATGCGGTGCAGAACCTGTCCATCGCGGTGCTGCTGAACAAGGACCGGCTCACCGCCGCCAATCCGCAGGGCGGGGAAACCATTCCTGTGGAGCAGCAGCTCTTTGAGGTGGAGCAGCTGGTCGCCTCCGCCGCCGGCTTCGACAAGGAGCGCGGCGACAAGCTGAAGGTGGCGGCGGTTGCGTTCGCCAATGGCGGGCGCGACATGGAGGCCGTGCCCGCCTTGCCCTGGACCGAGCTGCTGCTGCGCCAGGCCGGTACCCTCATCAACGCGGTGACCATCCTCATCGTCGCTGGCCTGCTGATCTGGTTCGGCCTGCGCCCCGCCGTGCGCTCCATCCTGGAGCGGCCGCGCGAGCAGGAGATCGCCGAGCTGGAGGCGCGCGAGATCGAGGCCACCATGCTGGCCGCCCAGCCCGGCGCTCCGGCGCTCGCCGGCCCGCCGGCCGAGGAGGAGCCCGCCGGTCCCATCGCCGGCTCCACCTTGAACCTGATCGAGAACCTCACCGGCCAGATGTATCGCAACCCGCAGAAGCGCCTGGAGCAGATCGTCGAGTTCGACGAGGAGCAGGCGGCTGCGATCCTGCGCCAGTGGCTGAACCAGGAAGCGAGGGCCTGATCCATGCACGCGCTGTCCCGCCACTTGCCCCATTTCGGCCCGCTGGGGCCAACCCTCTCGGCCCGCCCCGCCTCGCCGGCGGAAAAGCCGGCTGCCTCGCCCCCCGCGGTGCGCCCGCCGGCAATCCCCGAACGCCCCCGCCCGGACGTGCGCTTCTCCCAGGACGATCTCGCCCGCGCGGTAGAGCTCGCCCGCACCGAGGCCCGGCGCGAAGCCCAGGAGCAGGCGCAGGCCGCCATCGCCGCCCTGGAAGCTGCGCGCGCGCAGGACCAGAGCGCCGCCGAGTCCCGCATCGCCGCCGTGCGCGCGGACTGGACGGCAGAGCAGGCCGACCGCCTCGCGGATGGCTTCCGATCCGCCTTGGACGGTTTCGGCACCCAATTGTCCGACGCCCTAGCACCCATTCTGGCGCCGTTCGTCACCGAACGGGTCCGCGACCAGGCGCTGCGGGAATTGGACAGCCTGGTGAAGCATCAGATGGCGCTTGGTTCGGGCGCCATCCAGATCACCGGCCCGCAGGATCTGCTCGATGCGCTCGGCACCCGCCTCGGCGCGGCGAGCGGCATCACCTTCACCCCCGGCAACACTCCGGAAGTGCGCATCGAAGCCGACGGCGCGGTCATCGAGACCCAGCTCCAGGCTTGGCGCGACCGGCTCGCCGGCCTTTCGGACTGAGGAGACAGGCATGTCCGAAAAGGAAGGCCACGGCGAGATCATCATCATCAAGCGCCACGAAGACGAGGAGCACGAGGCCCATTCCAGCGCCTGGAAGGTGGCGCATGCGGACTTCATGACCGCCATGATGGCCTTCTTCCTCATCATGTGGCTCATCAACGTCACCGACAAGGACGTGCGCAAGGCCATCGCCCAATACTTCAACCCCGTGGACCTCGCCTCTTCGGTCACCGACGTGAACGGCCTCAACGATCCCGAGGATACCGAGGCCAAGGGCACGTCATCCAATGGCGACAAGTCCTCGGCGCTGAAGAACACCGTGGGCGAGAAGACCGGCGCCGGCGCCGACCGCCAGCAGGGCGACAAGGAGCGCACCGCGTTCCAGGACCCCTATGCTCTCCTCGACAAGCTGGCTGGCGATGCCGATCCCACGCCGGGCGCGACGCCGGACGCCGCCATCGGCGAGGTGGGCGCGCAGGGCAATGCCTTCGGCGACACGGTGCGCGATCCCTTCGACCCCACCTATTGGCAGATGAGCCAGGGCCGCAAGCCGCGCTCCGAGGAAGGCGGCAAGCCCGCCCGCATCACCATGCCGAGCCCAGGCGGCAAGCCAGATGCCGCCGCCGCGCGCCAGATTCCCGGCCAGGGCGATGCCGCCAAAGGCGACCAGGCCAAGGGAGATCAAGCAAAAGGCGATACCGGCCGCCTCGACGGCAAGACCGACCTTGCCCAGAAGGCGGGACAAGCGGGGCTCCAGCCCGGCGGCGCCGTGGCCGGAACCGGCGGCGGCCAAGGCGGCTCGGCCGGCCAGACGCCGGCCCAGGCCCAGCTCCAGGCGGTGCAGCAGGCCGTTCAGCAGGCGGTGAAGGACACCATGACGGGGCCCGGCGCGCCGCGCGTGGATGTGCGCCTCACCAAGGAGGGATTGATCGTCAATCTCACCGACGACACCGACTTCTCCATGTTCCCGGTGGGCTCGGCGGTTCCCGACGGGCGGGTGGTGCGCATGATGGCGAAGATCGCCCAGATCCTCGCCGCGCGCCCTGGCGAAATCGTGGTGCGCGGCCACACCGACGCGCGCCCGTTCCGCTCCGACACCTATGACAATTGGCGCCTCTCCACCGCCCGCGCCCACATGGCCCACTACATGCTGGTGCGCGGCGGCCTCGACGAGAAGCGCGTGATCAAGATCGAGGGCCTCGCCGACCGGGAGCTGAAGAACACCACCGACCCGAACGCGGCCCAGAACCGGCGCATCGAGATCCTGCTGCGGAGCCCGTCATGAGGGACCGCATCCTCCTCACCCCGACGCTGGGGGCGATCGCCCGCGCCGCCGCCTTTGCCACCGCCCTTGCTCTGGTCCCCCAGGCGGCGGGAGCCACGGAGGCGGATCCGTGGGGTGGCATGCGCGCCGCCGGCGAGAGCCCGAAGGGCGCACCCGCAGCCGTGCCCGCGGCCAGCCCGGCCACGCCCGCACGCCCGGCGGCATTGCCCCGGGACGCGGCACCTGCCGCACCGGCCGCGCAGGCGCCCGGCACGTCCGAACGCCCGGCGACCACGGCGCTCGCGGCCCCCCTTGCCATCCCCTTCCCCCGTCCCCGCCCGGCGGATGCCCCCGGGGCCGTCACGTCCCCGCCCCCTGCAGCCCCCGCCCCGGAATTGGCCGGCCGCGCCGTGTTCGACGCGGAGGCGGATGGCGAGGGGCTGGCCCCCGGCATGTTCGATGCGGCGGTGAACGCCTTCCCGCCGCCGAGCGCTGCCCTTCCTGCGCCCAGCCCGCCGGCCGCCGCCGGCACCATGGGCGCGCTGCAAGCGGCCATGTTCCCTTCCGCGCTCGCCGCGCCCGTGGCGCCGAGCGTTCCCCTTTCCCCCGCGACGCCCGCCCCGGCAGAGGCTCCCCAAGCCGCCCCGCCCGCGGCCCAGCCCGCCGCCGCGCCATCGACGCCACCCGCGCCCGGCGCGCTGGCACACGAGCAACCCCAAGCGGCCGGTGAGTCCCACCCCGAGAGCCAGTCCCACCCCGAGAGCCAGTCGCACCCCGAGGGCCAGGTGGACCCGGCCCACGCCGATGGGCAGGCGCCGGAGCAAGAGGCCGCGCACGCGCAGGATCACGCCCCGGCAGCCACCGGCCACGGCGATAGCCACGGCACCGCCGCCCATGAGCCGCCGCGCGACACGCGCCCCGTGGACCTCCTGCGCCGCCTCCAGCGGCTCCAAGACCGGCTTGCCGCCGGCACCAGCGAGGGCCTGCCGGCCCAGCGGGACCTGATTTCCCAGATCGATGCCGCCTATGCGGGCTTCCCCCAGGAGGTCTGGCAGGACGAGCGCAATGCGCGGGCCCTGGCGGTCTATTTCCTCAGCGGCGGCACGCCCGGCGTGCTGCGCAAGATCCTCGACCGCGAGCCGGCTCCGGCGGGCGACATCCGCATGCTGCGGGGCATCCTGGCCTATGCGGAAGGGCGCGGTGAGGAAGCCCTGCGCTTCCTCGGGGAGGTGGATGCCCGTGCCCAACCCAATGTGCTTGGCGGCCAGATCGCGCTGGCCCAGGCCGCCCTGGTGGTGCGCCAGGACCCGGCCAAGGCCTCCGACCTCCTGGACCTCGCTCGCCTCCTCCTGCCGGGCACGCTGGTGGAGGAGGCGGCACTGCGCCGCCAGATCCTGGTGGAGAGCCAGAGCGCGGACATTTCCCGGTTCCAGCGGCTGACCCGGCAATATCTGTTCCGCTTCCGCCATTCGGTCTATGCGGGCAATTTCCGCCAGCGCTTCGCGGCGGCGCTCACCCGCATGCCCTTTGTCAATGATCCCGCCCAGTTCGGCCGGCTGGACGAGATGCTCAAGCCCATCGAGCCTGAGGGCCGTCGGGACATCTACCTGCTCATCGCGCGCGCTGCCCTCACCCAGGGCCGGACGACCGCCGCCGCCCTCTGCGCGGAGCGCACCCTGGCGCTCGCCCCGCCGGCGAGCCTTGATGCGGAACGCGCGCGTCTCTATGGCGCGGCGGCTACCGCCGCCTCCGCCAGTGGCTATGCGGCCGCCCTCAAGACGCTGGCCGCGGTGGACCGCAGCCGGCTCGACCCCTCCGATATCGCCCTGCTGGATGCGGCCCGCGAAGCCGCCGGAACGGTGCGCGATGCCTCCCGCGTCAGCGTCCAAGCCGTCCCCGCCGCGGCGCCCGCACCCGTTCCCGTGGCTGCGCCGGTCACCATGCCTGTGGCCGCGCCGGCAAGCCCGCCCGCCATTCCCGTTGCCGCATCCACGACCGCTCCGGCGCCCTCCGCCTCCCCTCCGGCCGCCCCCGCGCCGCAGACGGAGGAGACGGACGCCGTGAAGGGGGCACGGGCGAAACTCGAAGCCGTGGACGCCCTGCTGAAGGAGGCCCCCCGATGATGCCGCTGGACGCCCGCTTCACCACCCTTCCCATCCCAGCCAACGACACCCGGCCGCCGGACGAAGGCGACGGCGCCCGCGCCGGAAATCCCTTCTCCGGCCTGCTCGACGAAATGGGGCGCGGCGCCGGCGGGCAGTCTCCGACGGACCAGCGCCCCACGGAAGAAGCCGGGGGGGCCGCCCAGGCGGCGCCCGGCAGTCCCGCTGCCCCGGCCGAGCCGGCGGAGGGGGGCACCGACCTGTCCCGCCTCATCGCCCGCGCGCTCACCCGTTCCGGCGGAATGGCGCAGGAGGTGGCGCGTCCCGCCATGGCGCCCTTGCCGACCGCGGCTCGCGCGCTGCAGGCCGAAGCCGGTGCGGCCGCGGACGCCGGTCGTATGTCTTTGGACCTTGAGCGCCTCTCCCCGTCCTGCGCCCTTGGCGCATCGCCCCTCGCCGACGTGGCAGAGCCTGGCGACACCGGTCTCGACCGGACGGACGCGCCCGGAATGGATGCAGCCGAGGATCGGTCGGGGACAGATGCCGCAGGAAGCGCTGCGGCGGGATGGGATGCTACCGGCACGGTGGCGCAGATGGTCTGCCTCGCCCCGCCCTCCGCGGGCCGGACCGGTGGAACATCGCCCCATGATCCCGCGCCCGATCCCCATGCCGGCGCCCCCCACGCAGGGGCCGCGCCCCAGGATGCGCAAGAGGACATAACGCAGGATGCCCCGCGTCTGGTGGCGAAAGTTCTGGACGTGCAGACCCATTTCGCGCCCATCCGCTCCCTGGTGAGCACCTCCGCTCCCGCTGCCGCACCGCCCGCGACGGCCGGTGCCGATACCGCCAGGATCATCCCGGCTGTGGAGACGAGGGGCGGGGCCCGGCCGCTTGCCGCCGGCCCCGGCTTGTCCGGAACGGACGGCTTCCCCTCTTTGGCCTCGCGCCCCGCCGACGCCCCCGCCAACGCCCCCGCACAGCGGGCCGAGATGGGGGCCGAGCCCTTCAGCGCCCCGACGCGCACGCCGGATGTGGCCACTGGCGGGACCGCGCAACCCAACCCGGCGGCGGCGCCCGCCGCCCCCATTCGCGCCCCTGTGGTGACTGCCCCGCCGCAACCCGCGCCCGCCACGTCGGACGTTCTCCATACGGGCCAGTCCCCCGCCGCCACTGACGCGGACACCGCCGTCCTCGCGGCCCTGTCCACGCCGGATCGCCCCGCCCGGCGCGCCGAGCCTGCGGCGGCCAGCACATCCGGCAGCGTGAAGGCGCCCGAGGCCACTCCGGGAACCACCCCCTTCGAGCCGAGCCCGGTTGCCCGGGCGGGCGGCGAACGTTCATCCAGCCGCGATGAGCGGCGCGACGAACGCGCCGCCTCCGTGCCCATAGAAACCGGCGCAGGACGGGGGGCTGCGGGTTCCGCCGCCCCCACGGGCACCCCCATGCCCTCCGCCGCCCCGCCCGCGACGGCTGCGGTGGCCGTCGCCATTTCGGAGGCCGCAAGCCGCCTGGTGCGGACCAATGCGGGCATCGACCTCACCGCCCCCCCGCGCCCCGGCGATCCCGTCCGCATCATGGAGATCGCCCTTTCGCCCGAGGGCCTCGGCAAGGTGACGGTGCGCCTGCGCCTCACGTCCGACGGGCTTGAGGTAAGGGTGCGCGCCTCCGATGCCGGGACAGCCGCCCTGCTTCAGCAGGACAAGGCGCAGCTCGCCGGCATCCTGCGGGAATTTGGCTGCAGCGAGGACCGGATGGAGGTGTCCGGCCCGGATGGCTCCGCCATCGGCTCCGGAGCGGGTCCCGACCTGCGCTCCACACAGGCTTCCCCCGGCGATGACCGCCGGGGCGATCCGCAAGGAGACCGTCAGCAAGGCGGCTCCCAGGACGGCTCAAGACGCAATGAGGGACGACATGACGACCAAGGCTCCCGCAATCCTGGGCGCGGCGGCGCGCGCGATGCCGGCTTTGATCTTCGCCTGGACGGCGGCCTTGATGGTGGCCTGCTGGACGGCTAGCCCCGCCTCCGCCGGCCCCGCACGCGGCGGCCCGCCCAATGTGTGCGAGCGGGAACTGGCGCGCGCCTCGGTGAAGTATGACGTGCCCCTGCCCATTCTCTATGCGGTGGGCCTGACGGAGAGCGGCTATGGCGGCTTTCTCCAGCCTTACACCCTCTACATGGAGGGCAAGGGGCATGTCTCATCCAACCTCGCGGATGCGCTGCGCCTGTTCCATGAGGCCCGCAGCCGGGGCGTCGACCTCATCGACATCGGTTGCATGCAGGTCAACTATTACTGGCACAAGCAGGAATTCAGGACGGTGGAGGAGATCTTCGATCCGCGCCTGAAC
Organism: Aquabacter sp. L1I39; assembly: GCF_017742835.1. GTDB lineage: Bacteria > Pseudomonadota > Alphaproteobacteria > Rhizobiales > Xanthobacteraceae > L1I39. The sequence continues at coordinate 660,989 of NZ_CP072392.1, forward strand.
GTGGAGCAGGCGGCCCGGTTCCTTCAGGTCCTGAAGAAGCGCCACGGCACCTGGACCATGGCGCTTGCCCGCTACAATGCCGGCCCCAAGAACACGCCGGCCCAGAAGCGTTATGTCTGCCGCATCATGAAAAATCTGGTGGCGGCCGGGGTCGGCACCTGGACCCCGGACGCGCGCACCTTCTGCATCGGCGAGAAGGTCTGAGGCGCTTGCGCCTCAAATGCCGTCGGCCCCGCCATCGGCGCGCGGATCATGGGCGCCTTCCAGGCCCCCCTTGGGATGCAGGATGACCGCGCCCGCATGGCCCATGGTGTCGGAGAAGGCCTCCGGGAGCACCTCCAGGTCATGCCCGGCGGAGACGAGGGCGCGCACCAGGCTCTCGTCGAAGCGGTTTTCCAGCCGCAGATTGTTGTGGGTGGAGCCCCAGGTCCGACCCAGCAGCCAACGCGGCGCGGCGATGGCCTCGCCCAAAGGCTCGCGGAACAGCACGTGGCGGGTGAAGACGGCCGCCTGCGTTTGCGGCTGGCCCTCCCCGCCCATGGTGCCATAGGCCATGATCCGCCCGTCCGCGAGATCGGCGAGCGCGGGATTGAGGGTGTGGAAGGGCCGCCGGCCGGGGGTGAGCGGGTTCACCGCCTTCGCGTTCAGCGAGAAGGAGGCGCCCCGGTTCTGCATCAGCACGCCGGTGGCCGGCAGCACGCAGCCCGAACCGAACTCGAAATAGATGGACTGGATATAGGACACCGCCAGCCCCGAGGCATCGGCCGCGCCGAGCCAGATGGTGTCGCCATGGGCCGCCGGCTGCGGCCAGGGCAGCGCGCGCTTCATGTCGATCCGGGCGGCTTCCGGGTCGAGGAAGGCGGGATCGAGATAGCGCGTCACGTCCTCGGCCAGCAGGTCATGGTCCCGCACCACGGTGTCGCGCACGAGGAAGGCGCGCTTGGTGGCTTCCACCAGCCCGTGCACATGGTCGAAGCCCTCCGGCGCGCGGACGTTCAGGCGGTCGAACAGGCCGAGAATGATGAGAGAGGCGAGGCCCTGGGTGGGCGGGGGCGCGTTATAGACGGTGCCAGCCTTCAGCTTCACCTGGAGCGGGGCGCGGGTGACCGCCCGGTAGCGTTCAAGATCCGCGCGGGTCACCGGGCTGCCGATGCGCTCCAGGTCGCCGGCAATCTCGCGGCCCACATCGCCGCGATAGAAATCGTCGAGCCCCGCGCTCACCAGATGCTCCAGCATCTCGGCCAGGCCCGGCTGCACCAGCACCTGCCCGAGTTCCGGCACCTTGCCGCCGGGCAGGAAGGTGCGGGCAAAGCCGGGGGACGGCTCCAGCTCCGCCCGACGGGATGCGGTCAATTCCACCTGAGAGCGCGTCACCGGCACGCCGGCGCGGGCGTGGCGGATGGCAGGCTCCAGGAGTTCGCGGAGCCCCAGCTTGCCGCCGAAGGCCCGCGCCGCCTCATGGGCGAGCGCCCAGCCACCCACCGCGCCGGGCACGGTGAGCGCCGCCAGAGGCCCCCGGAAGGGAATGGTGTCGTGGCCGAGGTCGCGATAATGGGCGATGGTGGCCTTGGCGCCGGCAAAGCCGCAGGCCTCGATATAGCGCACGCGGCCGGAAGGCTCGCGGATGAGCCAGAAGCCGTCGCCACCCACATGATTCATGTGCGGATAGACCACCGCGATGGCCGCCGCCGCCGCCAGCGCCGCCTCCACCGCATTACCCCCCTCCGCGAGGATCTGCTTGCCCGCCTGCGTGGCGAGATGATGGGGGGTGGCGACCATGCCGCGCCCGGCGCGGGTGCTCTCATGGGTCATGTGCAGGGATCTCCGAAACAGGTCGATTCGCGCGGCGGGGCGCGTTCTGCGCTTCTATAGCAGTCCCGCGCGGGCAAGGCGCCCGCCGCCGCGCTTGACCCGCCGGCCGTTGCGGCGCAGTGTCCGGCGGCAAACGCCCCCGGCCTTACCGGGGCGATCGGATAGGTGTGGCGTCGCAGGCGGAGGCCGCGCGACGGGAGAGGACAGGACATGGCAGGGAACGCACGCACAGGCCGCAAACATATGTTGACGGTGGCCAGCGCGACGCTGTTCGTGGCTCTGCAAGCCGTGGCGACCGCGCTCGCCGCCGGCTGGGCGGTGGGTGGCCTGTTCAACCTGGGCGATATCGGCGAATACGTGCTGATGGCCCTGTTCTCGGTGGTCGCCATCTACGGCACCTACCGCTATGGCCGCATGGCGGCCATTGCCGAGGCCAAGCTCGCAAACTGACCTTGCGCGCGCCGGTTTCTTAAGAGCCCGTCCCGAAAGGGTCGAGCGGCCGGGCGATTCACCGTGAACGGATCCGGCTCTTAAGAAACGTATGGACTCTCAACGCAGTATGTCAGCACGCGGCCGCGCCAACGGAAGCCGGACTGTGGCCAGGAATGCCACACCCATTCAACATGCTGAGATAGTCGACATCATACCGATGCGCCAGCTCGCGCCACCAGGCATCCCTTGCGAACACCTCGAGCGCCTCGGCTGCGTGATGCGCAGCCAGATCTGCCTCTTCCAGTCCCTTGTAGCACAAAGACATGTAAAGATGACCAAAGGCGTGATCTGGATACTTGATAACGACATTCTTCAGATAATGTAACGCCACGTCGTAGCGACCGATTTTCATGTTGTAGTTTTCAACGAAATTTACCCGCAACTGCGTCTCGTACGCATACTTCTCCAATCTTTCCGGATCGACGCCCGGCGAGCGGATGACCGACTTGGTGGCGACGAAGTTGGCATTGTTGGTATTTTCGATATAGCCATTTTCGACGCAAATGTCATACAAGCGACTTCCGAAAATTGGGATCGCCAGAAAGACGTGAACCCAATCAAACCCATTCTCGATTAACATCTCTAGCGTCTCCTGGCGATGCTCATCCTGTTCGCCGGGCAGACCGACAACAATGAATACATGCGAGCGCACGTTGAATTTGCGCAACGCCTCGACCGCAGGCCGGATCAGCTTCTTCTTTAGAGGCTTCTTGATGATGTTATTGAGCACATGGTCAGAACCCGATTCCACCGCCAGCGCCACGGCGGACACGCCAGCACTGGCGAACAATTCCGCCACTTCCTCGTCGATGGCATAGACCGCCACGCCGTTGGGAAATTCCAGGCGGATGCCCAGGCTCGCCAGTTCACGCAACAACCGCTTGGCGCGGTCACGGTCGTGGAAGAAGTGATCGTCTTCCACCATCAACACGGTCATGCCGAACTCGTCACGCATGCGCGTAACGTCTTGAATAATCCGCTCGATGGACATGAAACGCACGTCGCGGCCATGCAACGCCGGATTGGAGCAGAACACGCACAGGAACGGGCATCCGCGCGACGTATGGATGGCCATCTCGCGCTTGGGCTGATCGGTATAACGCTTGTCGATTCCGCGATTGTTATAATGATCGAGATTGAGCATCGCGTAGTTCATCTGCGGAATGTCATCGAGATTGGTGATGAACGTATGCTCCGGTATCTTGCCGGCCGCCGCAGACGTGCGGCTGACCCAGGACTTGTGATTGGCGATCACCGCGTCGGGATCGGGGGAATCGATCAACTCCTTCAGCGGCAGTTCGCCCTCGCCTTTGCAGATGGCATCGAGATCAGGGCACTGCTCCAGCATCAGCTTATAGGCGGCCGACGGCAACCCGCCGCCGGCAATGGTCAAGGTGTTAGGATCGAAATCCTTCACCGCCTTCACCAGGCTCTGGATGTAGTCGAAAGAGGAGTTGAACAGCGCGGACACACCTACGATATCCGGCTTGAACGCCTTGAGAACGGCCGTCACCTCCGCGCGAAAGACCGCTTCATAGGAGTCCACCGACCGCTCTTCCACGAGCCGCTTCAGCGTCAGATTGAGGTCAAGCAGTTGCAGGCCGCCAAGGCGTTCGCAATGCCTGGTCAGATAGGCTTCCATGGACAGGATGCCATAGGGAATGGTGAAAGCAGGAAGAACAGCTGCACGCGTCTTGTCGAGATAGTCCGCCGCGTTGAAATAGGGGGGAATGACGAAGAGCAGCTTTTTCATCGATAGGCACCCCGCGGCCGCAGACCAGAGCTGAAACGCACGTTTCATGTTCGGGCGATGTTAGTCAGCGGTCCTGTCGCGAGGCTTGTGGATTGTCAGAGCAGACACGTTCTTGGGATCTGTAGCCTGATGTGCTCTGGCGTCCACATCCAGAGCTTGAATCACAACCACCCGCACAGCGATGTTCCCCAAACCCGAATGTCCAAGCAGGCTCCTAGAGCGCGAGCCGACTGGACGGTGAACAGCCCTCCAACTCATTGAATAGAGACGGATTCACCGAGCCCATCGGATCGCCATGTGATTTAATGTGCCCGGATCCGGCTCTAGAGCGCGATCCGATCAGATTGAACCAATCTGATCGGTGAATCGCCCTCTAACTTATTGATAGAGAATGCGCGATCCGATCAGCCTGCGGTGCAGGCTGATCGGCGCATGCTCTAGGGGCTCCAACGCGTGACGATGGCTGCCATGTCCGGCCGAGGGCGGTCAGCCACCACGTCCGCCGGGCTCCCCAGATGCAGGAAGCCCGCCACCCGCTCGGACGGCAGAACGCCCAGAAGCGCCGCCGCCTCAGGGTCCCGCCCCGGCCATTTCAGCAGCCAGTGGGCGGCGTAGCCCATGGCGGTGGCCGCCGCGATCAGGTTCATGCAGGCCGCGCCCGCGGAGAGCACCTGGTTGAATTCCGGCACCTTGGCGGCGGGATCGGGCCGGCTCACGGCCACCACCGTCACCGGCGCGCGCATCATGTAATCCCGCCACATCTGCGCCTTGGCGTCCGGCAGATCGGGGTTCTGCGCCTTGTAGAGCGCATCGAACCGCCGCCCCGCCTCGGCGCGGGCCTCCCCCTCCAGCACGATAAAGCGCCACGGCACGAGGCGGCCATGATCCGGCACGCGGGCGGCAATGGCGAGCATGGTGTCCAGTTCCGCCGCGCTCGGGCCGGGCGCGACCAGCGCCCGCAGCGGCAGCGAGCGGCGCGTGGCCAGAAGCTCCAGCATCTCCCGCGAAGTGGGCGCCGGGATCGGCGTGCCGTCATGGAGGGGCGCGGCGGTGGCGGCGTGATGGGGGGCGTGCGCCATAAGTCTCCCTCAGGCGATGGACGGCGTGGCCGGATCGGCGGCGGATGCGTGCAGCGCCTCCTCGAAACTGTCCACCCACAGGATGGCGGGCGGCTCTGGCTTCAGCCCCATCTGGCTGAGCACGCGGGCGGTCTGAGGCCTGAGGCCGCACAGAATCACACGCGTGCCGCCATTGCGGCAGCGGCGGACGAAATCGGCGATGGCGCCGGCACCGGTGGCGTCGATGAGCGGCACATCCTCCATGCGCAGGATGAAGGCGCGAGGGGGCTGGCCGATCTGGTCGAGGACTTCGGACAGGCGCGCGGCGGCGCCGAAGAAAAGCGGGCCGGACACATCGAACGCCTCCACCCCCGGCGGCAGCAAGGCGCGGGAATCGGTCTCATCGGTGTCGGGCAAATGGGCGACGGACGAGGCCTCCGCCATGCGATGCATGAAGATGACCGCCGCCAGAACCACGCCCACGCCAATGGCCACGGTCAGGTCCACCACCACAGTAAGGAAGAAGGTGGAGAGCAGCAGGATCCGATCGCCCATGGGGGCGCTCATGAGATGGCGCATCTTGTCCATCTCGCTCATGTTCCAGGCCACCACCATGAGAATGGCCGCCAGGCTCGCCAGCGGAATATAGACCGCGAACGGCGCCAGAACGAGCATCACCGCCAGCACGAACACCGCATGCAGCACCCCGGACATGGGCGAGCGGGCGCCGGCGCGGATATTGGTGGCGGTGCGGGCGATGGCGCCGGTGGCAGGCAGGCCGCCGAACAGGGCGGAGGCGGTGTTGGCGACACCCTGGGCCACCAGTTCCGCATTGGGTCGGTGCCGCCCGCCGGTCATGCCATCGGCCACCACGGCGGAGAGCAGGCTTTCGACGCCCGCCAGAAAGGCGATGGTGATGGCGCTCGGCAGCAGGTCGGAGAGGCGCTCAAGCGTCACAACAGGAAAGGCGGGGGCCGGCAGGCCGGCCGAAAGGGCACCGAAACGCGAGCCGATGGTGGCCACCGGCAGGTGGAAGGCGGTTACCAGCACCGCGCCCAGGAGCACGGCGATGAGGAAGCCCGGCGCCTTGGGCGCGATCTTCCGCAGCACCAGGATGAGCGCCAGGGCACCCGCGGACACCGCCGTGGTGACCGGCGACAGGCTGGAGGCGCCGGCGAGGAGCGCCTCCCACTGGCCGAGGAACTCGGCCGGCAAATGGGCGATGGACAGGCCGAAAAAGTCCTTCACCTGGCTGGAAAAGATGATAACGGCGATGCCGGCGGTGAAACCGGTGACCACAGGCTCGGGGATGTAGCGCATGAAGGTGCCCACCTTCAGGACGCCTGCCACCAGCAGCATGAGGCCGGCCATGAGGGTGGCGAGCAGGAGGCCGTCATAGCCGTGCTGGGCGATCACATGCGCGACAACCACCACGAAGGCGCCGGTGGGACCGCCAATCTGGTAGCGGCTGCCACCCAGCGCCGAAATGAGGAAGCCGGCCACCACCACGGTGACGAGCCCCTTCTCCGGCCCCGTGCCGGAGGCGATGGCGAGCGCCATGGCCAGCGGCAAGGCGACGATGGCGACCGTGAGGCCGGACACCGCATCCGCCCGCAAGTCCTTGAATCCATAGCCTTGGCGGAAGGTCGTGACAATCTTCGGCAGCAGCCCGTCGCGCCGCGGCGCGCGCCCCCGATGTGGTGAGAGGCCGGCCAGATCAGCCATGCATGACCCCCTGCGCTTCGACAGAATGCGGGGACAAGACCCCGCCGGGGATCATAGCCCCGGCCCCCGCCATGAAGCTTGCTCCTGAAGAGCCAACAATTCATGTACCAAAACGTCACAGATGTGTGTTACTGTCATAAATGCCGATCTGCTACGCGTATTCCGTTTGGCTCGCGTGGCAGGTGGGTGTGTCCAGTAGGCTGAAAGGCAAGACGCGGGTGGCTGACTTGAGCGTGTCGTCAGGACTTCTGTTGGGTCGTCTGAGGATGTGAGTATCAAAAACGCAAACAAGTTCAGCAAGTGGATGGCCCTGGCCAAGATTGGCGACCTGACCTCAACGGAAATACACATGAGCCGTAACCGAGACTTCCGAGAGCCGCGCCGTCGCGGATTTGATGACGACTTTGCACCGCCGCGTGACCGTGGTTTTGGAGGAGAGCGCGCGTTTTCCTCGCCGAGCAGCAGCTTCAGCTCGCCCGCGCCGTCCGGCCCGCCGATCGACGCGACTGTGAAGTGGTTCAACCCTGAAAAGGGCTTCGGATTCGTCGAACTCTCCGACGGCTCCGGCGACGTGTTCCTGCATGCCCGCGCCCTTGAGGCCGCTGGCCAGGAAAGCGTTCCCCCCGGCTCCAAGCTCTCCGTGCGCGTGGGCCAGGGCCAGAAGGGCCGTCAGGTCACCGAAGTTCTCGACGTGGACACCTCCACGGCGGAAGCGGCTCCCCCGCGCCGGGCTCCCGGCGGCTTCGGCGGCGCCCCCCGTTCGGGCGGCTTCGGCGGCGGCGCTGGTGGTCCCCGTGCGGCCTCCGGCCCCACCGAGGAGCGCGTCGGCACCGTGAAGTGGTACAACCCCGACAAGGGGTTCGGCTTCATCGCGGTTGAAGGCGGCGGCAAGGACGTGTTCGTCCACGTGACCGTGGTGTCCCGTTCCGGCCTGTCCGACCTCAGCGAAGGCCAGCGCGTCGTGGTGCAGGTCGGCCAGGGTCCCAAGGGTCCCGAGGCGCGCGGCATCGAAGTCGCGGACTGATCCGCTTCTTGACGAGATAAAGGCTGACGGGCGGAAGACACCCTCTTCCGCCCGTCATGCCATGACTGCGCCCTTGACCGTGGGTCAGCCGCGCGGAGGTTTGCGCACCCGGTGCCGAGCGGGTGTGTCCGAAGGAAGTGTGTGGGGCTTCCTCTGCGGATCGCTGCGGGCAAACCGATGCATCGCCGGATGTCCGGGTGTTCGCTACGGCGCCGGGCCTTCGTGTGCCAAGATTAGCGCCCAGACGGGGTGCCCGGAATTGGTGCCAACGCCTTTGTGCCAAACCTTGTGGTGTCTTCGCATTCCCGTTGTTGCGGGTTGTCTCTGTCCCCGGTTGGATGAACGGGGAATCGGGGCATGTCGTGACAAGGCCGCCAGAAGCCAGCACCGCCCGACGCCGGGCATGTTGGACGTGAAATCGGCTTCGATCTGGCGGGTACATCACGGAGCGTGATGAGGGGGCGCTCGGCTGCGGCACGTCGCGGGACATCGGCCTGGACTTTCTCTCGCAGGCTGGTCGGTGGGTGATTTTGCCGGAATGGTTCGCCTGGATGGTTTATACACGAGCCTTGGCCGATGAGGCGGATACGGGCTTATCGCACACGGACGCGGCGGTTGGGCCGGCGCAGTTTGGATTGAACTTTTATCAGCGAGCGCGCCATGGCTCCCAATGAAGTGCCTGTGTCTTCGTGGAACCCATCGCGCTCTCCCAGTCGACATGTCCGGCGTTGTCAGGGCGGCGCCGCCTTGTCTTTCAGCACGGAGCAAAACCCATAATGGCTCAACAGACAGAGGCTGACCTGAAGGGTCTCCTCGAACGACTGAAGAACGCCCAGCGTGACCTGCTGCTCGCCGCGGCACAGGCCACCACTGTTCCCTCCGACGGCGCCCTGCGGAAGATTTCCGAGCTGGAGGGAGCCATTGCGGCGACGGAAGCCCTGATTCAGGACGAGCGCAAGAGGCGCTGAGGCACGGGTGGCCGGTCGCGCGGACTGTCTTCGCCCGGCCCCTCTTGCCATGGTATGGCGGGTCGACCCGAACGGGCCGGCCTCGCCCGGGCCCCCTCACCCCTCCCGACGCACCCGCCCCGCAAGTGCGCCTGTCATGCGAACGCATCCCACCGCCGGGGGTGCGCACAAGACAGGCCTGCGTTGAACGCGCCGCCGTCTGCGGATCCGGGACAGGCCGCCCATTGGGGTGCGTCACCCCCCTCCCCCTCCCGGCGCCTGACCTCTTGCGTGCTGACCGTCGACGACCATCGCCTGGCCGCGCGGCGACCGCAGTGGGCATCGGCCACGCCTGGCGTACAGCGCCCGCGGCAAGGCCGTCTCCCCACAGCCCCCGCGCGTGCGCTACGCCATGAAGGCCTCTCGCCGGAGATCGGGCGTGAGTTGCCAACCGGCGCCCGCCGGTGACACAAGTGGCCGAATTGTGGAAACCGTCCCCCTGCCCCTAAGGTGAGCCCTTCCCCGGACGCTCCTGCCGCACGCCCCCGGAGAACCCCCTAGAGGCTGCGCGAGCCCTCCCGCCTCAGGCGATGCCGCGCTCAGCCATCAATTGGGCCACAGCCCCCCTCAGCTCGGCGAGGCCCGCGCCGGTCTGGCTGGAGGTGGGGAAGATGACCGGATAGGCCGCCGGCCGCTTGCGGATGCGCTCCTGCGTCTCCACGAGGCGAGCCTTCAGCTCGGTGGGCTTCACCTGGTCGGCCTTGGTCAGCACGATGGCGTAGGACACCGCCGCCTTGTCCAGGAGATCGAGGATCTCCTCGTCTACCGGCTTGATGCCGTGGCGGGAATCGATGAGCACGAACACCCGCGCCAGATTGACCCGCCCGCGCAGATAGGCGCGGATGGTATTGGTCCAGGCGTCCACCTTCTCCTTGGGCGCCTTGGCGAAGCCGTAGCCGGGCATGTCCACCAGGGTCAGCCGCGGGTCCACCCGGAAGAAGATCAGCTCCTGCGTGCGGCCGGGCGTCACCGAGGTGCGCGCCAGCGTCTTGCGGCCGGTGAGCGCGTTGACGAGGCTGGACTTGCCCACATTGGAGCGGCCGGCGAGGGCGATCTCCAGCCCCGTCATGGGGGGCAGCGTCTCCACCGTCGGCGCGGCGGTGATGAAGTTCCACTCCGCCGCGAACAGCAGCCGGCCGGGTTCGATAAAGGGATTGTCTTCGGCGGTCTCGCCTGCGTTCGTGCTCATTTTTCGCTTATCGGCTCAAGGCGCGCCTGGCGCAAGGGTCCGCCGCTGCCCGCAGGCGCGGCTCTGAAACGCAGAACGGCGCCCGAAGGCGCCGTCCCGATGGCTCTGTCATCGCCCGGGGGGCCGGTCGCGGCCTCAGCTCTTGGCGTTGGCCTTGGGCTTTTTCTTGAACGCCGCCTTGAGGTTATCGAAGAGTTCGATCTTCACACCGTGGCGCTTCATGATGACCGACTGCTGGATCACCGAGAGCGTGTTGTTCCAGGCCCAGTAGATCACAAGGCCCGCCGCGAAATGGGCCAGCATGAAGGTGAAGATGATCGGCATATAATTGAAGATCATCTGCTGGGTCGGGTCCGGCGGGGCCGGATTCAGCTTCATCTGCACCCACATGGTCACGCCCATGATGAGCGGCCAGGCGCCGAGCATCAGGTAGGTGCCAATGACGGGAACGGTGGACGGGTCCCAGGGAATGAGGCCGAACAGGTTGAAGATGGTCGTCGGATCGGGCGCGGACAGATCGTGGATCCAGCCGAAGAAGGGCGCGTGCCGCATCTCGATGGTCACGAACAGCACCTTGTAGAGCGCGAAGAAGACCGGGATCTGCACCAGGATGGGAAGGCAGCCCGCGATCGGGTTCACCTTCTCCTTCTTGTACAGCTCCATCACCGCCTGCTGCTGCTTGGTGCGGTCGTCCTTGTAGCGCTCGCGGATGGCCTGCTGCTCCGGCTGCAGGGCCTTCATCTTCGCCATGGAGGCGTAGGACTTGTTGGCCAGCGGGAAGAACAGGGCTTTGAGCGCCACGGTCACGATCAGGATGGCCACGCCGAAATTGCCGACGACGCGATAGATCCAGTCGATGACGATGAAGAGCGGCTTGGTGATGAAATAGAACCAGCCCCAGTCGATGAGCAGGTCGAAGCGGTCGATCTGGTACTGGCGCTGATAGCCATCCACCACGGAGACCACCTTGGCGCCGGCGAACAGGCGCGCCTGGGAGGCCTCGGTGGCGCCGGGGGCCACCGTCTTGCCAGCGGCGAGATAATCCGCCTGGAAGGTGCGCACGCCCGCCTGGGTGGAGGAGGAGAAGCGCGCATCCACCGCCGTCGCCTGATCGGGGATCACGGTCGCGGCCCAGTATTTGTCGGTGATGCCCAGCCAGCCGCCGGTCGCCTTGAAGGTGCGCGGCTGGTTGTCCTCCATCTTGGCGTAGGTCACTTCCTGGAGGCCGGCATCGCCGAGCACGCCGATCAGGCCCTCATGCAGGATGTAGAAGCCGGCGGTGTGCGGCAGGCCGTGACGGGAGACGAGGGCATAGGGATAGAGGGTCACAGGGGCGGCGCCCTTGTTCTCGACCTCGTCCTTCACCGTGAACATGTATTCGTCGTCAATGGTGAAGGTGCGCTTGAAGACGAGCCCTTCGCCATTGTCGTAGGTCAGCACCAGCGGCGCGGCCGGGGTCAGCTTCTGGCTGCCGGCGGTCCACACCGTATCGGGGCCGGGCAGCTTCAGGTTGGCGCCGGGCGCGCTGGTCCAGCCGAATTCCGCATAGAAGGGATTGGGAGCGCCCGAGGGCTCCAGCAGCACGATATTCGGGCTGTCGGGGGCCACCGTCTCGCGATAATCGTTCAGTGAAAGGTCGTCGGCGCGTCCACCGCGCAGATTGATGGAGCCGGAGACCCGGGGGGTCTCGATGGCGACGCGCGGCGAGGCGGCGAGCGCCTGGGCGCGGGTCAGGCCTTTCGCCGGGCTTTGGGCGGCGGTGCCGCCGGGCACGCTGGCACCACCTTCGGCGCTGGGCGCTGGGGTGTTGCTGCCGGGCTGGGCCGGGGCCTGCTGGGTCTGGCGCTGCTGCTCGGCCAGCTGGCGCTGCTTCTCCGCCTGCGGGATGCCGAAGAAATATTGCCAGCCGAGGAGGATCGCCAGCGACAGGCCGATGGCGATGAACATGTTGCGATTGTCGGTCATGCCGGGCGGCCTCCGTTGGCGGGGGCGGACGTGTCTTTGGGCTTTTTCGAGGGCGCGCCGTGCAGGCGGGCAATGGCGCGCTCGAGATCGCGGGTGAGATCCGAGAAGGGCGCATGCAGAGCATGCGGGCGCGCGACCAGGACATAATCATAGCCGGCCCGGCCGTGGGCGGGCAGGACTTCCCCTGCCGCCGCCCGCAGACGCCGACGGATGCGGTTGCGCACCACGGCGTTGCCGATTTTCTTGGTGACCGTCAGGCCAAGGCGCACGGCATCCTCGCCACGACGATTGCGTCCCTGCAAAAGGAACGAGGCGACGCCGGCCTTCTCAGCCTTGGCTGCCGCCAGGAAATCACGCCTTTGGCGGAGGCGATCCACGGGACGCGACTCCGCCAGGGGCATGCCTCACGCGGACAGGCGCTTGCGGCCGTGGCTCCGGCGGGCAGCGATGATCTTACGGCCGTTGCGGGTCGCCATGCGCGCACGAAAGCCGTGCCGACGCTTGCGCACGAGCTTGCTCGGTTGATAGGTGCGCTTCACGGTACTTGTCTCCGGGGTTTTGGCGACGCCGACTGCAATCCGGGAAACCCTGGCCGGCGACCGTATCGCCCGCCACCTCATTCGAGCTCAACTCGAAAATAAGGTCTGGCTCCCGGGAGCCGAAGCCGCCCGAGTTCGGGTCGGGCTTATAGGGGGAGGCGGCCCGCACGTCAACGGTGAAGGCGTGTGCCCACGGGTTTCCTTCCGCCTCAGGCGGCGGGCTTGGACGGCTCGGGCACCGCCTCGGATGCTGGCTGATCCTGCGGGAACTGTTCTGCCACCACGACTTTCGCTCCCCCCTCCACGGCCGCCTCACGGGTGAGCACGGTGTCGGAGGTGGACGTCAGCACGTCGCCGAGATCGGGCAAGGCCGTGCCCGGAGCCAGCAGATCCGGGGCGGAATCGCCTGCAAGGGGCACCTCCACCGCATCAATGGCCCGGGTGGCGGCGTCCTTGGCCGCCTCCTCCGTCTGGACCTCGGCGGCCGCCCCCGACGCGGCGTCAGACGTGGCTTTCTTGTCGAGGCCGAAGACGTGGCCGAGCATGCCGCGCGCCACTTCCCGCTCGCCCATGATGATGAAACTGGCACCGCCTTGCTTCAGGCGCTCCACCTCCGCATCCGAATGGGCGCGGGCGATGATGTCGAGCTTCGGGTTGAGGGTTCGCGCCTTCTTGAGCACGCCGACGGCTGCAAAGCCGTCCGGAATGGCAAGGATCAACCGCTTGGCGTGGGCGATGTTGGCGGCCACCAGGGCCTCCAGCGCGGCGGCGTTGGCGTTGACCACCTCGATGCCCGCCTTCTTCAAGCTCTCCACGGCGTCCTCCTGGTCCTCGATGACCACGAAGGGCGTGCCGGCCGTCTCCAGGCCCGCCGCAACCAGGCGGCCGACACGGCCATATCCCACCAGGATGGTGTGCTCGGTCTTCTCCGTCTGCGGCAAGGCGGGAACCTTGGCGGCCTCGGGGGTGGGCGCCGCCTTCACGAGGTAGGGCCGCAGCTTGTCGATGGCCAGGAAGAAGAAGGGATTGAGAACGATGGAGAAGATCGCCGCCGCCAGGATCAGGTCGCGCCCTTCCGCCGGCAGCAGGTCGAGGCTCACCCCGAGCGCCGCCAGGATGAAGGAGAACTCGCCCACCTGCGCGAGACTTGCGGAGATGGTCAGCGCCGTGGCGTTGCCATAGCCGAACAGGCGCACCAGCGCGAAGGCGGCCATCGACTTGCCCACCACCACGATCAGCAGCGTGGCGATGAGTTCCAGCGGGTGTTTCCAGATGATGGACGGGTCCACCAGCATGCCCACGGAGACGAAGAACATCACCGCGAAGGCGTCGCGCAGCGGCAGCGTCTCTTCTGCCGCCCGCTGGGACAAGGGGGATTCGGAGAGCACCATACCGGCGAAGAAGGCGCCGAGCGCGAAAGACACGTCAAACAGCATGGCCGAGCCGAAGGCGACGCCCAGCGCGATGGCCAGCACCGCCAGCCGGAACAATTCGCGCGAACCGCGATGGGCCACCCAGTGCAGCACCCAGGGAATGACGCGCCGGCCGACAATCAGCATCAGGGCGATGAAGGCAACCACCTTGCCGAGCGTGATGGCCAGCGTGACGGCAATGCCGGCATCGCCCCCCACCAGCGCCGTGGTGGCCGTGGCGGTCGCAGGGCGCCCGCCCAGGGCCTCGGAGAGCGCCGGCAGCAGCACCAAGGCGAGGACCATGGCGAGGTCCTCCACGATCAGCCAGCCCACCGCCACACGGCCCTGCTCGCTCTCCAGGATGCGCCGCTCCTGGAGCGCCCGCAGCAGCACCACCGTGCTCGCGACGGAAAGGGCGAGGCCGAAGACGAGGCCGCCACCAAAACTCCAGCCCAGAAGATGCGCGAGACCGATCCCGAGCACCGTGGCCACCGCGATCTGCACCACCGCGCCGGGAATGGCGATGGCTTTCACCGACAGCAGGTCGGCCAGGGAGAAATGCAGGCCGACGCCGAACATCAGCAGGATGACGCCGATCTCGGCCAGTTCGAGCGCCAGGTCGGGGTCCGCCGTGAAGCCGGGGGTGAAGGGGCCGCAAAGCACGCCGGCAATCAGATAGCCCACGAGGGGCGACAGTTTCAGCCGCTGCGCCAGGGCACCGAGAAGGAACGCCAGGACAATGGCGCCCACGATGGTGGCGACCAGCGGTGAATGATGCGGCACGGGCTACTCCGGAGTGTGGTGTTGCATGGCGTGAGCGGCAGGATCGCCCCATTCCTTTTCAGCCGCACGACAGTCTAGGCGAAAGGCTTGGAAGGACGGGAGATTTTCGTTTCGGCAAATGGCAAAAAAAATGGGCGCCGAAGTGGCGCCCATCTGACCTTGCGTCATTTTCCTGAACTTTTTTCCGGTTCCGGCAGCGCGAGCGGCGCCGGATCGGCGTCTCACAGCCAGGGCTGGGTCTGGCTGCGGGTGCCTTCGAAGCGGGTGATGCTGGTTTCCTTCTCCAGCGTCAGGCCGATATCGTCCAGGCCCTCCAGCAGGCAGCGTTTGCGGAAGGGGTCGATCTCGAACGTGATGGCGCCGCCGTCGGGGCCGCGGATTTCCTGGGCTTCCAGGTCCACGGTCAAGGTGGCGTTGGCGCCGCGCTCGGCGTCGTCGAACAGCTTGTCCAGGTCTTCCGGGCTCACCACGATGGGCAGGATGCCGTTCTTGAAGCAGTTGTTGTAGAAAATGTCGGCGAAGCTGGTGGAGATCACGCAGCGGATGCCGAAGTCCAGAAGCGCCCAGGGGGCATGCTCACGGGACGAGCCGCAGCCAAAATTGTCCCCGGCCACCAGCACCTTGGCGTTGCGGTAGGCGCTCTGGTTGAGGATGAAGTCGGGATTCTCGGTGCCATCCTCGTTATAGCGCATCTCGGAGAACAGGCCCTTGCCGAGGCCGGTGCGCTTGATGGTCTTCAGATACTGCTTGGGGATGATCATGTCGGTGTCGACATTGACCAGCTTCAGCGGCGCGGCAACGCCTTCGAGGACAGTGAACTTTTCCATGTTCCGGGCGGCTCCCTTGCGGCCGGTGGGCCCTTTGGAGCAGTTCTTAGAGCCTGCGCGAGCAAGGTTCAATCGCCGGGTGCGGCCATTGCGCCATCAGGTCTTCGGATTCGGGACGAGAGGACGCTTCGGCGGCCGGGCCGGCCCGCCAGTCCCCACACAGCGATCCGTCCTGAGTGAGAGGGACATCCCGGCCAAGCGGGCGCTCCAAATCCCTACAAGCCCTGAGCACTTTTCGCCTGCCTGAAGCCCGCTGGATAGCGGCGCATCACTTTCAGATACGCGCGGCGGGTGGCCCCATGGCGGCGCGGAGACAATCGCTCGTCCTAACCTAACTTTCTCCGGCCACAGCCGCATCGCCCGGGTGGTGTCCGAGCGACAGCTGATCGAACAGGATGCCCTGCTGACGCAGAAAAGTGGCAATTTCGACCGGGGCGGCCAGCTTGTCGATGAGAAGGCCCAGCAACGGCACGAGCACGCCCTGCCGCTTCAACGTCCTCGCAACATCGTGGCCGCAACCATCAACGACAAAGGCCGCGGCACGGCCCGATGCATGGTTCAGGATCATTTCGGCATGGCGCACATCGTCAGGAACATCGGCGCCGCAAAAAACCACATGGTCAAGCGGGAGCGCCGCATCCGGGGCCGGACCGGGAAGACATGTCTCGAATCGCCAGTGGTCAATCTCCCGGGTTTGCTCGCGCCAGCGGCTCTCCCACGGACAATGGGCAGGATGGACCGAAAATTGCGGGCAAAACGAAATGGAGCGGCGCACACCGGGTAGCAGCCCGCCGAACAGGATGGCAGCGAAGCCGCCCATGCTGTTGCCCAGCGTAACGATGGTGCGATTGTAGTGTGCGGTCAGGAAAGGTGCGAGCATGGTTTCGTCCAAGCTGTTGCACCATAACGCTGGCCGTTCCCGCACAAACGCCACCGGCCACTGGCAGGCACCGCCGGCAGCACTATTCAATGTCTTGGCAAACTCTTGCGGTTCGATCCCGTCAAACATCGCCTGTACTCCGGCAAAGGCAATCACCGCTTTTTCGGAGCCAGAACTCCCTTCCACAGAAAAGACCGCGTCCGACGCATTTTTTCGCCAAGACATCCTGCAAAGCCCTTACTGAAAAACACTGCGGACCATAAGATCAGTCATATCATCTTGACCACTGAAGCATAACCGGATTTTTGTGACTGTAGTGTAGAGGCCAGGGCCCCCATCATGACTAATGTTCTTATAACGGGAATGCCACGGAGCGGGACGACGCTGGCTACATTCATGATGAATCACCAGCCGAACGTCATCGCTCTTGCAGAGCCTTTCGGGCTATCGCGGGAATGGGACCGGAAGCATGCGGTGGAACAGATCATCGGCTTGATGCGCGAATACCGCGCCACGGCGCTGGCGCGGGGGGCGCTGATCACAAAGCACGTTGACGGGAAGATCCCGGAAAACTGGGTGGAGCCACCGCAAGACAGCGGGCGCCTGCGGCGCGTTCTGGAACAGCGCGGTCCCCTTACGTTCAACAAGCCACTGAGCGACGATTTCGCCTTGGTGGTCAAGCATCCGGCCGAATTCACCGCCCTGGCCGATCTGCTCATGACCCGTGTCCCTCTTTTCGCAATCATTCGCGACCCCCTTGCCGTGATGGCCGCGTGGCAAACCGTCGACATGCCCGTCCAGCGCGGTCGCATGCCAATGCTGGAGAGCTTTGCGCCAGACAATCTCAAGGCGCGGCTGGATAGCATCGACGATCCGCTGGACCGCCAAGTCGAATTGCTCGCGTTCCAGATGCGAACTTATCTTTCGCTCGGGATGGACAGGATCATTCGGTATGAGGACCTTGTCGCAGATCCGCAAAAGGCTCTTGCGCAGGTGTGCGCTTTACCGGTTCCTGTCCCAGAACACTCTGCCTACGATCCGCTGGAACGGTACAAAGGGGTGGATTTTCCCCGGCTTGCCGCACGTCTCCTGCCTATTCTGCCCCTGATAGAGGAGTTCTATCCGGACTTCCGGCAACGTTGGCCAGCGCTCCTGCCGTCGAAGACCGCCGTTGCTGGAAGCTCTGTCATCGACGAGCCAAGCCGGGTGCCCCGTTCGGCTGGCCCCGAGCCAGGTGATGACCCTCGGGTTTTCGTAATGGGCGCGTACATCGCGGCCGGCGGGACGCATATGGCCTATGAAATCGGCCGCGTTGCCAAGCAAAGGCTTGGGCTGTCATGCTATGCCGTGACTTGGGAAAATGAGACCGCTGGCAACTCAGTATTCGACTATCCTGACCATTTTGAATGTGTAACGCGCGAGGAACTGGCCACGATCTTACGGCCTCAGGATATTTTCATCTGCAATCCGTCGTTTTCGGACGGCTTGGTGGGGCTGAGCCACCACTGCCGCAAGCTGATGTATGTGCAAGGCTTCAGCTCGTTCCGGACGCTGGATTTGTGGTTCGACCGGCACATTGCCGTAGGTGGCTTCACCCGCGATTTCCTCGCGAATGTCTACGGGCTCGAAGCCCCGATCATCAACCCGTTCATAACAACCGACCATATGCCTCAGGAACCGTGGTGGAGCAGGCCGGCCAACTCGATCTGGTTCTACCTCAAAGGCGATGGGCAGACGCAACTGGCATTGCTCAAGCGGTTGCGGCAAGAGATCAGCAATATCGATCCGTTGGCCGCCGCGGGGATTGACTGGGATGGATCGATGCTATGGTCGGGAGAGTACAAGCAACGAGCCTTGTTCGCTAAAATCGCAGAGCGGCGCCACTTGATCACCTTATCCGTGTGCGAGGGCTTCGGGCTGGTGCCTTTGGAAGCCATGGCGATGAGCCTGACCGTGCTTGGCTTCGACGGCTTCGGCGGGCGGGAATATATGCGCCGCGGTGTCAATTGTCTCGTCCGGTCCTCTCCCGACCTGACCGGCGTGGCGCAGGATGTACTCGACTGCCTGAAGGACCCGGACAGCGCAGCGGCATTGGCCGCAAATGGCCCCGCCACGGCGGCGCTTTATTCGCGAGCGCGCTTCGAGGAAGGCTGGGAAATGGAATTGCAGGCCATGCTTCAGCGCTGAGACGCCTCCCACCCAGGCTTGCCCACGGGGGACAAGCCTGGATTGGGCGGAGTGGGCTGCGAACAGCCACTTTTCGCGCTTCTGGTTCTAAGGCAGCGGAACGTACGCTGCACAGCGGCTACCCAAACTCAGCCGCTCTGGCTTCCGTTGCCGTACATCCCCATCATCCCTGGTGCCAAACCAAGCGCGGAAAAGGCGCCGGTCACTTTCAGTGGCCGGGCAGCATGCGCCGCAGCACGTCGTCCTTCTGCACGAAATGGTGCCATAGCGCCGCCGCCGCATGGAGGCCGGCGAGGATGAGAAGGCTGTCGGCCATCAAGCCGTGGATGTCCTCCATCTGGTGCGCGAGGGTCTTGTCGGCGGTCAGCGGCGAAGCGATGTCAATGAGGCCGAACAAGGTGATGGCCTTGCCATCGGTGAAGGCGCTCAGCACGCCAAGGGCCGGCACGGCGACCAGCAGCAGATAAAGCAGCCCGTGCACCGCATGGGAAGCGATGGACACCGGCCGCGACAGGGCCGGCGAGACGGGCGGCACGGTGCTGGTGAAGCGGGCGACGAAGCGCGCGGCCACCAGGAGGATCAACACGCAGCCGAAGGAGATGTGCAGCCACCAGGTGGTGGCACGCTCCGGCGTGCCGCGGGCGAACAGGTCGACCACATAGGTGAGGCCATAGGTGGTCAGGACCACCAGGACCGTGAGCCAGTGGATGGCGCGCATGGGCATGGAATAGCGCGTGGCCTGGATGGAGCCGACCATTTCAAGACATCTCCTGCGAAGCTATAGTTTTTATTCGTTCTAATCTAGCGGGAGATTGTCGCCATGCGGCATGACGCTGCGGGCGGGAACGGACCGCCCGCCCCAGCTGCTAAGGTGTTCCACTGGCTCGTGAAAGCGGCGGAATGCGCCCCTTCTGTCTTGGCCCTTCCCGCTCACGCCACCCCATTTTCCGGCGCGCGCAGAGGCTTTACTCGTCCAAGGCCTCCGCCTCGATGCGCTCCATGTCCTCGTCCGACAGGCCGAAATGGTGGCCGATCTCATGCACGAGCACATGGGTGATGACGGCGCCGAGGCTGTCCTCGTGCTCGGCCCAATAATCGAGGATGGGCCGACGATAGAGGTGGATGAGGTTGGGCATGCGCCCGGTCTCGGTGACGGCGGCGTCCTGCGCCAGGCCGATGCCCTGGAACAGGCCGAGCAGGTCGAAGGGGGTCTCCGCTTCCATTTCGTCGAGCACGTCTTCGGTGGGGAAGTCGTCCACCTTGATGATGACCCCCGCGCACAGGCGCCGGAAGTCCTCCGGAAGGCGCGCGAAGGCCTCGTCCGCGATCACCTCGAAATCCGCCAGCGAGGGCGCCGCGCGCGGGCTCCAATCGAGCGCCGCCTGCACCTCGGCCTCCGTCAGTTCGATCGCGGCTTGATCGGCGTCAGACATGCGGCACCTTCCAACAAGAGGCGATGATCAAGGTCCTGTGAGCACCGTGCATTTAAGGAACCATTAACCAAGGCGGCTCGTTACGCTTTCACTACATGTGAGGAGGCTGACCATGCTGCGCAAGCTGGCGGTCACCGCGGGTCTGGTGACCATTCTGGGCGTTGCTGCTTATTTCGCGCCCCAAGAGCCGCGTGACATTCACGCGTCGATCGAAACAATCGCCATTCTGTGACGCCGCGCGCCTCAGGCGCCGACGGACGAGAAAACCCCTCCGGCGGACCGGAGGGGTTCCGAAGAGGCGCGCGCAGCACAACCGCGCGCGACGCACGCTCAGCCGCGCGGCCACTCCCGCACGTCCACGAACCGGCCGGCAATGGCCGCCGCCGCCGCCATGGCGGGGGAGACGAGGTGCGTGCGGCCCTTGAAGCCCTGGCGGCCCTCGAAATTGCGGTTCGAGGTGGAGGCGCACCGCTCCTCGGGAGAGAGGCGGTCGGCGTTCATGGCTAGGCACATGGAGCAGCCGGGCTCGCGCCAGTCGAAGCCGGCTTCCTTGAAGATCTTGTCGAGACCCTCTGCCTCGGCCTGCGCCTTCACGAGACCGGAGCCGGGAACCACCATGGCGTTCACATTGGCGTTGACCTTGTGCCCGGCGATCACAGCCGCCGCCTGGCGCAGGTCCTCGATGCGGCCATTGGTGCACGAGCCGATGAACACGCGGTCGAGCGCGATATCGGTGATTTTGGTGCCGGCGGTGAGGCCCATATAGGCGAGCGCCCGCTTCTTGGCGGCGCGCTTGGCCTCGTCCGCGATCTGGTCCGGATCGGGCACGAAGCCTTCCACGGAGATCACGTCCTCGGGGCTGGTGCCCCAGGAGACGATGGGCGGCAGCTTGGCGCCGTCGAGCCGCACCTCAGTGTCGAAATAGGCGCCCTCATCCGTGATAAGGGTGTCCCAATACCGCATGGCCGCATCCCAGTCGGCGCCCTTCGGCGCCTTGGGCCGGTCCTTGATATAGGCATAAGCCTTCTCGTCGGGCGCCACCATGCCCGCGCGCGCACCGCCCTCGATGGACATGTTGCACACGGTCATGCGCCCTTCCATGGACAGGGCCTTGAACACGTCGCCGGCATATTCGATCACGTAGCCGGTGCCGCCGGCCGTGCCGATGGTGCCGATGATCGCCAGAACAACGTCCTTGGCGCCCACGCCTTCGGGGAGCACCCCGTCGACGGTGACGCGCATGTTCTTGGCCTTCTTCTGGATCAGCGTCTGGGTGGCGAGCACGTGCTCCACCTCCGATGTGCCGATGCCGTGCGCCAGCGCGCCGAAGGCGCCATGGGTGGAGGTGTGGCTGTCGCCGCACACAATGGTGGTGCCGGGCAGCGTGAAGCCCTGCTCGGGACCGACCACATGCACGATGCCCTGGCGGCGGTCGAAGCCGTCATAATATTCGATGCCGAAATCGCGGGCATTCTCGGCCAAAGCCGCGATCTGCGCCACGCTCTCCTCGTCCGGGTTCGGCAAGGTGCGGTCGGTGGTGGGAACGTTATGGTCCACCACGGCCAGCGTCTTTGACGGCGCGCGCACCGTGCGGCCGGTCATGCGCAGCCCCTCGAAGGCCTGCGGGCTCGTCACCTCATGCACGAGGTGGCGATCAATATAGAGCAGGCAGGTGCCGTCTTCCTGGCGTTCGACCACATGGTCGTCGAAGATCTTGTCGTAGAGGGTGCGCGGGGCGCTGCTGGGGGCGTTCATGGCTTTTTGTGTCCTGAGGAACGGGACCCGCCTGCGCGAAGGGGCAGCGGGCGACGTCGGTGACGAGAAAAGGCGGCTTGGACGGGGGGCTCAGCGCTAAAGGGCGGCGAGCGCAGCCGTCGTGAAGCGGCCGAAAAAGCGTCCCGGCAATCGGACATGATCGGGCACCGCCGCGAATTCCATGGTGGTGCGCGCGAACGACCCGGCGGCGCAATACGCCTCCAGGGAGCGGCACGGACCATTTTCGCGGATCCTGATCATGGGCGCTTTTTAGCAGTTCCAGTCACGCCCCACAATGCGGCCGCGCACGGACGTGATGGGGTCTGACGGCTGCTCACGCCCCGCCCGACGCGGGCGCCGCAGGGGCAACGCCGCCCTCGGCCCGGCGCACGGCGGGCATGCAGGCCAGCCAGAACACCACCGCACCGCTGGCGACGCCGGCCAGCGTACAGAAGGCCGCGCCATAGCCGAATTCCACCGCGATGAAGCCCGCGAGCGAGGGGCTGAGCGCCGCGCCAACCCCTTGCATGGTCATGACCGCACCGAGGCCCGCATTCACATGGCCGGTGCCACGCAGGATGCGGGCGACAATGCCCGGTGTCGCCACGCCCATGAGGCCCGCGCCCACGCCGTCGAGGATCTGCACGGGCAGAAGGGCGGGCAGCGCCGGCCACAGGCCAGCCACCAGCCCGCGCACCGGCAAGGCGAGCAGCGCGATGAGGAAGACGATCTCATAGCCCCGGCTGTGCGCGAGCCGCGCGGCAAGGAGCGCCATGGGGATCATGGTCAATTGCGCCACCACCACGGTGGCCGCCGTGTAGGCCGCCGGGTCTGCGCTGCCGCGCGCCGCCACCGCCTGCCCCAGCAAGGGTAGCATGGCCGCATTGGCGAGGTGAAACAGCAGCAAGGTGAGCCCCACCGCCACCAGGGGCCGGGATTTCAGCAGCAGGCGGAAGCTGGGCTCCGGCACGCCATGGGCCTGCGCACCCTTTTCAAGGCCCCGTGCCACGTCATTGTCGATGAGGGCCGGATCGATGCGTGACAGCGCCAGCAGGGAACCCGCCGCCATGGCGATCATCAGCCAAAACACCGCCTCCACCCCATAGGCATAGCCGAGCCAGCCGGCGAGGAAGGCGGCCACCATGTTGCCCCCATGGTTGAAGGCCTCGTTGCGGCCGAGCTGCGCCGGCAATCCATCCTGGCCGACGAGCCCCAGGGTGAGCGCGGCGATGGCCGGACCGATGGCGGCGCCCGCAAGGCCGGTGAGGATCTGGGAGGCCACCACCATGGGACCGTGGGGCACATAGAGCAAAGCCAGCGAGGCGAGGATCACCACCACCGCGCACGCGGCGATGAGCGCGCGCTTCATGGCCGTGGCATCCGCCAGCGCGCCAAGCGGCGCCGCCGCCAGCATGCCGGCAAGGCCGCCGGCGGTCATCACATAGCCGATCTGGTCCGGTGCCCAGCCCTGGCCGATGAGGAAGATGCCGAGAAAGGGCCCCAGCCCGTCGCGCACGTCGGCGAGAAAGAAATTGAGCCCGCCCAGCGCCCGCGCCGATGCGCGCTGCGCCGCCCCCATTTGGTCGCTCATGATGTCTGGCCCCCGCCGGCCCGTCTCCGGCCGCGTGTCTCGCGGCCGGAACGGCTGACCCGATCAGACCCGATTGGCGGACAAACGCCAAGCTTTGGTTTCGGTTCCACGCCAAAGGCTTAGGTCACGTTTGGGAAGCAGGATCACGGATGGGCGAGGCCTGCCGCCCACGCGCCCACCCCGGCATCCGCCTCAATCACAGGGTCATTCAAGGTCCAGCGGGGAATGGTGCGCATGTGCGCGAGCTCGGCAAACAGGGACGTGAAGCCGCCATCCGGGGAAATGTCCCGCAGCACGGCGTCCAACTCCTGGCCGAAGCCCTTAAAGCCCTCGGCTGCCACCTCGCTGAGGTGGACCTGGTTCCATGTGGTCCCAAGCGCCGGGTCCTGAAAGAGAACCGCGGTCGTCTCCAGCGTCCGGAAGGTGCCGAGCGTACCGAGCGCCACCAGCCGCGCGGCGCCGGGGCCGATATAGCGCCGCATGATGTCCCGGTAGGCGGCGAGGAAGGCGACGTCCACGTCCAGATATTCGATGGAGGGCTTGCGGTGCGGCCGGCCGGCCGATCCCGCCCAGCCCTTGGGGAAATGGAAGGCGCCGGGTGTCGTCGCCAGAAGCTCGGCCCGCAGCAGCCGCACGCCGGGCGGGGGCGGGTCCAGAACCAGCCGGGCGATGGCCTCGGCCGGGACCAAGTCGCGGAAATAGATGAACTCCGCATGGCTCCAGACGGGCGCGTCCGACTGGCTCTTGAAGATGGAATGATGGCGATAGAGCGAGCGGCCGAGGCAGGTGGGGCCGAGATCTCCCCATTCGCCCGCCTCCCGCTCCAAGGCGTGCTGGCCTTCGGTGGAGGGGGCATCCAGCGTGCGCGCCAGCACCACCAGGCGCTGCTCCTGTTCGATGGAAACAAGGTCCGTCATGCGATGCCCCCGCAGCCTCAAGAAAAGCGAAGGCCGGCGGGAGTGCCCCGCCGGCCCTGTTCAGACACACGATTGAGGGCCGTAGCCCTCGCTTTCACTCCGCCGCGAGGCGGACCTGCGGCTGGGCCTCGCGCACGGCGGCGTCCACATGCTTCTCGAACTTGGCGAAGTTCTCCTGGAACATGGTGACGAGCTTGCGCGCGGTGACGTCGAACTCCGCCTTATCAGCCCAGGTCTTGGACGGATAGAGGATGTGGGGCTCGATGCCGGGCACGGAGGTGGGCACCGCAAAGCCGAAATAGGGATCGGTGCGGAACGACACATCCTTCAGCGAGCCATCCAGCGCCGCGCCCAGCAGGGTGCGGGTGACCTTGATGGGCATGCGGCGGCCGACGCCGTACTTGCCGCCGGTCCAGCCGGTATTCACCAGCCAGCAATCGACGCCATGCTCGGCGATGAGGTCGCGCAGCATGTTGCCATAGACGGAGGGGTGGCGCGGCATGAAGGGGGCGCCGAAGCAGGTGGAGAAAGTGGCCTCCGGATCCTTCACGCCCTTTTCCGTGCCGGCCACCTTGGCGGTGTAGCCGGACAGGAAGTGGTACATGGCCTGGGCCGGGGTCAGCTTGGCGATGGGAGGCATCACGCCGAAGGCATCGGCGGTGAGCATGATGATGTTCTTGGGCTGGCCCGCGCGGCCCGTGGGGCTGGCATTGGGGATGAAGTCCAGCGGATAGGCGGAGCGGGTATTCTCCGTCAGGCGGCCATCGTCGAAGTCCGGAACGCGGGTAACGGGATCGAGGATGACATTCTCCAGCACCGTGCCGAAGCGGTCGGAGGCGGCGAAGATCTCGGGCTCGGCCTCCTTGGAGAGGCGGATGGTCTTGGCGTAGCAGCCGCCCTCGAAATTGAAGACGCCGTCCTTGCTCCAGCCGTGCTCGTCATCGCCCAGGAGGGTGCGGTTCGGATCGGCGGAAAGGGTGGTCTTGCCGGTGCCGGACAGGCCGAAGAACAGCGCCACGTCGCCGTCCTTGCCCACGTTCGCCGAGCAGTGCATGGGCATGACGCCCTTGGCCGGCAGCAGGTAGTTCAGGAAGGTGAAGACCGACTTCTTCATCTCGCCCGCATAGGACGACGAGCCGATCAGCACGATGCCGCGCTTGAAATTGACGGCGATGATGGTGTCGGAGCGCACGCCGTGGCGGGCGGGATCGGCCTTGAAATTGGGCAGGTCGATGATGGTCATCTCGGGCACGAAGTCCGCGAGCTCGGCCATTTCGGGCCGGCGCAGCATGGTGCGGATGAACAAGGAGTGCCAGGCATACTCGGTATAGACGCGAACCTTGATGCGGCAGGCCGGATCGGCGCCACCATAAAGGTCCTGCGCGAACAGCGTCTTGCCTTCGGCTTCTTTCAGGAAGTCCTCGTAGAGGACGTCGAACTGGGCCTCGGTGATGGCCCCGTTATTGTCCCACCATACCTCGCCTTCGGTGGTCTCGTCGCGTACGACGAATTTGTCCTTGGGGCTGCGTCCCGTATGTACGCCCGTCTCCGCCATGAGAGCGCCGCCGGCGGCCAGTCGGCCTTCCATGCGCTCCAGCGCGTGCTCGTAGAGCGCCGGCGCCATCAGGTTCCAATGGACGCCGGTAAGGTGCCGCAGCCCGAACCTGTCCGCGCCGTACGCGCTGTTGCGTTGTCCAGTCTCGAGCACGGAGTATCTCCTCTTTCCACCAACATGATGTGGGGCCTCTCGCGCCCCTCAGGGGCGGCCGGTCAGGCGGGCGGAGGTTAGTGCCCCGTGACCTTTCTGTGAACAGCCCCGGCGAACCCTCGAAACGATTAAAATGGGCGTGAACTGCACTTTCACGGTGCTTGCCGGAGGCCGCACCTTGTCTTTGCATTGCACAATTTTCTCAGGTGCAACGCGGAAGACAGGATGCCGCAGCCGGCGGCTGGCGGTCACGGCGCCCTGTTGGCCCAGAAGCCGGCAAGCATGGACCCGTCCTTGGGGCCGAGTCCGTTTTCGGCCGCGGCGTCATAGGCGCCCAGCGCGGCGCGGGTGACGGGGAGGTCCTTGTTGAGCGCCCTCGCCTCTTCCAGCATGGTGCGCAGGTCCTTGCGGATGCCGTCCACGGAGAAGTTAGCGGGCCCCGTATCCTGCCCGGCCAGCGCGGCGGCGATGGGCTCGGGGCGGGCTTTCAGGACGTTCACGCCGCCCGACGTGTCGGCGAGGAAATCCACCAGCCAGCGGGGGTCGAGGCCCACATTGCGGCACAAGCTATAGGCCTCGCTCAGCGATTGGTAATAGACCAGCAGCGGCAGATTGATGGTGAGCTTCAGCGCAGCGCCGGCCCCCACCGGCCCCACATGCTCCACCCGCCGGCACATCTGGTCGAGCAGCGGGCGCGCCCGCTCCACGTCGGCCGCCTCCCCGCCCACAAGGCCCAAGAGCTTGCCCGTGCGCGCCGGGCCAGTGGTGCCCCCCACGGGGCATTCCACGAACACGCCCCCCGCCGCGCGGACCTTTTCCGACAGCGCGATGATCTCGCGGGTCAGCACGGTGCTCAGGTCGATGAAGAGTTGGTCCGTGGCGGGCACGGACAGCAACCCGTTCTCCCCCAGATAAACCGCCTCCAGCGCCGGGCCGTCCAGCAAGGAGGTGAGGACCGCATCCGCGCCCACGAGGCCGGCGGGCGTGTCCGCCACCTTGGCGCCGGCGCCGACCACGGGCGCCAGTTTATCGGGGCTGCGGTTCCAGACGGTGACCTCATGGCCGAGCTCCAGGAGCCGCAGCGCCATGGCACTGCCCATGCGTCCCATGCCCGCAATGCCGATCTTCATGTGCGTCCTCCGTTCGGCGCCTTCAGGGGTGCCGCATTATTCATTGCGTATTTATCATCTGATCACTTGAGCCGGGAGAGGGAAAGCGAAAAATCGCGCGCGTCCTCCCCCGCACCGGATCACGCCTCCAGAAGCGCGGCCATGATGCGCTCGCGCGTCAGTGGCAGATGGCGCAGGCGCGCGCCGAGCGCGGCGGCCACCCCATTGGCCACCGCGGCGGCGGTGGGCCCCTGCGACACCTCGCCGATCCCCAGCGGGGGATGGGCGGGATCGCCGATGAGCTGGGTCTCGATGCGCGGCACCTCGGAGAAGCGCAGGATGGGATAGGTCTCCCAGGTGCTGGAAGAGACAGCCCCCTCGGAAAAGCGCACCTGCTCCTTCAGCGTCCAGGACAAGGCCTGGATGACGCCGCCCTCGATCTGGTTGCGGGCGCCGTCGGGATTGACGATGAGCCCACCATCCACCGCGCACCACACGCGCGAGACGCGGACCTCCTCTTCCACCGAAAGCTCCACCGCCAGGGCCAGATAGGCGGCGGAATTCTTGTAGCGGCTGAAGGCGAAGCCCCGCGCGATGCCATCGGGGGGCGACATGTCCCAATGGCACATGCGGGCGGCTTCTTCGATCACCGCGCGAGCGCGCGGGTCGGACATGAGGGAGAGGCGATAGGCCACCGGGTCCAGGCCGGCCGCCTCCGCCGCCTCGTCCAGGAAGGATTCCAGCGCGAACACATTGGCGAAGGCCCCCAGACCGCGCATGGAGGAGGTGCGCACCGGCGCGTCGGTGATGAAATGGTGCACCATCTTCTGGTGCGGCAGGTCATAGAGCAGGAAGGCGTTGCGCGAGGCGCCTCCCCCGGCCGCATCCGGCAGGTCCATGGGGGCGGGATCGTCGGGCGGCGTCGCCAGGGACAAGGGGGTCAGAAGGTTGACGGCGCCGTTCATGCCGGGCCGCCCGCCATGGCTGGGGCTGAAGACGTCGATATTCCAGTCCACCGGCCGGCCGGACGCATCAAGGCCGGCGGCGAGCTTCACCACCATGGCGGCCCCGAAGGGCGCGACGCCCAGCTCGTCCTCCCGCGTCCACAGCACCCGCACCGTGCGCCCCGGCCGCGCCAGCGCCACGAAGGCGGCATCGAAGGCGGCATCATCGGCCCCGTTATGGCCGTAGCAGCCGGCGCCCTGGTGGTGGATCACATGGACCAGCGCCGGATCGAGCCCGAGCGCCCGGGCGATGGACCCGCGCAAGGCAAAGACGCCCTGGGCATGGGTCCAAACCGTCAGCCGGCCCTCCTCGAATTTCGCAAGTCCGCAGGAGGGGGCGATGGAGCCGTGGGCGATATAAGGCTTGGAATAGGTCGCCTCCAGCCGCCGCACGACGGGCGCGCCGGAGGGAGCGCCGCGCTCCACCACCCGGGGCGGGGCGGTGGGCCGATCCAGCAGGGTGACGGCTTCCGCGTCGGTTTCCTTCAGCTCCACCCCGCCGGACCAGCGGGCGCGGTCCCTGAGGCGGGTGAAGGCCGCCTGGACTTCCGCTTCATCCTCCCCGATCACCGCGACCACATCGCCCGAGCGGTGGAAGGTCACGGCGCCAAGGCGCGCTGCGCCGGCCTCGTCCACCGCCTCCAAGCGCGCGCCCCGTCGGGGACGATGGAGGACACGGGCGTGGAGAAGGTCCGGCGGCGCCAGATCCTGGATGAAGGGCGCGCCGCCGAGCTTTGCGGGCAAATCGGTGCGCGGCAGGTCCTGGCCCACAAGGCGGAGCTGTCCCGGCGCCTTCACCGGCGCGGCGCCGGTGGCAGCCTGGGACAGGTCCAGCGCCGGGGCGAGGCGCCAATAATCTAGCCCGGATGGGACCCCCTCCTTAAGGATGGCGCCATCCGCAACGGCGAGGCGCGACACGTCGCATTGAAGCTGCCGCGCCGCTTGCTCCAGCATCAGGGCGCGCAGTTCGGCCGTGACGAGGCGCAGCGCCGCCCCGCCCACCTGGATGGAGAGGCTGCCGGCGGTGAAGCCTTCATTGGGCGTGGACGCGGTGTCGCCGGAGGTCAGGTCGATGCGCTCGGGAGCCACATCCAGTTCCTCGGCGGCGATCTGGAGCAGCGCGGTCAGCACCCCCTGCCCCAGTTCCACCTTGCCGGTGCGCACGCTCACCCGGCCAGGCGCGGGAAAGGCCACCCACTGGTCGAGGCGGGGATTGTCCTGGAGGCTCAAGGGCAAGGCATTGGGGATCATGCCGCCGCTCCCCGCAGACGCGCGGCCGCCAGCGCCACCGCGCCGATGATGCGCTCGTGCGCGCCGCAGCGGCACAGATGGGGATCAAGCGCGGCGACGATCTCCTCGCGCGCCGGATCGGCGGTGCGGTCCAACAGACCCTTGGCGGACATGAGGATGCCCGAGAGGCAATAGCCGCACTGGCCGGCCTGAAGCTCCAGGAAAGCCTCGCGCAGGGGATGGGAGACAAGCGCCTCGGCGGTCTCCACCTCCCGTCCCACGGCCTCGGCGGCGGGGAAGGTGCAGGAAAAGGTGGGCTTGCCGTCCAACAGCACCATGCAGGCGCCACACTGCTCCTGCCCGCAGCCATAGCGCGTCGCCTTCAGGTCCAGGAGATTGCGCAGCACATGGATCAGCGGCGCGCCCGCATCCGCCCGCGCGGTTCGGTCCTCGCCGTTCACGCGCAGCGCGATCTCATCCACCTTTGGCACTCCTCAAAGGTCTGGAGTTGGGAAACGGGGCGCATGAGCGGGCCATGGCGCATCCGCCGCGGCTCCGACGCGCCCGCGCCGTCTTCTTGTATGATCGCCCGATCAGGGATGGCCCGCCACCACCTCTCAATCGCCACCCCGCACCAACGCAACCAGCATCTTGCGCGCCTCGCCGGCACTGGTGATGCGGCCGGGGAAGTCGAGGCGGCGTGTGCGGTCCTCGCGAATCAGGGTGGTGCCCTCGGGATCGATGGACAGCATGCGCCAGTCCGTGCCGGTCTCCTTCAGG
Source organism: Aquabacter sp. L1I39 (assembly GCF_017742835.1). Classification (GTDB taxonomy): domain Bacteria; phylum Pseudomonadota; class Alphaproteobacteria; order Rhizobiales; family Xanthobacteraceae; genus L1I39. The sequence goes on from NZ_CP072392.1 coordinate 691,169, forward strand.
AGGCGGTGGGCATAGCCCTGGATGGCGTCCAGGTGATCCTCGTTCATGTGGGAGACGATACCGTCCACGGCCCCCTTCAGCGCCTCGGCACCGGTCCAGTCCACGCCCACGTCCGCGCCCGGCAAGGTGACGATGCGCCCGAAGCCCCCCACCAGATGGGCCTCCCGCACGTCCATGCGGTAGAAGGAGAAATCGGTGAAGTCCGCATAGCCCGACGCGAGGGGATGGCGGGCGAGATAGGTGGCCTTGGCCTCCTCCGCAGCGACGACCGCGATCTCGCCCAGAAGGCTGACGCGCGGGGCATTCAGCGGGTCTTCCCCGCGCGGGCCGGCGAACAGGAGCGAGACGCGGGAATCGGCCGTCAGGTTGCGGGTGTGGCGGGCAAGGGTCGAGAGCAGCAGCAGCGGCCGGCCTTCCAGATCGGGCGCCACCGCCACCAGGGAGGCATAGGGCGCGCCCTCCGGCTCCAGGGTCGCGAGCGCCGCGAACCCGGCCTCCGCCACCACCTGCCGCGCCCGCGCGGCGGCACTTTCCCGAGGCTCCGACATGGCCTTTTCTCCCGCTTCTCTCGGGCGATGTGAGAGCCCATCCCCCGTCCGTCAAGCACGGCGAGCGGGAAGGGTTTGGAGATTGTGTGATTTCCCGTTATTTTCCGGGAATGATCGGAACCGGTGTCACATTTCGGCCACGCGAACCGGCTTCACCGAAACAGGCTGAAAACGGCCGCTCCGACGCATGAAAGAGGTGTCATGCCCACGATCGCCCTGGTCGACGACGACCGCAATATTCTGACCTCGGTCTCCATTGCGTTGGAGGCGGAAGGCTATCGGATCGACACCTATACGGACGGCGTGTCGGCGCTGGACGGGTTCAAGACCAATCCGCCGGACCTTGCCATTTTCGACATCAAGATGCCCCGCATGGACGGCATGGAGCTTCTGCGCCGGGTGCGCCAGAAGACCGACATGCCGGTGATCTTCCTCACCTCAAAGGATGAGGAGATCGACGAATTGTTCGGCCTCAAGATGGGCGCCGACGACTTCATCAAGAAGCCCTTCTCCCAGCGCCTCCTGGTGGAGCGGGTGAAGGCCATCCTGCGTCGCATCGGCGCCAAGGACGGCACGGCGCCGCGCGAGACCGACAGCGCCAAGGTGCTGGAGCGCGGCCAGCTGCGCATGGACCCGGAGCGCCACACCTGCGCCTGGAAGGGCGAGCCGGTCACCCTCACCGTCACCGAGTTCCTGATCCTCCAGGCGCTCGCCCAGCGCCCCGGCGTGGTCAAGAGCCGCAATGCCCTGATGGATGCGGCCTATGACGATCAGGTCTATGTGGACGACCGCACCATCGACAGCCACATCAAGCGCCTGCGCAAGAAGTTCAAGTCGGTGGACGACAATTTCGACATGATCGAGACCCTGTACGGGGTCGGCTATCGCTTTAAGGAAATGTGAGGCCGGGCGCGCCCCGGCGCCCAATGCCATGACGGCCCAGACTGAAGACCTCCCGGCGGACCTGCGCCCCGCCCCGCCCCCGCGCGGGTTCTGGGGCCTGCTGCGGCGCATCCGCCAGTTCGTGGCGTTCAAGAGCTTCTCCAGCCTGACGCGACGCATCGTGCTGCTCAATCTGGCGGGGCTGTGCGCGCTGGTCTCGGGCATCCTTTACCTATCGGAATTCCGCGCCGGCCTCATTGATGCGCGGGTGCAGAGCCTGCTGGTGCAAGGCGAGATCATCGCCGCCGCCATTGCCGGCTCGGCCCAGGTGGAAACCAACGCCATCACCATCGACCCGGAAAAGCTCCTGGAGCTTCAGACCGGCGACAGCTACGGGCCGGCGGAAGAGGGCTTCGCGCCGCTGGAATTTCCCATCAATCCGGAACGGGTTGCCCCGGTGCTGCGGCGCCTGGTGGGTCCCACCGGCACCCGCGCGCGCATCTATGACCGCGACGGCGTGATGTTGCTGGACACCCGCTCGCTCTATTCCAAGGGCGAAATCCTGCGCTTCGACCTGCCCCCGCCCACCCAGGCCCCGCCCGGCCTGCTGGAGCGTGCCTGGCGCGGCGTGCAGAGCTGGATCGGCCGGCGGGAATTGCCGCTCTACAAGGAACTTGGCCCCCAGAGCGGCAAGGACTATCCGGAAGTGGCCTCCGCCGCCCTCGGCCAGAAGGCCTCCGCCGTGCGTGTGGACGAGCGCGGACGGGTGGTGGTGTCGGTGGCGGTGCCCATCCAGCGCTTCCGCGCCATTCTCGGCGTCCTGCTGCTCTCCACCCAGGGCGGGGAGATCGACCAGGCGGTGGAGGCGGAGCGCTTCGTCATCGTGCGCGTCTTCCTGGTGGCGGCGGTGGTGATGGTGCTCCTGTCCATCCTGCTGGCCGGCACCATCGCCGACCCCGTGCGCAAGCTCGCCGCCGCCGCCGAGCGGGTGCGCCGGCGCATCAAGAGCCGGGTGGAGATCCCCGATTTCACCTCCCGCTCCGACGAAATCGGCCACCTGTCCGGCGCGCTCCGCGACATGACCTCCGCGCTCTACAACCGCATCGAGGCCATTGAGAGCTTCGCCGCAGATGTGGCCCATGAGCTGAAGAACCCCCTCACCTCCCTGCGCTCCGCCGTGGAGACTCTGCCGCTCGCCAAGACCGACAAGTCCCGCGACCGCCTCATGGAGGTGATCCAGCACGACGTGAAGCGCCTGGACCGCCTGATCTCCGACATCTCCGACGCTAGCCGGCTCGACGCCGAGCTCCAGCGCCAGGAAGCCACCAATGTGGACCTGCGCCAGATGCTGGAAATGGTGGTGGGCATGGCGCAGGACGTGCGCAAGGATGACGGTGTGAGCGTCGCCCTGCATTTCGAGCGCGCCCAAGGCGCCCCGGCGGATTATGTGATCGTCGGCCATGCCTCGCGGCTCGGCCAGGTGGTGGACAATCTGGTCTCCAATGCCCGCTCCTTCTCGCCCAGCGGCGGCACCGTGACCGTCACCTGCCGGCGCCTCAAGCAGGGCGCGGAGATCATCGTGGACGATGAGGGACCGGGCGTCCGGCCCGATGCCCTCGCCAAGATTTTCGAGCGCTTCTATACCGACCGGCCGCACCAGGGCTTCGGCCAGAATTCGGGCCTCGGCCTGTCCATCTCGCGCCAGATCGTCGAGGCCCATGGCGGCAAGATCTGGGCGGAGAACCGCATAGGCAAGGGCGCGGACGGCGAAGAGACGGTGCTCGGGGCGCGCCTCATGGTGCGCCTGCCGGCGGGCTGAGCGGTGTCCGCGGGCCCGGGCCAGTGGGCGCCCTCCCCCACCGTCCATGCCAGCTGCGTGCTGGTGGGCGAGACCGGCATCCTGATCCGCGGCCCATCCGGCTCCGGCAAGTCGACCCTTGCTTTGTCCCTCATGCTCGACCCGCCCCGCGCACTGCCCGCCGCGCGTCTGGTGGCGGACGACCGGGTGCACCTGACGCCGGCTCCCGATGGCCTCGTGGCGCACGCCCCCGCGACCCTCGCCGGGCTGATGGAGGTCCGCTATCTCGGCATCCGCCGCTTTCCCTTTGCGGCCCGCGCCAGGCTGGGCCTGGTGATCGATCTCGCGGCAGAGGATGCCGCGCGCATGCCCGAGGTCCCGGGCAGTGTTGCAAATCTGGACGGTTTCCAGCTTCCGCGCCTTGCAATTCCGCCAGGAATGAGCCCGCGCCTCTTGGTGGCGGCGGTCCTCACAGGCAAGAATCCCTGAACCCTCATGTGCTTTTGTGCGATGCACCCCTTGCGTAATTTTTGAGCCGCTCTGAATATGGCGGTCCCGCAGTGCGGGAGGCCTCCGCCCCGAACTGGCTGAGGCGGAGGGAACATGATCGGTCTCGTTCTCGTCACCCATGGCCGCCTGGCCACAGAATTCTGCTCCGCTCTGGAGCATGTGATGGGCCCACAGAGCCAGATTGCCGCGGTCACCATCGGCCCCGACGACGATATGGAGCGCCGCCGCCACGACATCATCGAGGCGGTGGACCGGGTGCGTTCGGGTCAGGGCGTCGTCATCCTCACCGATATGTTCGGCGGCACCCCCTCCAATCTCGCCATCTCCGTGATGAACGCCCCCGACGTGGAAGTGGTGGCGGGCATCAATCTCCCCATGCTGGTCAAGCTGGCCAAGGTCCGCGCCGAACTGCCTCTGGCCGAGGCGGTGAACGTGGCGCAGGAAGCCGGCCGGAAATACATCAATGTCGCAAGTCGTGTCCTTGCCGGAAAGTGAAGCCGTGTCGGCCGAGGCCGTCCAAGAGGCCTGCGGCACCCCCGCTCCCGCCGGAGCCCTGGTGCGGGTGCTGCCCATCATCAACAAGCGCGGCCTCCATGCGCGCGCCTCCGCAAAGTTCGTGCAGACAGTGGAGCGCTTCACCGCCGCCGTCACGGTCTGCCGCAATGGCGAGGCGGTGGAAGGCAATTCCATCATGGGCCTCATGATGCTGGCGGCGGCCCCCGGCACCACCGTCACCGTCACCGCCACCGGCAAGGAAGCAAGCGAAGTGATGGAGGCGCTCACGGCCCTCGTTGCCAACCGCTTCGGCGAAGAGGAATAGGCGCACAGCGCCCTTCCGGCAATGAACGGATCGGCTTGGGCGCGATCGCGCCCCGCTGCTGCCCGCCCTTCAGCCCCCAAGGTCGCGTCCGGCGGACCGCGATTGCATCGTCATCCACCTGCGCCGAAGACGCCTTTGCTGACGCGGGGCTGGCCTTCCAGCCTGCCGAAAGCCACAATCGCGAGATTATGAACGCACGGGCCGGCGCAAAAGGTGCGGCTCGGCCCCCGGCATGGAAGGCATGTTCAGGCTTCAGGATCCCTTTTCCGGTTCCTACCGTGCCCTCAAGGAGCGGCGCGTACGCTTCGGCCTGTCCGCAAAGCTGCTGCTGCTGACCATCGCCTTCATCACCGCGGCCGAACTCGCCATCTTCGTGCCGTCCATGGCCACCTTTCGCCAACGCTGGCTCTCCGATCGGGTGGCGGCTGCGCGCACGGCAGCCCTGGTGCTGGAGGCAGCCCCCGAGGAGGCGGTGCCGCCAGAGCTTGCCCGCCAGATCCTGGAGAGCGTCGGCGCTCAGGTGGTGGTGGTCAAGCGCGAGGACACGCGCCGGCTCCTGGCCATATCCGACATGCCGCCCGCCATCGACCTGCACATCGACATGCGCCAGACCACCATGCTGGAAGCGGTGTGGGAGGCCTTCGACACCCTGATTTCCGGTGGCGACCGCACCTTGCGCGTGGTGGCGGCCGCCCCCCGCGACGGCGACTTCCTGGAGATCGTCCTGTCCGAAAAGCCGCTGCGGGCCGCCATGCTGCGGTTCGGGGCGACACTGTCCGTGCTCTCGCTGCTGGTCTCGGCCATTGCCGGACTTCTGGTCTATGTGAGCCTGCACCGCATGTTCGTGCGGCCCATGCGACGCCTGACCGAGCGCATGAGCGCGTATCGCGAGGCGCCAGAGGATGCCTCCCGCATCATCGTGCCCTCCGGCCGGGGCGACGAGATCGGCATTGCCGAGGAGGCGCTGGCCGAATTGCAGCGGGGCCTGTCCCAGACCCTGGCGCAGAAATCGCACCTGGCAGCGCTCGGCATGGCGGTGTCCAAGATCAACCATGACCTGCGCAACCTGCTGGCCTCGGTTCAGCTCATCTCCGATCGCCTCGCCGACCTTCCCGACCCCACCGTCCAGCGCTTCGCGCCCAAGCTCATGAATGCTCTGGACCGGGCCATCACCTATTGCGAACAGACGCTGTCCTATGGCCGCGCGCAGGAGGCCCTGCCGGTGCGACGCAAGGTGGAGCTTGCGCCGCTTTTGGAAGAGGTGCGCGAGACACTGGGCCTTGGCCCCGATTCGCCGGTCGGCTGGATCGCCTCCCTCGACCGCTCCATCACCGTGGATGCGGATCCCGACCAGTTGTTCCGCGTGCTGCTGAACCTCACCCGCAATGCCCGCCAGGCGCTGGAGGCGCGCACGCCCAACGATCCCGCCCGCGACCAGATCCGCATTTCCGCGCGCCGACGCGGCACGGTGGTGGAGATCGAGGTGAGCGATACCGGCCCCGGCATTCCCGCCGATCGTCGCGAGCGCCTGTTCGCAGCCTTCCAGGCTTCGGCCCGGCGGGGCGGCACCGGCCTTGGCCTTCCCATCGCCGACGAACTGGTGCGCGCCCATGGCGGCGAGCTGCGTCTGGTGGAAGGCACCATGGGCGCCACCTTCCTCATCTCCATCCCCGACCGCACCGCCGACCTCCGCCTCGCCTCCCGCCGCGCCAGCGCGTGAGGGGCTGGCCGCCGTCACGGGAGCGTCATCCACAGGCACGCGCCGCACGCATGACCAATCTGCGGGATGGGCCTTGCCTTCAAAATGAGAGGCGGGTAAGAGACAGCCCTCGCCGACGCACACCGTCGACGGGCCTCGCAGCCGGATCATCCAACCGGCACAGTGGACAGCTTCAAAAGCCCCACTGACGAGGTGGCAGGCGCCCGTAGCTCAGCTGGATAGAGCACCAGACTACGAATCTGGGGGTCAGAGGTTCGAATCCTTTCGGGCGCGCCATCACTTAGCTTCGATTTATGACGGCGTGTTACCGGGCTTCGCTCAGCCGGTATTCCGCGCCTCCCCGCGCAGCTTGGTGACGGGCTTGTCGGCTCCATGGTGCCGCGATTGGAGAACGTGGTGGCGCTCAGCGGCGTCTGCACGCCCGCTTCATCAGCCAGCGCGCACTGCAGGTCCGGATATGCGCGCATCCACATCGCTGTCGCGCCAGGGCCTGGCGGCGAACCAGACGGCGCTGCGTCGACACTTTCACGCCACCACCGACAAGAAAAGCCTGCCCCCTCGCCGCCAGGGCGCGGCGAAGGGCGGGCCGGTCATGGCATATCGCCCTCATTGGCACGGGTGCGCTCATAGCGGAGCAGGTCGCCGGGCTGGCAGTCGAGGAAGTCGCAGATCCGCTCCAGCGTTTCGAAGCGGACGCCTTTCACGTGCCCTTTCTTGAGGAGCGAAAGATTGGCCTCGGTGATCCCGACATATTCGGCGAGATCCTTCGATTTGACATTGCGCTCGGCGAGCATGACACCGAGCCGGACGTGAATGGGCATGGCCGGCTTTCCTCAGACGAACTGATCGTTCTCAGCGGCCACATCGGATGCTTCCACCAGCACGCCCGCGATGACCGCAACCATCGCCGCAAACAGCAGCGACAGCAGCGTGTCCGAGCCGATGTTCAGCACCAGGCTGCGCGTCTGGCCCGGTGAGAGCGCACCGAGCAGCAGGCCGAGGGCTGCCCCGGCCAAGGGCTTGAGAAGGGCCGACGCGCCAATCCACAAAGCGAAGCCGCGCAGGCTTCGGGCGGCGTCGCTGGAAAAGATGCGCCCCGCGGCAAAGCAGCGGAAACAGTGCCGGGCCTTCAGCAATCCGAAAATCAGCGCGCCGAGCGGAATCATGGCGACGGCGAAGGCGAGCAAGCGCACGGGAAGCCCGACGCCCATGGGCGGGGGAAGGACGAGGCCGGCGTGGCGAAACAGCGTGTCCGCCGGCGTCAGGCACCAATAAAGCAGCATCGCCGCCGCAAGCAGGACGGCCACTGCGGCGCTGGCCATTGCCATCCCCTCGCTGAGACGGCGGACGCGAAGGAGGCGGGCAGCGCGGGACCCCTCGTGTAAGGCACGCAGGCTCAGGGTGGGTGGGACCATAGGGAAACTCCTCTAGATGTCGGGATTGTATCCGATAATTATCGTTTTACAATGAAATTTTTTCGTTTAACGTTTCTCCACACACCACGGAGGTCACAAGCCGATTATGAGAAACACACGAACGAAGATCGCCGGATGGGCGTGGTGCCTCGTTCTCATCGTGCCCGCCCATGCGGAGCCATCGACGAGCACGGGCTCCATATCGGTCGCGCAAGTGGCGCAGATGTTGGACCAGGCCCCGGCCAATCCGACGGCGCTACAAGTGCTCACGGCTTATCTGGGAGGTGTCGGCGAGGCCGTGGGAACCGTGATCGGAGCCGAGGGCACCCCCTGTCGCCGCCCCCTCACGCTGACCGCCCAGGACGTTCGCAACGCCATTGCCGCCGCGACCGGAGGGGCGAAGGCACGTCAGGTTGCCGCGACACCGCTTATCGTTCGGGACATGATGGCGCGCGCCGGATGCCATCGCGGATGAGTTGGGCAAACGGCAGTTTTCGCGTTGAAGGGCGGGGAGAGATGCCGCCGGTGAGGTCGCGATCATAAGGATCGCGCTGTCCGGTGACGGGGTCGCCACCGGAACCACCGAGGGCCGCACCGCCCCTGTGCCCCCGACCATACCAAGGTTCAGGCGGCAGACCTCAATGTAGAATGTCCCTGTCCGCTCCACCGTGGAAGTCTCTCCACAAGGGCCGCGCTCCATGAAAACGCGTGGCCGGAGACAGGTGGCCCATGCTCGACCTTGGATATATCGCCGCCGGAGGGGCGCTCGGCTCCATCCTGCGCTTTGAGCTGAACCGCTGGCTCACGGCGATGCTGGGAAGTGCGCTTCCCTGGGGCACGATCCTTATCAATATCGGCGGCTCATTCGCCATCGGCCTGAGCGCGGCGCTTTTTGCGGGACGGGCCGGGGCGGCGATCCCCCTTGAGGCGCGGCAGTTCGTGCTGGTGGGCCTGTGCGGCGGCTTCACCACTTTTTCCTCGTTCAGCCTCCAGACCCTTTCGCTGATTCAGGCCGGCGAGCCCGGGCGCGCGCTGCTCAATGTGGGGCTATCGGTGGTGCTTTGCCTCGCCGGCGTGTGCCTCGGTTACGCGCTTCCCGGCACGCTGGCGGCGCTGTCCCCCCACGCGGGGGCGTGACGGCGGCGTCAACCAATACCCGCCCACTCACATGAGGAGCTCACCATGAAAATCGACCTGTCCGGCAAGCGCGCCCTCGTGACCGGCTCGACGGCGGGCATCGGCCTTGCCATTGCCCGAGGCCTCGCGGAGGCTGGCGCATCCGTCGTCATCAATGGCCGCACAAAGGCCAATGTGGACGAGGCCCTCGCCCGCCTCGGCAGCGTGGTGCGCGGCCGTGCCATCGACCTGTCCACCGCCGAGGGGGCGCGGGACCTCGTCGCGCTGGAACCGGCCTTCGACATCGTGGTCAACAATCTCGGCATCTTCCAGCCGCAGGATTTCTTCGCGACCGACGATGCCATCTGGGACCGGCACTGGCAGGTGAACGTGATGCCCGGCGTGCGGCTGGCGCGCGCCTACCTGCCCGGCATGGCCGAACGCGGCTGGGGCCGCATGCTGTTCCTGGGCTCGGAATCCGCCTTCAACATCCCGGCGGACATGATCCATTACGGCGTCAGCAAGACAGCGGACGTGGCGCTGGCGCGGGGCCTTGCCAAGCGCATGGCCGGCACCGGCGTCACCGTGAACTCCATCCTGCCCGGCCCCACCCTTTCGGAGGGGGTGGCGCAGATGCTGAAGGCGCAGACCGCCGGTGGAAAGTCTCTGGAGGAGGCGGGCGCGGACTTCGTGCGGGCGCAGCGGCCCTCCTCACTCATCCGCCGCCTCGCCAGCGTGGAGGAGGTGGCAAGCATGGCCGTCTACCTCGCCTCGCCGCTCGCCTCCGCCACCACGGGCGCGGCGCTTCGGGTGGATGGCGGCGTCATCGACTTCATCAGTTGAACCGGGGAGCATTCCGTCATGAGCCCACGCATCCTCATCATCGGCGGGTCCATGGGCGGCCTGTTCGCCGCCTTTTTGCTCGGCCGGGCCGGTTTCGACGTGACCGTGGCCGAGCGGTCCGAGCATGGCCTGGACGGGCGCGGCGCGGGCCTGGTGGCGCAGCGGGAGGTCTTCGCCATGCTCCGGGAAGCGGGCGTCGCGCATCTGGCTCATGTGGGCGTCACGGCGCAGGAGCGGATCTATCTGGACCGCGACGACCACATCATCCATCGCCAGCGCACGCCCCAGATGCAGCTGTCATGGGACGTGCTCTTCCGCACCTTCCGCGATCTGGTGCCGGATGCGCGCTATGGCATCGGCCGGCGCGCCCTCGCCGTGGAATCCGACGGGACCGGGGCGCGGGTGCGCTTTGCCGACGGCCATCAGGAGACGGCGGACCTGGTGATCGGTGCCGACGGCATCGGGTCCGTGCTTCGAGCGGCGGTGTCGGGGCCGGAAAGCCTACCCCATTATGTGGGCTATGCCACCTGGCGCGGCCTGGTGCCGGAGACCGAGGTGCCGGAGCAAGCGGCGCGGCACTTGTTCGAGCGGTTCGCCTTCCATGAAGGCCCCGGCTCGCACATCCTGGGCTATCTGGTTCCCGGCCCGGACGGCGCCACGGAGCCGGGCCGGCGGCGCTACAATTGGGTCTGGTACCGGCGCTATCAGCCCGATGACCTCCGCCAGATCCTGGTGGATCGCGACGGGCAGGCCCGCCCCTTCTCGCTCGCACCCGGCCGCGTGCGCCCCGAGCAGGTGCGGGCGCTCCATGCGGAGGCGGACGAAAGGCTGCCCGCCTCCTTCGCGGCAGCGGTGCGGGCGGAACCCCGGCCCTTCCTTCACGCCATCTTCGACTATGCCCCGGACCATATGGTGAAGGGCCGTGTGGCGCTCCTGGGCGATGCCGCCTTCGTCGCCCGGCCGCACACGGCCATGGGGGTCGCCAAGGCGGCGGGCGATGCCTTTGCCTTGCGCGACGGGCTGCGCCAGCACCGGGATCTGGATGCGGCGCTGGGCGCCTATGAGGCCGCGCGCGTGCCCGTGGGCCAGGCGATCGTCGCCTATGGGCAAAGGCTCGGGCAGAGCCTTCTGCTGGAGACGGCGTGATCCGCCGCCCCCCCTGCGTCACGGGCGGGCCAGGGGGAGCCGCACCAGGAAGCTGCTGCCTTCGCCCTCCACGGAGCGCGCTTCCAGGGCGCCGCCATGCAGCTCCATGATGGAGCGGCAAATGGCGAGCCCGACGCCCATTCCCGTGGTCTTGGTGGTGAAGAAGGGCTGGAAGATGCGGGCGATCACCGCCTGCGACATGCCCGGGCCGGTATCCTCGATGGCCACCTCGATGTCATCGCCCTCCAGGCGCGTGCCGATGCGCAGGCGCCGCTCGCCTCCATCGGTGCCGCTCATGGCCTGGATGGCATTGGTGATGAGGTTGAAGAACACCTGCTGAAGCTGGACATTGCTGGCCAGCACCAGGTTGCGCGTCTCGCCAAAGCTGGTGGTCAAGGCGATCCGGTTTGAGGTCAGGTCGGCGGCGACGATCTTGAGCACGTCATCCACCACGTCCTCGATGGCGATCGGGCTCGTGGGCGAGGGCTCCTGTTTCACCAGCGCGCGCAGGGCGGTGATGATGTCGGCCGCGCGCCGTCCGGATTGGCGGATGCTCTGGAGACTTTTGGCCACCTCCGCGAGGTCCGGCTGCGCCCTGTTCAGCCAGCGCAAGCCCGCATCTGCATGCGCGACGAGGCTGGCGAGGGGCTGGTTGATCTCATGGGCGATGGACGAGGCGAAGCTGCCCATGGCGGTGAGCTGGTTGGCGCGCGCCAGATCGCTGCGGGCTTCGCGCAGATCGAACTCGGCCGTCGCCCGGCGCAGATTCTCCTCCATCAGGTCGCCATAGAGCCGCGCCGCATCCAGCGAGATGGCCGCCTGGGGCGCGATGACCTCCAGCATGGCCATGCGCTGGGGGGTGAAGACATCGGCGCTGAGGGCATTCTCCAGATGCAGCATGCCGATCAATTCGCCGCGCTTGACCAGCGGAATGCAGGCCAGCGAGCGGATAGTGCGCCCGCCCATGGAGAGGCCCCTTTCGCTGGCCTCCAAAGCGGCGTCGGCCATGGTGACCGCACGCCCCGTGCGCAGCACCGTCTTGAGCACGGAGGTGGGCATGAGGTCATCCGGCGCGGCGGCGGGCTGAAGCTCGATCTCGATCTCCTGGCCCCGCACCCGCGCAACAGCCTCCACCACCGGCCGCCCCTGGCGCAGCAACAGGAGCAGGCCGAACCGAGCGCCGGCATGAACGATCATGCTCTTCATCAAGGTACGCACGACCTGTTCGAGGCCCACCTCCTCCGCCAGGGTCTGGGACGCGGCCGTCATGACCGTCAGGTCCAGCTCCTGCTGCATCCGGCGCGGGGCTTCGGCGGCGCCGACCTCGCCGCCGGGCAGGTTCAGATGCGCGGCAAGCCGCGCCGCCTTGCCCTGCGCGCCCCATTGGCGATAGGCCTGGATGGCGCCCATGAGGCACCCCTGGGCGGGCGCCTTCAGCTTGATCTCCTGGTAGAAGCGCGCCGCAAGTTCCAGGGCCAGGGCCTGCTCGTGGATGAACCCTGCCGCAGCGGCGGCGTCCGCGGCGCGCTCAAAGAGCGCCATGGCTTCCGCGCGCTGGCCGGACAGGCGCGCGGCCTCCGCTTCCAAGGTCAGGTGCTTGGGCGAGAACGTCTCCGGATTGAGCCCGGCCCAGGACCTGAAACGGGCCCGCGCGTCCGCCATGCGGGCCAGCCGCGCCTCGGCCGAGCGCCCGGCGGCCGGAACGTGGGCCTCCGCCAGAGCCAGGAAGAACAGGGTCATGGCCGTATCAATATGGGCGGGCGCGGCCCAGGCCATGGCCTGCGCGGCCTCCAGCTCCCGGTGCGCGGCCGCAAGGTCGTCCAGGAGGAAGGCCTGCACGCCGGCATAATGGGTGACCCAGTAGCGCGTCGCCACCGATGTGCCGGCAAGGTCGGTGTCAGCCGGGCGCGCGCAGGGCTCTCCGGTCACCAGGGCATCCACAAGGCCGCATTGCGCCACCAGTATCCGCTCGATGTCGCCATAGCCGATGTCGCGGGTCAGGGCGATGCTGTCCACCAGCTCCGCGCGCACGCGGTCGAGCCGCGTGCCGATGACCAGCATGTCGGAGGCAATGTGGTTGCGGGCATAGCAGACCATGCCCAGATCCCCCGCCGCCTGCCCCACCCGCGCGCCCTCGCGGGCATGGCTGAGGGCGGTGCGCAGGGGCAAGGTCCAGGGGCTGACCTGGTCCAGCGCGATCAGCGCGGCGGTGCGCTGCGCTTCGTAGCCGTCGCGCTTGGCGAGCCTCGTCGCGGCCATGGCATAGCCGGCGCCTTGCGCATAGGCACCGAAATAATGGGCGCTGAGCAGGCCGAAAAAGGCCAGGCCATAGGCCGATTCCGGCGCCGCTCCATGCGCCAGCGTCAGCTCCATGATCTTGATGACATGGAAGAAGCGCAGGTCGCCCTCGACGAAGAAGGACGAGACGAGGGTGGAGAGCAGGGACAGCGCCGCGCGCGCCCGCCGGTCGGTCATGTCCGGCAGCAAGACGAGGTCGTCCATCCGGATGCGGTCAAGGGCCTCCTGGCAGGCGCGGTAGGCCGCCTCCAGGTCGCTGGGACCGGGCTGGGTTTCCAGGTGCACATCGAGCGCCCTGAGGCCGTCCATCGCCACGTCGATGGCCTGCGCATAGGCGCCTTTGACCGTCAGCGCGATCGCCTTCAGGCGGCAGATGTCTGCCAGGCTGATGGGATCGTGGTCCGGGGGCGCGAGGGCATCGAGGGCCGCGAGAGCCTCGTCCACGCGGCCGAGGGCCAGCAGGCAGTCGCATTGCAGCCATTCGGTGTCGAAGACCAGGGTGGCGAGGTCCGGCGGCGGGTCACCGGGCAGGATGCGCCGGATCAGCTCGACGAAATGCAGCGCGCGATGGGCTTCGCCCGCGGAGCGGCAGGCGCGCGCGGCCAGATGCAGGATCTGGGCGAATGGGCGCCGCTCCTGCTCGGCGATGTCCTCGAGCGCGCAATGCTCGATCTGCGACGCGATCTCGAAAGCGCAATCCGCGTCCAGCACAGGGGGACGGGCCATAAGCGCGCGCGCATTGACGAGGTGCTTGCGCGCCCTCTGGGCCGGCGACAGGCTGGCATAGGCCGCTTCCAGCACCCGGTCATGGGCCACCGCGAAGTCGGTGCCGGAGCGAACCAGGAGCCCGGCGGCGACGAGCCCATTGGCGGCCCGCCCGGTTTCCTCGGAACTCGCACCGGACACCTCCGCCGCGAAGGCGGCAGAGCAGCGCCCACCCAGCGTCGCGCAGCTTTGCAGGACGCTGCGTTGGAGCGTGGTCAGGCCCTTCACGCGCTCCAGCATCAGGTCCGCGATGGCGTGCTGAGGCCTGCGGCGCTGGTCGTTCCACACCCATTCCTGCCGATCGTCATCGAACTGGAGCACGTCCTCCTCCAGCAGCCTTTGCAGCAACTGCCCGATGAAGAAGGGATTGCCGTGGGTCTCACGATGAACGCGCGCCGCAATGGGACCGACGGCCTCCGGCACGCTCTTCAGGATGAAGGCCACCAGTGCCGTCGTATCAGCCTGCTGCAACGGCTCAAGGCGTAGCGCCTGCGCGAAGGCCGGCGAGGTCCTGGCCACATCAAGCACGTCCCTCACGCTTTTCCGGTTTTGGGCTTCGGTCCGGTAGGTGAGGATCACAAAGACATGCGCGGGGGCTTCGCTGCACATTTGCCGGACCAAGTTGAGGCTGGCGTGATCGAACCATTGAAGGTCGTCCAGGAACAGCACAAGCGGTGCGTCGCGCGCGGCGAGGGCCGCAAACGTCTCAGCCAGGATGCGCGCGGAGCGGGCCTGGGCGATGTGGGCGGGGACATCTGCCAAGTGATGGGCCTCGGGGGGCAGGATGGTCAGGTCCGGCACCAGCTCGGCCAGCACCCGTCCGCATCCCACGATGGCCCCGAGACGCGCGCGGGCGGCGGCCAAGACCTGCTCATCTCCGCCCAAAAGGTGCGCCAGGGCGGTGCGCAGCGCCTGGGCAATGGGCGCAAAGGGCGTCCCCTCGCGCAATTGGACGCCCTTGCCCGAGGTGCACAGGCTTCCCCATTCGCCCAATTGGGCGATCTGGGCTTCCACCAGCGCGGATTTCCCCGCGCCGGGCTCGCCCGACACGAGCACGATCCGCCGCGGGGACGCGGCGCGGAAGGCCGCAAACAGTTCGCTTAGGGTTTTCAGTTCCCGGCGACGGCCGAACAGGAGCCCCGCCCCGCGCGGCGGATCGGCAAGCTCGCCGCGCGCCAGCACGAAATCCTCGGCCTCGCGGCCCTCGGCGAGCGCAGCGGCCACCCGGCGGAAATCCGCATGGAGCGCTTGCGCGGTCTGATAGCGCTGCCTGGGATCCTTGCTGATGAGCTTGAGGACCATCTTGTCGAGGATGGGGGGAAGGTCGGGCCGACTGAGACGCAGGGACGGCGCCTGCATGGCCACATGGGCATGCAGCCAGCCGGAGAGGCTGGACGCCGTGAGGGGCAAGGCGCCCGCAACATATTCGTAGAGCAGCACGCCCAGCGCATAGAGGTCGGTGCGGGCATCGATGGGGGCGGGATCCGTGCGGATGAGTTCCGGCGCCGCATAGGCAAGGTCCGCGCCCCCGATGCGGCGGCCCTCGGATGTGCCGGCCTGCACACCGCAGGTCGAGCCGAATCCGGCAAAGCGCACCCGACCATCGGGTTCCACCATAAGCCGGGCGGGGGACAGGCCGCCATGGAAGAGACCGGCCCGGTGCAGCCGCGCGAGGGCGGCGGTGGCTGCCAAAGCGAGGTCCACGATGGCGCGCACATCCGCCTCGGCAGCGGGCAGGTCGGCCAGGGTCCGGCCGGTCCGCGGGGGATAGGCCAACGCGAGCCGGTCCTGCTCCACCCGGAAAAGGGGCACCTCCGCAAGCTCGGCCCCCAGTTCCAGCGCGAGACTCGCATCAGCCTGGAGGCGGGAGGCGGGCGGCGTGTTCCAGTCGGCGAGCAGGATGCGCCAGGGCTCGCCTGCGTCATCCACCACCAGCCACTGGTCGATGCCCGCTTCGCTGGTTCGGGACCTGATGGTGAGGCCGGACCACCAGTGGGCATCCTTGGTGTCGAGACGGGAGGAGATGTCGTTGGCCATGAAGGAGGCGCCGTGCGGAGCGGGGGTCCGGCTATGATAGGAGATGCCGGGAGCATGACGGCTGGAATTCATGGTCGCCTCTGGCAGAGCCTCGTCTACTGCAGTTTCCGGACGGACGGAGATTGGCCGATCATCCGCACTCACAATGCCCCATGCGTCTGCGCTGCGTCTTTGCCGGGAGCGGCATTGTGTTTGCCGGAATTGACAGACTTGATCGGCACAGCCCCCTGCCCCAAGATAGAGGGTCTAGCGAGATACCGCCCTTCGGACCGAGGTGTCGCACATGGCCAGCGTGCATGATTTCGGCCGCAGGAAGTTTCCGCGGGGCGAGGTGCTGCTGAGTTCCGGGCGCCGCAACTGGTCCGGCATGGCCGCCGAAGTGCGCAACCATCCCGCCGGCGAGATCCCGCCCCCCGTCCCCCAGCAGATGGAAATCACCCTGGCCTTGTCCGGCTCGCCGACCGGCCGCGTGGAGCGGCGGGGAAATGGCGAGTGGCAGGACACCCCGGCGCGGCCCGGGACGCTCTGGCTCTGCCCGATCGGCGTGGTGGAGGAGTCCATCCGCATCACGGAGGATCTGAGCTCGATCCTGCACATCTTCATCGGCCATGAGGTCTTCAAGGAGGTGTCGCGCACGGTGTCTCGGGCCGTCTCGCCCGAAAGCATCGCCTACCGCGCCGGCATCGACGATGAATTCGTGCGACAGGTGGGATACAGGATCAGCGCCGAACTGGAGGAGGAGACCTGCGTCGGCGGCCTGCTTGTGGACAGCCTGTCGAGCGCCATGGCGGCCCATCTCGTCGCCACCTATAGCGGCGCCCTGTTACAGGACCGGGAGAATCCGCGCATCGATCAGGTCCGGATGCGCCGGGTGGTGGATTACATCAACGACAATCTCGACGCCGATATCTCCTTGGCCGACCTGTCCGAAATCGCCTGCCTCAGCCACCATCATTTTGCGCGTGCGTTCCGCTCCGCTGTCGGGGTGCCACCCCACCGCTTCATCAGCACGCTGCGTCTGAAGCGCGCGCAGGATCTGCTCGCCCACACCCAGGCCAACCTCGCAGACATCGCGTTTGCGTGCCGCTTCTCATCCCAATCCACCTTCACGCGCGCCTTCCGGCGCCATATGGGCCTGTCGCCCGGAGAATATCGGCGCAAGGCCGGCCGCTGAGGCGCGTGCGGCTGGCCGTAGCGTCGGCTCTGCCCCTCGAGGCGGACCACGGGAGGCCCGTGATCCGCCGGGGAGCAGGGATCAGCCCTTCACGTCAGCCCTTCACGAAGGCCAGGAGATCGGGATTGATGACGTCCGCATGGGTGGTCAGCATCCCATGGGGGAAGCCCGGATAGATCTTCAGGGTGCTGTTCTTGACGAGCTTGGCCTGAAGGATCGCCGCATCCTTGTAGGGCACCACCTGGTCGTCATCGCCCTGGAGCACGAGGGTGGGCACCGTGATGGCCTTCAGGTCCTCGGTCTGGTCGGTCTCCGAGAAGGCCTTGATGCCCTCATACTGGGCAAACGCGCCGCCCATCATGCCCTGCCGCCACCAATTCTGGATGATGCCCTGGGACACCTTCGCGCCGGGACGATTGAAGCCGTAGAAGGGACCGGACGCCACGTCCAGGTAGAATTGCGAGCGGTTGGCCGCAAGGGCAGCGCGGAAGCCGTCGAACACCTCAATGGGGGTGCCTTCGGGATTGGCGGGGGTCTTCAGCATCAGCGGGGGAATGGCAGCCACCAGGACAGCCTTGGCCACGCGCCCCTGCGGCTGGCCGTAGCGGGCCACATAGCGGGCCACTTCGCCGCCGCCAGTGGAATGGCCGATATGGACGACATTGCGCAGGTCGAGATGCTCCACCACCGCCGAGGCATCCGCCGCGTAGCGGTCGATGGTGTTGCCGGTGTCCACCTGGCTGGAGCGGCCATGGCCGCGGCGGTCATGGGCGACCACCCGGTAGCCCTTGGAGAGGAAGAACAGGAGCTGCGCGTCCCAGTCATCGGACGACAGGGGCCAGCCATGGTGGAAATGGATGGTCTGGGCGTCCTTCGGGCCCCAATCCTTGAAGAAGATCTCAGTCCCGTCCGCCGTTTTCACGAAGCCGCTGCTCATCGAAGTCTCTCCGGTCCTGTGGTTCGCGCCGGAAGTGGCGCCCTTGGTGCTGGCACTGGCGCGAACGGGAAGCATCGTCGTCGCCGCGAGGCCCGCTGCGATGCCGAATACCCCCCGTCGGGTCATGGAAAGACCCTCCGTCGGGACCGCGGCCGCCCCGACGGCACGGGTTTCTGTGTCGTGTGCCAGTCCGGGAACGATGGGGAACCTGCCCATGGCCGTGATCTCCTGCTGCCATTGCTTACGGGGTGAAAGCTAAAGGCAGACGGACACCGGCAAAATTGTACAGGCAGGTCGCCGACACATACCAAGGTTTATTCCGGTGATGAGTGATCTTGCGATCGCAGCCGACAGAAAAACATGCTCGAATCTGCGTTTTTCCTATCCGCAGCATACCTTCGTATAGGCGGATCATAACAAGCGATACTTGCGGCGTATGATCGTAGAATGGGGCAAGCCCGGGCACTTTCCTAAATTCGAGACGATACCGGCGTCGGCCAAATGGGGGCTTCGCTTCCTCGGGGTCCCCCGCCGCGCGCCAATCATCCCCGACAGACCGAGAGGAAAGACCATGTTCGAGGCCTCCCCTCCCCCTGATGCCGCAGGATCAAGCACGCGCATACCGGCTTCCGCCCTCCAGCCCCCGGCCAAAAGCGCGGAGCTGGCGGAGACCGGCTTTCTTATTGGCCTGCGGCTTGACGAGGTCGGGATCGCCATCTCCTTGCCGCCCACAAGCGCGCGCGGGCGGACGCCGACCCTGTCGGTCCCGAAAAGCCTCGCGGTGCTGTTTCCAGGGGTCGCGCATAGTGTCGGCCTCCCCTCCCGCCGCGTGGACCTTGCCGCCTTCTTCGTCCGGCAGCGGGCCCGGCGCTGGCCAGACGGCGTCCTGATGGTGGATGTACGCGCGGGCGACGATGGCGAGCTTGCCGCGCTCGCGACCGCACTTCTGGCCGCCTTGTCGCGCGACCCGGCCACGGCGGACCTTTATGCCGATGCCATCTGCGCGACCCTCGCCGCGCGCTGCGCCGAAAGGCCCCCGGCCGAGGCCAAAGCCCGGCGCCGGCCCTGCGGCCAATTGCCGAAATGGCGACTGAAGCGGGTGATGGACTATGTGGACGCCCATCTGGACGCGCCGATCACGCTCGCCGACATGGCCGCCGCGGCCCGGCTGACGCGCATGCATTTCGCCGCGCAATTCCGCGCCGCCACGGGCCTGCGGCCTCATGATTATCTGCAGCGCCAGCGGATCGCGCGCGCCAAGATCCTGCTGGAGGAGGACATGCCCCTTGTGGAGGTGGCGGTTTCCGTCGGCTTTCAGACCCACGCCCATTTCACCACGGTGTTCGGCCGCCTCGTGGGCGAGCCGCCGTCCCGGTGGCGGCAGGCCCGCATGGCCGAGCGGCGCCGCATGCGGGAGGCGCGCCCCAGGGCTGAAATGCACCGGCCCGTCGCCTCGCCGGAGGGCTTCCCCGCCCCGGCTTGATCCAACTGCGCAAAAGTGTGGCGGCAGGCCCTTCAGGCCCGCAACCGGCATTGGGACAGGACAGGGCCGCCACAGCACCGGCGGCCCTTTTCGTTGCGCACTTCGTCAGACACGTCCTTCACTCCACCAGCCAGGCCTCCTGGCCGTCCAGTTCAAGCAGAAGACGCCGGGCCGTTTCATTGTCGATCAGATGCTCGGCGACCATCTGTGCGATCTCTGTCCGCTGAGCGTGAAGCCCGGCAATGCGAAGACGCCGCTCGGCCCTGCCGCGCACGGCCGACGCCCCTGCGTCGGGCTCCGGCGCGCTGAGCCGCTCCATTTGCCGCCGATAGGTGGAGAGCACCGCCGCGGACGCCTCCTGCCAGGGGATTGACGGGCTTGCGGCGTCCGTCTCCTCTTTCATCAGACGCTCCACCGCGCGGATCGCGGCTTGCGCCGCGCGCAGGCGGGCGGCGTTCTGCTGGCGGACCTCCTCCCCCACGGCCGCCTCCGCCAGCGGAGCCGCCAGCAAAGGAAGGACGATATTGGCGAGGATCAGGGATGCCAGGATGACGCCGGCGGCGAGGGCAATGACCAGATCCCGCTCAGGGAATGGCGCGCCGCCTGGCAAGCTGAGCGGCAAGGCGAGGGCAGCCGCGAGGGTCACCGCGCCGCGCACGCCAGAGAAGGTCATGGCCAGGATCGTCGCCCAGCGCAACCGCCTGCCCCCGATCTGCGGCCGACGCCCCTCCTGCCAGGTCACCAAGGCTGTGATCCAGGCCAGACGGACGAGCGTCAGCGCCACCAGGGCCGCGAAGATGTAAAGCACCAGCCAAAGCCCGGTCCCCGGCCCGGCGTGGGGGGCATCGGACAGGACCTTCTGGACGATGCCCGGCAATTGCTCGCCCAGCAGCAGGAAGATGATGCCGTTGAGCGTGAATTCCAGCGTGTCCCAGATGGCCGCGCGGCGCAGGCGCGTCAGCGGAAGCGCCTTGCCGCCCAGTTCCCAGCGCCCCATCACCAGGCCCGCCGCGACGGGAGCCAGAATGCCGGAGGCGCCCACCATCACGGCCGCATGATAGGCGGCATAGGGAAACAGCAGGCTGATGAGGATCTGGATCGCCGGCGTCTCGCCGAGCCGCGCCAGGATGGCATTCTTGAGCAGGAGGATGACGACCCCCACGCAGAGCCCGCTCGCCAGCCCGCCGGCGCCCATCCACAACAGGTCCGCCAGCATGCCGGAACCGGGGGCGGCGGGGCGCGATCCGAGCACCAGCACGTAATGCAGGCAGATGAGCGCCGAGGCGTCGTTGAGCAACGCCTCCCCTTCCACGATGCGCGCGGCCCGCCGGGACAGGGGCGCCTGTTTCAGGAGCGATGTGCCGGCCACCGCATCGGTGGGCGAGAGCACCGCCACGAGGGCGAGGGTCGCCACCAGCGGCACGTTCGGCATCAGGACATGCAGGGCCGGCCCGACGCACAGGACGGTGATGAGCACGAGGCCGATGGCGAGCGAGCCGATGGGTCCCGCCCGCGAGAGCAGCTCATGGCCGGAGAAGCGCCAGCCATCCACGAACAGGAGCGGCGGCAGGAAGAGGACGAAGAAGAGCTGCGGGTCGATGCTGACGGCATCGACGCCGAAATGCCCCATCGCCGCGCCAAGTGCGATCTGCACCAAAGGTGGCGCCACGAACGGCAGCAGGCGGCTCAGCCAGGTGCTGGCGACCACCGCGAGGACCAGAATGAGAACGAGGTTGAGGGTCGCCATGGCAATGCCGTCCGGCGGCCGGGGATGGCCCCGCGCCCTGTTGGATATGCAGTGCTAAAAGGAAGCCTTGTCTCAATTGGACCTGCGGGCGCTCGCAGCGCGGCCCACCCGCATTCCGTCCATGTCAGCGCCGCATCGCTCCCCTGCCGGCGCGCGAAGGCGTGGCGGGATTGGACGTGAAGCGGCGAGCGGTGCCCGAAGAAGGCTTCCCCTCGCCGCGGTCTCATGGACCCGCGCGTGTCTCATGGCCCCGCGCGGGGCGGTCAGCCCTTCATGACGGGCTGGCGGGTGGCGCGCAGCGACGACAACAGCGGTTCGCCCACATCCAGATGCCCCGCCACGAGATGCCTCGGGGTCAAGGCAAGCCAGTTGTTGAGCGAAACGTCCTTGTATTCGCTGGTGTGGAATACATTGATCACCCGCACCGGCTCATCGCCGGTATTCTCGATATAGTGGGCCAGCGTCTTGGGCACATAGCCCACGTCGCCGGCCACGAAATCGAAGGTGCGCGCATTGTCCACCGCGTCGAAGACGGTCATCCGCGCCTTGCCGCTGATATAATACTGGATCTCATCGGCGTCGGGATGCCAGTGGATCTCGCGCATGCCACCCGGCTCCAGGTCGATGAACAAAGCCGCGAGGTTGGTGACGCCGAACGTCTTTGCATCCACCACCGTGGTGGCACCACCGGGAAACCGGGTGGCGGCGAGCTGCGAGGCGCGGAAGACGTATTTATCGGTGAAAGTCACCGCCCCCAGAGCCGCCTTCACCTCCGCGAGCGGCGGCGGGACGGGCTGGCGGAAGATATACTTCTCATGCGCCGGAATCCCCTCGAAGGCCTCCACCGGCACGCCGAAATTCTTGGCCAGAACGTCGCGCGGGGTATGGGCGAAGAGTTCCGTCACCAGGAGGGTCTGGTTCTCGGAGAAATTGCCGTCATTGAAGACGAGGACAAATTCGGTCCCCTCCTCCAGGCCCTGGATGGCATGGGGAAAGCCCGCGGGGGCGAGCCACAGGTCGCCGGGGCCGAGATCCTCCACCAGGGTCTGGCGCTGGTCGTCCACCAGGTAGAAGCGCACGCGGCCCTTGAGCACATAGGCCCATTCGGCCTCCTTGTGCCAGTGCAGCTCGCGCACCACGCCCGGCGGCAGGCGCATATTGACGATGGCCAGCTCCTTCAGGGCGCCTAGCTCGCGCTGTGTCACCTCCCGCGCCCAGCCGCCGTCTTCCAGACGGTTGTGGGCCATGGCGAAGGGAAATTTCAGGTTCGCAATGCCGCCATGGTCGGTGGAGGGCGGGATCAGGATGTCCGGATTCTGGGCCTCGACCTCAGGGTTGCGGGGCCCGACAATGTCGGCGCCCCGGGTGCCGACGATGGGCTGCTTCAGCACGGGCATCGGAAACTCCTCGTTCATTGGATCTTGTGAAGGACGACCCTATTTCGGCCCACGAAACCTGTGCCGCGTTGTGATGGCGCAAAATCACGACACAAGCGGCAGGACGCGGCTCGAAGGACCGCACGGCGCAGATCATCGAAAAGTGCACCAATACTTGCAAACGGACGGCCATATAAATGGGCCATCCATCGGTATAGGGATTCAAGACGCCTGCCCGGCCAGTTCCACCTTGCGGATGATGGACCGGGACCGCCTCCGACGGCAGCCTCGGTAGGGCGTGGCGCCCGCACCCTCTGGAGCAGGCCGCTCGCCTCGTCCCGTCCGTTCCCAGCACCAAAGGCACGCGATGACCTTGCCTGCAAAGGACCGTTCGCGACCTCCCGTTCCGGAGCCTTCCGCTGAAGCCGGAACAGCCTCCCGCGCGCCTGCCGCCCCCTCCCATCCCCTGGCCTTCGCCCTCACCCTCACGGGGCTCGCCGGCTTTCTGGATGCTGCCGCCTTCGTGCGCTTCAACCATCTCTATGTGTCCTTCATGAGCGGAAACAGCACGCATCTGGGCATGGCGGTGGCTGAGGGGACGGGCCCGGTCCTGGCGTCGGTGCTCGGCGTGGTCGGCGCCTTCGTCGCCGGCGCCACGGCCGGCACCTGGATCGCCGACCACGCGACTCCCCGCCTGGTGCCGCGTGTGCTCGGCCTGGAAGCGGGGCTTCTGGCTGCCGCGACCGGCGCCTTGCTGGGCGGGCGCCCTCTCGCCTGCGCAATGCTCGTGGCGCAGGCCATGGGCCTTCAGAATGTCCTGCACCAGGCGGTGGGGGGCGTGGATGTGGGCAAGGGCTTCGTCACCGGCATGCTGTTCCGCCTCGGCCAGTCCCTGGCGCGCCTGTGGTCCGGCAAGGCGACGGGCGGCCAGGCGCTGACTTCCCTGCTGAACTGGCTCGCCTTCGTGGGCGGGGCGGCGCTGGGCACTCGCGTCGTGCAGGGCTTCGGCTTTTCCGGGTGCCTGCTGGTGGCGCTGGCTGTCATCGGGACGTTGATGATCGTCTTGCCAAAATCTTTCGCCGCGCGATGACTGACAGCGTTAGACCTTGAAAACCAAAGTATGACCCGCCCAATCCAAGGGCCGATTTCACACCAAAGCCAGTCCTTCGACACTTGCAGGCCTGCGTGCCCCGCCTTGAAGCGGACCATGCCTGGGATCGCCGATCCCCATCACCCGGCACGCACTGGAACAGGAGTGGCAAGATGCAAGACATGACTGTGCCCGCCCCCGCCACCGCCCTTCAGCCGGGCGTGACGGCGCCGGATTTCACGCTTCCCGCAACGCCGGACCAGGCCCTTTCCCTGTCTGAGATGAAGGGCCATCCGGTGATCCTCGCCTTCTACCCGGCCGACTGGAGCCCGGTGTGCGGCGACGAGATGAGCCTTCTCAACGCCGTGCTGCCGGAATTCCACAAGATGGGCGCGCAGCTGGTGGGCATCTCGACGGACGGCGTGTGGTGTCACGCCGCCTTCGCGGCCGAGCGCAAGTTGCACTTCCCGCTCCTGGCCGACTTCGAGCCCAAGGGCGAGACGGCGCGGCGCTATGGCGTCTATCGCCCGGTGGAAGGCGTGGCCGATCGCGCGTTGTTCGTCATCGACGCGCAAGGCGTCATCCGCTGGTCCTATGTCTCGCCGCTCGGCATCAATCCCGGAGCCGATGGCATCCTGGAGGCGCTGGACAAGCTCGCCGCCCATCCTCGTGCCGAAGGAGCGGCCGCATGACCCGTCTCATCCCCCCGCTCGCTGGCGACGACCATGTTGCCGGGCCCGCCACCGCAGCCGTGACCCTGGTGGAATATGGCGACTATCAATGCCCCTATTGCGGCGAGGCTTACCCTGAACTGAAGGTGGTGCAGCGCGCCATGGGGCACGGCTTGCGCTTCGTGTTCCGGAACTTCCCGCTGGTGGAAGTCCATGCCCACGCCATGCGCGCGGCCCAGTTCGCCGAAGCGGCCGCCGAGGCCGGCCGGTTCTGGGAAGCCCATGATCTGCTTTATGAAAACCAGGATGCGCTCGATGACCAGAGCCTGCTCGCCTATGGCCAGCATCTCGGCCTCGACCGCGCCCTACTGATGGCCGCCTTCGAGGGGCGCCACGACGACAAGATCCAGCGGGATTTTCTTGGCGGGGTGCGCGGCGGCGTGAACGGAACGCCAAGCCTGTTCATCAACGGCCTTCTCTATGAGGGCCCGCGCGATGCGGCGAACCTCGTGGTGATCTTGCGGCAAGCCGCCAGCGTGCGTGCCTGAGCCGCCCGCTTCACGCGACCGAGCCGGAGCCAAGGGCGACCGGCATGCGCTCCTCTTTTCCTCATACGTGGTGACAGACATGACCCTTCAGCACAGCGTTCCCGCTCACTCGGCCCAGCCGCACGCGCATCCCGCGCTCGGCCAGGGGACCACATTCGCCATGGCCGCCGCGGCGGGCCTTGCGATCGCGAACATCTATTACAACCAGCCCATGCTGGAACTGATCGAGCAGGACCTGCCCGGTCGCATCGCCGGCGCCATCCCCACCGCGACGCAGCTCGGCTATGCGGCGGGGTTGTTCCTGCTGGTGCCCCTGGGCGACCTGGTGGAGCGGCGGCGGCTCATCATCCTCCAGTTCGTCCTGCTCGCGCTGGCGCTGGCCAGTGCGGCCCTCGCGCCCAGCGCGCTCCTGCTGGTGGCCGCCTCGCTGGCGGTGGGGCTGCTTGCCACGGTGGCGCAGCAGATCGTGCCCTTTGCCGCCCATCTGGCCGCCCCCGAGCGGCGGGGCGCGACGGTGGGCACGGTGATGGCGGGCCTGCTCACCGGCATCCTGCTCAGCCGGACACTCGCCGGCTTCGTGGCGGCCCATGGGGGATGGCGGGATATGTTCTGGCTCTCGGTGCCGCTGGCGCTCGCCGCCGCCGCGCTCATGGGCCTTGTGCTGCCCCACAGCAGGCCGGACTCGCGCATGGCCTATGGCCGGCTGCTTCATTCCATCTGGCATTTGTGGCGGCAATATCCGACGCTGCGCCTCGCCGCGCTGACCCAGTCGGCGCTGTTTGCGGCCTTCACGGTGTTCTGGACCATCCTCGCCTTCCAGCTGGCGAGCCCCCGCTTCGGCTATGGCGCGGAGATTGCCGGCCTGTTCGGCCTCGTGGGCGCCGTGGGCATTCTGGCGGCGCCGCTGGCGGGCCGGTTCGCTGACCGGCACGGCCCTTCCCAGGCGGTGATCCTCGGCGTTGGCGTCACCCTCGCCTCCTTTCTGGTGTTCGGGCTCTGGACCTCGCTGGCCGGTCTGGTGGTGGGTGTGGTGCTGCTGGATTTCGGCATGCAGACGGCGCTCGTCTCCAACCAGCATATCGTGTTCGCCTTGCATCCCGAGGCGCGCGCCCGGCTCAACACGGTGCTCATGGGCACCATGTTCCTGGGCGGGGCGCTGGGATCGGCGCTGGCGACGCTGGCCTGGCAGACGGGTGGATGGCTGCTGGTGAGCCTGCTCGGCATCGGCTTCGCCCTCTTCGCCACCGCCCTTCAGGCGCTCGCCTGGCTGCGGCGCGCCTGAGGGCTCACATCCGACAGCGCTCTGTCCCGAAAAGGCCCTGGCCGGCTCTGCGCCCGCCAGGGCCTTTTCGCGTGCGCACGCCTTTCGCCCGGCGCCTGATCTGACTGAAGGAACCGATGCTCCCGGGTTCAGCCACCCATGGCAGCGAGAGGTGACGGCGCTTCTGCCTTCAGATGGGCGCAGCGGCCGGCGGAGTGCCCCATGGATCTGGCCGGCGCCCCCGGCCGGATCATGATGCGTCGTACAAAAGAGTGGCGCAGCTGAGGCGCCTTCGGAAGCCCCACACCCTCGCGTCTCAGGACGTTGCTGCCCCCGGCGCGCGCCTCGACCAAGAGCGTCCACCAAGACCCTCGCCACAGGTGCGCATGCGCCTGCCAAGATCAATCCTTCACTTACGCCCCTTAGGTCGCGCCGCGCTTCCAAGCGCCCCACATAAAAAGGCGGCCGCTCCGGGGAAGCGACCGCCTTCGGTCTTGTGGCAGGGAATGAAACCCTCAGAGGGTGACACACCGCCCTTCGTCAGTATTCCCCCGTCTCGCGTGTCTTGCCGCGAAACACGAAATAGACCACCAGCGTATAGGCAAGGGTCAGCGGCAGGACGAAAACCCCCGCGCCCCAGAACAGGAAGCTCAGGGAGGCGTGCGGCGAGGCCGCCTGCCAGAGGGTGAGGGAGAAGGGCAGCATGTAGGGCAGGAAGGAGCCGGCCAGCGTCGCGAAGGCAGCCAGGAAGATGACCGCCCCGGCCAGGAACAAAAAGCGCTCCCTCCGCCGCCGCACCGCCAGCACCAGGCCAGCAAAGGCGAACATGCCGAGCAGCGGGCACAGGAGCAGGACGGGCCGCTCCATCCAGCGGTCGAGCACCGGCAGGCGGATCGCCACCGACCAGGCGAAGACTGCCACCAGGAAGGCGGCCAGCGCCGACATCAGCCCGGGAAGGATGCGGAAGCAGAAGTCGCGCAGGGCGCCGTCGGATTTTCCGGCAACCCAGCAGGCCCCCATCAGCGCATAGCCGATGCACAGCCCCAACCCGCAGAAGAGCGCGAAGGGGCTCGCCCAGCCGAACGGGGTGCCGGCATAGATGCCGTTTGCGATGGGCAAGCCCTGGACGATGGCGCCCACCGCCGTGCCCTGCACGAAGGCCGCCACATAGGAGCCCGCCACAAAGCCGGCATCCCAGATGGGCCGGCTGGTGGTGGACTTGTAGCGGAACTCAAACGCCACGCCGCGCAGGATCAGCCCCGCCAGCATGAGGAAGAGCGGCAAATAGAAGGCCGACAGGATGATGGAAAACACCGCTGGAAAGGCGCCGAACAGCGTGGCGGCGGAGACCACAAGCCAGGTCTCGTTACCGTCCCAGACGGGCGAGATGGAGGCGAGCATGCGCCGGCGCTCCGGCTCGCCTGGGGCGAAAGGAAACAGCATGCCGACGCCGAGGTCGAAGCCGTCCAGCAGGATGTAGAGGAGGATGGAAAGCCCGAGGACACAGGCCCAGAATTCGACCATGGTCATTCTCCAAGAGGGGCGGCGCCGGAAACGCCGGGGCTGGCGCCGGGCACGGACAGGGGACGCTTGGGATTGGTGGCGTAGAGGGAAATCTCGTTCGCAGGGATGGGGCCGGCGCGCAGCAGCCGGAAGAGGTAGAGGACGCCGAAGCCGAAGATCAGCGCATAGACCGCCGCAATCATCACGAAGGTGATCGCCACCTCGTGGGTGGTCAGGAAGGGCGTCACCGCATCCGCCGTGCGCAATTGGCCATAGACCACCCAGGGCTGGCGCCCCACCTCGGCGGTGAACCAGCCGGTGAGCGTGGCGATGAACCCGAGCGGGAAGGACGAGGCGGTGGCCACCAGGAAAAGGCGCGCCTTGAGGATGCCCTCGCCGAAGCTGAGGACGGTGCCGGTCCAGGCCAAGGCCAGCATGAGGAGGCCGCAGCCCACCATGATGCGGAAGGCGAAGAAGGAAATGGCCACAGGCGGCCGATCTTCGGGCGGAAAGCTCTTGATGCCCAATTCCTTGGAGGTCAGGCTCATGGAGCCGATGATGGAGCCGAGATAGGGCACCGCCACCTCGAAGCGGTTGCGCTCGTTCGCCGGGTCGGGCCAGGCGATGAGGATCTCGCTCGCCGGCTGCTGGTCGTTCCAGCGGCCCTCGATGGCGGCGAACTTGGCAGGCTGGCGGTCATGGACGAAATCGCCCACCAGATGGCCGAAACCGAGCTGCATCGGCACCAGGATGGCGGCAAGCCGCAGGCCCATGACGGCCATGGCGCGGCCCTCCTGCACCGCCGTGCCGCGCAGCATGTACCAGGCGCCCGTGGCCGCCACGCAGAAGGCGGAGGTCACATAGGCCGCCAGCACCATGTGCGGGAAGCGCGTCCAGACGGCTTCATTGAAGATGATGGCCGACCAGTCCGTGGGCACGAAGACGCCGTCCGGCGTCAGGCTGAAGCCGGTCGGATATTGCATCCAGCTGTTATTGACCATGATCCAGAAGGCCGACAGGCTGGTGCCCAGCGACACCATCAGGCACGCCACCAGATAGGCCCAGCGCGGCACGCGATCGCGCCCGAACATCAGCACGCCGAAAAAGGCGGCCTCGAGCGCGAAGGCGGTGAAGCTCTCATAGCCCAGGAGCGGCCCCTGGATGGGCCCGGTGCGGCGGGACAATTCGCTCCAATTGGTGCCGAACTGGAACGCCATCACGATGCCCGAGACGACGCCGAGCCCGAAGGCCACGGCGAAGATCTTCATCCAGAAATCCGATAGGCGCCGATAGATGCGCTCCCCCGTGATGAGATGGCAGGCCTCCAGGAAGGTGAGCCAGGCGGCAAGGCCAATGGTGAAGGCCGGGAAGATGATGTGGAAGGAAATGGTGAAGGCGAATTGGATGCGCGACAGGAGAAGGGCGGAGATGTCCATGGCGATGTCCCGCGTTGGGAGGAACCGGCGTCGGGCGGCGGACCGGCCCCGAGGGGCCGTCCGGTTCAGCGCGGCAGGAGATTGGTGCCGGCGAGGTCGATGACCTCGGTGCCATGGCCACTCAGCACGGCGCGCAGCATCCACAGGCCGAAGCCGCGGGCCTGCTCGATGCCGATGGTGGGAGGCATGGAGAGCTCCTGCGTGGCGGTGACCACGTCCAGCACCGCCGGCCCCTCATGGGCGAGCACCGCGTCCAGCGCGTCCGGCAAGTCGCCGGGATCTTCCACGCGCAGGGCGAAAATGCCCATGGCGTTGGCCATCGCCGCAAAGTCCGGATTTTCAAGGTCCGTGCCCAGTTCCACGAAGCCGGCGGCCTTCATCTCCAGCGCCACGAAGCCGAGCACGCCATTGTTGAAGATCACCACCTTCACGGGGAGCTTTTCCTGCTTCAGCGTGATGAGATCGCCCATCAGCATGGAAAACCCGCCATCGCCGGAGAGCGAGATCACCTGGCGGGTGGGCTCGGCGGCCTGGATGCCGATGGCGTGCGGCAAGGCATTGGCCATGGAGCCGTGCACCAGCGAACCCACCATGCGGCGCTTGCCGTTCATCTTCAGATAGCGCGCCGCCCAGATGGTGGGGGTGCCCACATCGAAGGTGAAGGCGGTGTTGTCCTCGGCCTGCGCGCTGACGAGCCGCGCGAGATATTGGGGGTGGATCGGCTTGCGGCCGGGCGTTCCTTCCGCCAGGGCGTCCAGATCCTCCCGCGCGTGGTGATAGCGCGTCACTGCATCATCCAGGTGCAGCCGGTCGGCCTTCACGTCCAGGCGCGGCAGCAGCGCCGTGAGGGTGGCCCTAACGTCGCCGACGATGCCGAGGTCGAGCTTGCAGCGGCGGCCCAGATTGGCCGGGCGGATGTCCACCTGGGCGATTTTCACGGCGGTGGGCAGGAACTGCTTGTAGGGGAAGTCCGTGCCCAGCATGAGCAGGACGTCGCAGGCATGCATGGCCTCGTAGCCGGACGAGAATCCGATGAAGCCGGTCATGCCCACATCGTAGGGATTGTCGTATTCCACCGCTTCCTTGCCGCCGAGCGCATGGACCATGGGGCTTTTCAGCGTCTCGGCGAGCTGCATGAGCTCGGCATGCGCCCCGGCGCATCCCCGGCCGCAGAAAAGAGTGACGCGCTCGGCGCCGTTCAAGAGGTCCGCCAGCGCGTCCAGTTCCCGGGCGGCGGGCACCACAACGGGCGCCGGCGGCAGAAGGCCCTGCGGCGCGGAAATGGCGCGCTCGGGGGCGGGCTTCAGGGCCACATCGCCGGGAATGACGATCACCGCGACGCCCCGCTGGCCCACCGCCGCGCGGATGGCGTTTTCCAGCACGAACGGCATCTGGGCGGGGTCGGAGACCAGTTCGCAATAGACGCTGCATTCCTGGAACAGGGTCTGGGGATGGGTCTCCTGGAAATAGCCGCCGCCAATCTCGGCGGAGGGGATCTGCGCGGCGATGGCGAGCACCGGCGTGCGGCTGCGCTGGGCATCGAACAGGCCGTTGATGAGGTGCAGGTTGCCGGGCCCGCAGGAGCCGGCGCACACCGCCAGCTTGCCGGTGATCTGCGCTTCTCCGGATGCCGCGAACGCCGCCACCTCCTCGTGCCGCACATGGAGCCAGCGCAGCTTGCCTGTGGTGCGCAGGGCCTCCGTGAGGCCGTTCAGGCTGTCGCCCACCACACCATAGATGCGCTCCACACCGGCCTCGGCCAGCGTGTCCACCATGAGGTCCGCAACGTTGCGCGAGAACATGGCCATCTCCTTTCAAGTCATGACAAGCAATGGGGATGGCGAAACCTTAATTGGCGGGGCAATTCCAGGCTGTCAGACGTGACGGTGGACCGCTCATACGTTGGGATGACGGGCCCCGGCCAGAAACGTGAGCTTTGCCATAATAAAAGACCTCGACCCGTCCACCGCCAAGGGCCAGCGACAGGTCGAGGTCCGGTCGGGGCGCCGCGTGCGGCCGCCCCTGTCTCACGCCGCGCGCGGGGGAGATTTCACCAGGCGGACGGGGACGCCTTTCGAGGCCGGGGTGAAGCTCTGCGGATCGTGCGCATAGAGCGGCACCAGCGGGTTGGTCTCGGGATAATAGGCGGCGCAACTCCCCTCCGGGAACGCATAGGGCACCACGCGGAACGCCCGCACCGCCCGCTCGATCCCATCGCGCGAGACCGTCACGATGTCCACGCGGTCCCCTTCCGCCAGTCCACGCCGCTCCATCTCGGCTTCAGCGAGGAAGATCACGTCGCGCTGGCCATAGACGCCGCGATAACGATCGGAGAGCGAGTAGAGCGTGGTATTGTACTGGTCGTGGCTGCGCACGGTGGTGAGCCAGAGCACGTCGTCCACCCCCACCTGCGGGTCCTCGCAAAGCCCTTCGCAGACCAGGAAATTGGCCTTGCCCGTTGCCGTCGCCCAGATGCGCTCGCGGGCGAGCGAGGTGAGGTGGAAGCCGCCGGGGACGCGGATGCGGGTGTTGAAGCCCTGGAAGATGGGAAAGATGGCCTCGATCTCCTCCCGGATCAGCCCGTAGTCGGCCACCAGCGCTTCCCATTCCACCTTGGACCGCGTTCCGAGCGTTGCCCGCGCCAACCCGGCGATGATGGCGGGCTCGCTCTTCAGATGCTCCGAGGCGGGCGCATTGTGGCCGATGGAGGCGTGCACCATGGACATGGTGTCTTCCACCGTCACCGACTGGGGGCCGCTCGCCTGCATGTCCACCTCGGTGCGCCCCAGGCACGGCAGGATCAGCGCATCGCGCCCATGGACGAGATGGCTGCGGTTGAGCTTGGTGGCGATGTGGACGGTGAGGTCCAGCTGGCGCATGGCCTCCTGCGTCAGCTGCCAGTCTGGAATGGCCGCGGCGAAATTGCCGCCAAGGCCGATAAAGACCTTGGCTTCGCCCTTCACCATGGCGTCCAGCGCCGTCACAACATTGTGGCCGGGGGCCTTGGGCGGGGTGAAGCCGTAGCGGGCTTCCAGCGCATCGAGCAGCGCCGGGGACGGAACCTCGGTGATCCCCACCGTCCGGTCGCCCTGCACGTTGGAATGGCCGCGCACCGGGCAGATTCCCGTGCCCTCGCGCCCCACATTGCCCCGCAGCAGCGCCAGGTTCGCGATCTGCTGCACATTCTGCGTGCCGTGGCGATGCTGGGTGATGCCCATGCCATAGACGAGGATGGCCCGCTCGGCGCGCATATAGGCTTCGGCGGCAAAGATGATATCCGCGCGGGCAAGGCCACTCTTGCGCACGATGTCGTCCCAGGAGGTGGCGTCGAGATCGGCGATGAGGGCATCGATGCCCTGGGTGTGGCCGCGAATGAAATCCCAATCGAGCACGGGGGCCTGGTCTTTGGCGCGGGCGTCGGCATCCGACGCCACCAGATGCTTCATGAGCCCCTTGATGAGCGCCACGTCGCCCCCCACCCGCACCTGGAACAGGCGGGACGAGATGGGCGTGGACGAGAGGGTCGCCATCTCCACCGGGCTCTGCGGCGCCTGGAAGCGCTCCAGCGCCCGCTCCCGGAAGGGATTGAAGGACAGGATGGTGGCGCCGCGCCGCGAGGCGTTGCGCAGCTCCGTCATCATGCGCGGCGAATTGGTGCCGGGATTCTGGCCGAAGATGAAGATGCAGTCGGCGCGTGCGAAGTCCTCCAGAACCACCGTGCCCTTGCCCACGCCGATGGACTGGGGCAAGCCGACGCTGGTGGCCTCGTGGCACATGTTGGAGCAGTCGGGAAAGTTGTTGGTCCCGTATTCGCGGGCAAACAGCTGGTAGAGAAACGCCGCCTCATTGGAGGCCCGGCCGGAGGTGTAGAAATCCGCCATGTTGGGGTCTGGCAGCGCGTTGAGATGCGCGCCCACCAGGGCGAACGCGTCCTCCCAGCTCACCGGCAGGTAGCGGTCGCTGGCCGCGTCATAGCGCATGGGATGAGTGAGGCGGCCCTCCATCTCCAGCTCATAGTCGTTCAGCGCCGCAAGCTCGGTAACCGTGTGGGCGGCGAAGAAATCGGGGGTGCAGCGGCGGGCGGTCATCTCCCAGGCCACCGCCTTGCCGCCATTCTCGCAATATTCAAAGGGCGAGGTGTGCTTGGGATCGCCCCAGCCGCAACCGGGGCAATCGAAGCCGCCGGGCTGGTTCATGCGCGCCAAGGTCTCCATGCCGGCGACGGCCACATGCTGCTGCACCAGGGCCGTGCCCATGGCCTTGAGCGCGCCCCAGCCGCCGGCGGGCTGGTGATAGGGACGGATGGTCTTTGCGACGCCCATGATGTGCTCCTGCCGAGGAAAGGTTTTCGGAAGTTGCCGCGCGGGGATATTCTGGATGGTGCGAATATCTTCGGTCGGCGGCTGGCATTTCACAGATGAGATACGCCGGGAGCGGCAGGGCCGTAATCAGATCCACATATGCGTGCCCCATACATGGGTATGCGGGCCGGATCTTGAGCACCCCCGCCTCAGCGGCGGAGGGGCGCCGGGGACGTCCCGCTGGCCGGCTGCGGCGCTTCATCCAGGATGGAGATGGTCGCGGTGAGCCCGGCCGAAAGGGTGAGGGAGGGCGGCACCTGGTCCAGCACCACGCGGACCGGCACGCGCTGGGCGAGGCGAACCCAGGTGAAGACGGGGTTCACGGTGGCCAGGCCAGAGCCGTCGGGCTGCGCGTTCGGCACGGCGATGCCGCGCCCGATGCCGGTGACATGGCCCGTAAGGCGCTCGGGATAGGCCATCAGCGTCACCTCGGCCCGATCGCCCACATGGATGGTGTTGAGCAAAGTCTCCTCGAAATAGCCGTCCACCCAAAAGCTGTCGGCATCCACCACCGACAAAGCGCGCTGGCCGGTGGTGGCGAAGTCGCCCACCTGGGTGAGCAGGTTGGTCACATAGCCATTCACCGGCGAGACGATGGTGGTGCGATGGAGGTCGAGCTTGGCCTTGTCGCGCGCGGCAAGGGCCTGCTGGTAGGCGGCAAGCGCCATGGCCGCGCTCGACGCGAAGATCTGCTTCTCCTCGTCGGAGACGGCCAATGTGGTCAGGTGCGCCCGCCGCTCCGCCTCGGCCTGCTTGTTGTCGAGGTCCGCCTTGGCGCGGGCGACCGCCGCCTCCGCATTGGCGAGGGCAATCTGGTAGTCGTCAGGCTCGATCACCATGAGCACGTCGCCCTTATGGACGAACTGGTCGGCCTTCACCGGCAATTCGACGATGCGCCCGGACACTTGCGGGGCGAGGGTGACCACATAGGCGCGCACTGTGCCGTCGCGGGTCCAGGGCGTGGCCATGTAAGTGAGCCATATCTCCCAGCACAGCGCCCCGGCGATGGCAGCGACCGCCAGGGTTGCCAGGACGCGCAGGACCGGCGCGAGGGGAGAGGTGCGGGCTTCGGCGGGAAGGTCGATGCTGGTCATGTGAGGCTCCAGGGAGGGTCAGGGACGAGGCGAAGGGGAAAGGGCGCGGCGGTCAGGTCCACGCGCTCCAGGCGCGCACGATCGCCGCCAGGACGATGACGTAGACGCAGAGCTTGAAGAGGCCGGGATGCCAGACATGGCGCAGGAGGCCCAGGCGCACGCTGATGAGGCTCAGCGGCATCATGGCGAGCCAGGCGAGCAGCAGCATCACGGCGAAGGGGGCCACATAGACACCCAGAATGTTGATCTCGCTGAACATGGGTTTGCTTCCTCAGGCGCGGGCGGGCGCGGTCATGGGCTCGCGCGGGCCCAAAAGCGCGGTGTGGGCGAGAATGGCCTCGGCGAGCACCGCCACCTCGGCCTGCACCTCCGCCCACACCAGGGCAGGCGCAGGCGTGGTGGCGGCGGGCGCCGTCAAGGCTTCGAGATGATGCAGGGCGGCTGTTGGACGGCCTTGGGCCAATGCGGCGAGGGCTTCGGCCAGCGTCCGGTCGCCCGCCCCGCCGCCCACGGCGGCCCGCAGCTTGATGACGGCAAGCCCCATGGCGAGAAGCGCCAGCAAGGTGCCGTCCTGCTCCAGGCTCGCCTGCGGGGGGAGGCTCTCCAGCCGGCGTGTCAACAATGCCTGCCAGCGCCGGGAAAGCGATCCGCCCGGATCGCGGCTGAGCCGCCGCAGGTCCCGCACGGACAAGCGGATCAGCCGGGCCGCGCGCTGCGCCGGCTCCATCACCGGCAGGATGATGAAGAACAAGGTTCCCGCCGCGCTGCCGGCGAAGATGGCGAAGGCGACGTTGAAATAGCCTGCCGGATCATAGGCAACGGGATTGCCGATGCCCAGGAGCGGCAGCGCCGTGATGGACATGGCGAGGAAGACCGCGCTGTGCCAGGTGCCCACCTGCATCATGCCGAGCGGTACATAAAGGAGGAACAGCAGGGCCATCAGCGCCGGGAAGGTGGAGAGCGCGGGAAGCACGAAGAAATAGATCCCGCTGCCCAGGAGCGTCATCGCCGCGACGCCGAGGCTGTAATCGCTCGCCCGCATCCGCGCCTCATCGCCGAAGGAGGCGAAGATGAGGGTGGAGATCACCGCGAAGGCCACCGCAAAGGCGCCGCTCGGCCAGGCGGTGGCGATCCAGAAGGCGCTCACCACCAGCACCGACAGGACAGCGCGCGCGCCCGCTTGCCAGGCGGGCAAGCTGTCGGCGATGACCCAGGGCTGACGCGGCACTGGCTTGCGGTCGCCCGCCCCGGTGCGCAGGAACACCACCGCATCGATGAAGTGCGCGAGGCAGAGGGCCACATCGCGGGTGGCATCCGCCAAGAGACGATCGGATGGGTCGGCCTGCGCCACCTGCTGGCGCAGCGCCTCGATCTCCGCCACCGCCTGCCGCCCCACGGCCTGGGAGAGCAGGGCCTGCCGCTCGGGCGCCGCCGGATTGATGCGCGCGAGCCGCGCGGCCAGCGCACGCCGGAACGCGCGGGTCGCCTCACCCGCAGCGGCCGCCCCGCGACCGGCATTGCGCCAACCCACGAGCGCCAGGGCCAAACTCGCCAAGGCCAGACGGAAATTGCCCCGCCGCGAATAAAGGACGGCCGCCTCGCCGGTCGCCGCGTCCACGGCTGCGCCCAGCGGGGTGAGGGCCTTGACCACTTTGCGCCGGGCCGCGGCCATGGCGGCGGTCTCAGTCCCGTTTTCGAGCGTCTCCAGGAAGCCGGCACGCAGTTGGAGAGCGGTGCGCTCCATCAGGCCCGCGAGGGAAAGCCGCGCGGCACCGGGCTCGGTGAGCAGCATGACCACGGCGGCGGCGGCGATCCCGATGCAGATCTCGCTCACCCGGCCAATCCCGAGGACGAAGGCGGTGGTGGGGTCGGCGATGGAATCGGCGAAAAGAATGGCGGCGGTGATGCCCGACAAGGCGGCGGCATAGGCGGCGGAATTGCGCAGCAGCACCACGGCGGCCCCGCACAGGCCACACCACAGGGCGAGACACAGGAGGAAGGCGATGCGCTGCTGGGGAAACAGCGCCAGCAGGGACACCAGCGCCAGCGCGCCGAGCACGGTGCCCAGGGCGCGGAAGCGGCCTTTCTGGAGGGAAGCTCCGAGATTGGGCTGGCAGACGATGGCCGCTGTGGTGGCCGCCCAGAACGGATTGGGCAGTTCCAGCATATAGGTGACATACAAAGCGAGGCAGACGGAGGATGCCAGCCGGACCCCGAACAGGAACCGGGGAACAAGTGCGCCGAGCCTGGTTCGGAATGCGAGCGGCACCAACCGCCCGAGGGTTCCCGCCCGGAAAAGGGTATCACTGTCCGCGCTCATGGGTTCGCCACAGGGTCTCGTTCTGGGAGAGCCCGAGCATAGGCGCGCAGCGGAAGGACGAAATTATACTTGGAATGCTGCGTATAGAACCTTGGTTTATCAGGGCGTGCCCTGCCCGGGCCTTGGCCCTCCACGCCCCGATTCTGGCCGCTGGCGCCGTTCATATTCCAGGAGGGGGTGCGCATACCTTGGTATGGGAGCAACACTGCGGAAGGGCTGGCATACTGCCCCGCAGAATTCCGGCTGCGCCGTGAAAGGCGAAGGCCGGGCTCCGGCGAGCCGCGCGCCGGGCCAGAACGACACAAAGCCAGGGACCGGGACGCATGAGGCGCAAGACAGGAGATGGAGGGTTCGACATGGCGCGCGATCCGCTGGGATCGCGGGATCGGAGAGGGGCGACGAACACTCTGGATTCTTGCCCGGATCCGGCGCGACGCGGCCCTTCTGCCCCTCACACTGGCCAATGATCGAGGACGCCATGCCCGGCACGCGAAGCGCCCTGTTGCCTAAGCCCGAGCCGAAGGGAACCGGCTTTGTCGGGCAGCTGCTGGTGGCGTGCCTGTGCCTGGCGATCTTCCTGGTCGACACCGTGTCGCCCCTCGATATGGCCATCGCCGTGCTCTACGTGGTGGTAGTGCTGCTGTCATCGAACTGGTTCAAGAGCACCGGCCTGATGCTCATCGGTACCGGCTGCGTGGGGCTGGCGGTGATCAGCTTCTTTGTCATGCACGCGCAGGACTACAATCTGGCATCGGTCATGCGATGCGTGGTGAGCATCGCCGCCATCTCCGTGACGACCTTGCTATGCCTGCGCAACCTGGAGGCCACCGCTTCCCTGCGGGCGCAGGCCGCCCTGCTCGACCTCTCGCACGACGCCATCTTCGTGCGCGATCCCGCCGATGCCATCCTCTATTGGAACGTGGGCGCGGAGCGCCTCTATGGCTGGTCGCGGGACGAGGCGCTGGGCTTTGCGGCCACCAGCCTGCTGCGCACGGTGCTGCCGGCGCCGCGCGCCGAGATCATGGCGACCCTGGAGGCCACCGCGCACTGGGAGGGCGAGGTGATCCACACCACGCGCGATGGGCGCAAGGTCACGTGCCTCAGCCGCTGGTCGCTCCAGCGGGACGCGCGGGGGCGCAGCCAGGGCATCATGGAGACGAACCACGACATCACGGCGCGCAAGGCGGCGGAGAACGACCTGCACCGAGCGCAGGCGGACCTGGCGCATGTGACGCGCGTGAGCACCATGGGGGAACTCACCGCCTCCATCGCCCATGAGGTGAACCAGCCGCTGGCGGCGGTTGTCACCAATGGGGAAGCGTGCCTGCGCTGGCTGCGCCGGCCGGTGCCCGATCTCGGCGAGGCGGAAAACACGGTCACCCGCATGATTGCCAATGCCCGCCGCGCCAGCGAGGTGGTGGCGCGGCTGCGCGCCCTGGTGCGCCGGGGGGAGCCCGATCACCACCCCATCGCCCCGGCCGAACTCGTGGAGGAAAGCGTGCTGCTGCTGGAGCGGGAGCTGGCCAATCACCGCGTCCGGCTGGAGCTGGAGCTCGACCCCGATTTGCCCCCCATAAAGGGCGACCGGATCCAGTTGCAGCAGGTTCTGATCAATCTGGGGCTCAATGCCATCCAGGCCATGGACGCGGTGCCCGAGCAAGCCCGCCTCCTGACCATTCGCGGAACCCTCGCGGACGCCAGCCTGGAGCCCGAGGGGGATCGCCTGATCGCCCTGACGGTGGAGGATACGGGCCCCGGCGCGCAGTTGCAGCCCTTGGTCTCTCTTTTCACGCCCTTCGTCTCCACCAAGAAGGACGGGATCGGCATCGGCCTGTCCATCTCGCGCTCCATCGTCGAGGCGCATGGCGGCCGGATCTCGGCCGACTCCGCGCCGCAGGGCGGGCTGCGCTTCACCTTCACCCTGCCCGCCGCCGGCGAAACACCGCCGCCTCGCGCCAAGGAAACCCTGTCGTGATCAGCCGTCCGCACAGCCGAACCGCACCTGCCCCCGCAGCGCCCGTTGTGATCGTCGTCGACGACGAC
This sequence comes from Aquabacter sp. L1I39, assembly GCF_017742835.1. GTDB lineage: Bacteria > Pseudomonadota > Alphaproteobacteria > Rhizobiales > Xanthobacteraceae > L1I39. Next base: position 730,111 of record NZ_CP072392.1, read on the forward strand.
GCGGACCTGCGGGACGCCCTGTCCAGCCTGTTCCGGTCCATCGGGCTGGAGGTGGCGTCCTTCGCCTCCGCGGCGGAGCTTCTGGCCGCCAAGCTCCCCGACGCGCCCCGCTGCCTCGTGCTGGACATCCGCCTTCCCGGCGTCAGCGGCCTGGACTTCCAGAACCAGTTGACCAAGTCCGACCTGGACCTGCCCATCATCTTCATGACCGGGCACGGCGATATTCCCATGACGGTGCGGGCCATGAAGGCCGGCGCGGTGGACTTCCTCACCAAGCCCTTCCGCGACCAGGACATGCTGGACGCCGTCGCCGCGGCCATCGAGATCGACCGGGTCCGGCGCGCCGAGCGCGAGGCCGCCGCCCGGCTCCGCACGCTCTATGGGGGCCTGACCGAGCGCGAAAAGCAGATCATGGCGCTGGTGACATCCGGCCTCATGAACAAGCAGGTGGCCGGGGAAGTAGGGCTGAGCGAAATTACCGTTAAGATTCATCGCGGTAACGTCATGCGCAAGATGGAGGCCCACTCCCTGGCCGATCTCGTGCGCATGGCCGAGGCCCTCGGCGTCCGGGTGGAAAAGAGCTAGTGCGACAAACAAGTGTATAATTCAGGTGATGGGCGTGGGGGCCTATATTGAGTGCAAGGCGGTGCTCCCGTAGCGCCGCAGGATAGAGGTGTGTCGCTCGTGTCCCATGTCCCGATGATCACGATCATCGATGATGACGAATCCGTTCGCCTGGCCACCGAGAGCCTCGTGCGCTCACTCGGCCTGGGCGCCAGCGTGTTCGCGTCCGCCGAAGCCTTCCTGCGGTCTCCGGAGCGGCACTGCACGGCGTGCGTCATCACCGATGTGCAAATGCCCGGCATGAGCGGCATCGACCTTCAGGCGCGCCTGCGCACCGAAGGAGATCGGCTGCCCCTCATCTTCATCACCGCTTTCCCCGAAGAGCGAATCCGCAGCCAGGTGCAGGCGGCGGGCGCGGTGGGGTTCCTCGCCAAGCCCTTCGAGGGAGACGCCATGATTCAGTGCATCGACGACGCGCTGCGCGCCACGGGCCAGTCCCGCCCCTGAGCCTTCCGGTCACGATCGGCGTGCCACGGGCCCCGGCGCCCGGCGCCCGGCGGCGGCCCCGGGCTCTTCTGCTCCCCAATTGCAGCGCGGCATATTGGATTTGCACATCGACGCCATGCGTGCAGTCGATCCGCCCTCCCCTCTCGTAGAATCGGCGATCTGAGCTTCTAAACGATCGTATAGTCGCGCAAACCGATCGATCACTTACGCCCCCTCCGCCCTTTTCCTAAGGTGTTCCTGCTCACCTCGCGGGATTTGAAAGTCACCGCCGGTCGGCCTGAAATTCTCACGCAGGAATGACCATCATGAACACCCCTCTCGTGAAGGAGCGCCAGAAGGCGCCCCTCGCCACGCCGACCGACCTCGGGTCCAATGCCACGCGCGACATCGCGCCGGCCCTCACCCTTCTGCTTGCGGACATGTTTGCTCTTTATTTGAAGACGAAGAATTTCCACTGGCACATGTCCGGCCCCCACTTCCGCGACTACCATCTCCTTCTCGACGAGCAGGGCGAACAGATCTTCGCCACCACCGACGACATCGCCGAGCGCGCCCGCAAGATCGGGGGCACCACGCTGAGGTCCATCGGACACATCGCCCGCCTGCAGCGGATCGCCGACAACGATGCCGATTATGTGGATGCGCAGGACATGCTCGCCGAGCTCTGCGAGAACAACAAGGCCATCGTCACCGCCCTGCGCGAAGTCCATGGCGTGTGCGACGAATATGGTGACGTCGCGACTGCGAGCCTCATCGAGAACTGGATCGACGAGGCCGAGCGGCGCACCTGGTTCCTTTACGAAGCCACCCGCACCCGCTGACACCCTTCCTCCCGCCTGGCCCGCCGATCTCGCGTCGGCGGGCTTTTTTTTGCCCGCCGCTCCAACTCTCGCACGCCGCGCGCGGCTTCATGGCGCCAGGACGGCGTGTGCGCGCAATTGGCGGCGCGCGCGCCTATCATCGCCCCCGTCCCCACAGGGCGAACGAAAGGCGGGCCATCCCGTCAAACGTCAAAAAAACAAAAACCTCGCCGATCGCTCGGCGAGGTTTGGCGGTGTTTCAAGGGGGCGCCGTGGTGCCCCCTTCGAGGGGCAGCCGTCGGCTCAGTCCATATCGGCGTCGTGCGCCGAGCCGGAATGAGGGTCGTTGGACTGGAACGGCGCCTCATTCACATAATAGGGACCGGGGGTGCCGAAGGTGCTGGGCCGCACCTGTTCGCGCTGCTGGCGAACGGTGGCGGTGTTGGCGGTGGGGAACAAGGTCTCCTGGGCGGAGACCGCATACTGCTCCTGGTTCTCCGGGCCGATATAGATATCGGCGAAGGCCGCATTGGCCGAAGCAGCGAGGGTGAGAGCGATACCGGTGACGATGGTGAGGGTCTTGATGGACATATCGAACACTCCGTTGTCGATGGATGTAATGTGCCATCAGCCGCTCATCCGGAGTATTCTATGGACGTTCAGAGAAGTTATACGCGGATTTTCTCAATCCTATACGGGCGTATGCTTCGCCGCCCCTCAAGGTCAATAAGCATGCGCCCCCCTTACGGGGGTGGTGCAAAGGGGGGCTCAAGGGCCGGCTCAGCCCCCTTGAGCGCGCAGGGCCAGGGCGAAAAGGCGGTGGGGAGGAGAATGCGGTTTTCCATGGTCATGATCATAGGGCGAATTTTCGCGAGGCAGGCTTGCCAGGCGGGCTGCTGGGCCAGCTTTTCGCGACGCATGCGGCGCTCCTCCAGGTCCTCATAGGCCCAGAAATGGACGAGCTGGTTCTGCGTGCCGATTTCGGTGGTGAAGTATCCAAGAAAACCGCCCAGAATCTCCTTCTGCAGCGGCAAGCCCTCGGCGGCGTAGATCCGCAGATAGTCCGCCAGCACCGCATGGGTGTGCAGCACATACATCCGTTCTTCGACGATCATGGGGGCTCCTCGCCCTTGGCTTTGGGATGACGGGCGTTGCGATGTCAGGCGTGTGGGAAGGCGGGCGGCGAGGCCCGCCCCGATCGCGTCTGCTCCAGCGCCTATTTCAGTTCCTGGCCGGCCAGGTCCCCGTCCAGGAACTTGTTGGGACGCAAGAACATGGACAGGACGAGCGCGCCGTTGGGAGAGCGGGCCACATGCTGGTTGCCCGCCGGACGCCAGACATAATTGCCGGCCAGCGCCTCGCCCTCGCCATCCACGATGCTGCCTTCCAGCACATAGGTCTGCTCGATCTCCACATGCTCGTGGCGGGGCAGCACGGTGCCCGGCTCCCAGCGGAACAGGGCGGTCATCAGGCCGGTCTCCTCGTCGATGAGGAGGATCTTCATGTCGATGCCCTTGGTGGGCGTGGGCTTCCACGGCAGGCGCGACACGTCCACGTAGCGGGAATCCGTCGGCGCGAGCTTGTCCTCGCCGGCAAGGCCGGGGGTGATGGCGACCATGATCTGCTCCTGAAAGGGTGCGGGGTTGGGATGTGCAGGGCCTTCGGCCGGGGGCGCGATCCCCGGCCGCGCCTGTGTTCGGGCTGCGGGCCGCCGGTGTCAGTTCGGCTTCACGAGAGCGCACGCCGGATCAAGCGCCTTGAAGGCCTGATCGGCAGGGGTCTCGCCGATCTTGGCATAGAGGTCCCAGGGCCCGTGGGATTCCGCCGGCGTCTTCACCTTGAACAGATACATGGGGTGGAGCTTGCGGCCGTCGATGCGCACGGAACCCTTGCCGAAAGCGGGATCGTCGGTGGGCAAGTCCTTCATCTTGGCGACGATGGCGCGCCCGTCCGCATCGCTGTTCAGGGCGGCAACCGCTTTGAGATAATGCAGCACGCCGGAATAGACGCCGGCCTGGAAGGAGGTGGGCATGGCGCCGCCATGGCGCTCGGCGAATTTCTTGGCGAAGGCCCGTGTCTGGTCATTGAGGTCCCAGTAGAAGGGCTCGCTGAGATAGAGCCCCTGCCCGCTGGTGAGGCCGAGCGACTTGATGTCGGTGAGATAAACCGCCAGGGCCGCGAGCTTCTGGTTGCCCTTGGTGATGCCGAACTCGGCGGCCTGCTTCATGGAATTGGTGAAGTCGCTGCCCGAATTGGCAAAGCCGATCACCTGCGCGCCCGAACCCTGGGCCTGGAGCAGGAAGGAGGACAGGTCAGACGTGCTTAAGGGGTGGCGCACGGAGCCCACCACCTTGCCGCCAGCCGCCTTCACGATCTGCCCGGCCTCGCGCTCCATGTCGTGGCCGAAGGCATAGTCCACGGTCACGAAATACCAGCTCTTGCCGCCGGATTTGAGCACCTCGGTGGCCGTGCTCTTGGCCAGCGCATAATTGTCCAGCGTCCAGTGCACATGGTTGGGGGTGCAGGAATCCCCCGTCAGGCGATTGCTGTTGGAGGTGGCGATGACGGCCACCTTGTTCTTGTCCTTCACCAATTGGACGATGGCGAGCGAAATGGAGGAATTGGGGATGTCGGCGATCATGTCCACGCCGTCCACGTCCAGCCATTTGCGGGCGATGTTGAGCCCCACGTCCGGCTTGTTCTGGTGGTCGCCGACGATCACCTCAATGGGCGTATTGCCGATCTTGCCGCCGAACTCCTCCACCGCCATCTTGGCCGCCACCACCGAGCCCGGCCCCGCCATGTCCGCATAGATGCCGGACTGGTCGTTGAGCACGCCGATGCGCAGGACGCCATCGGTGAACTGAGCGTGAGCCGCGGACGCGGCGAACAGCGAAAGGGTGCCCACCGCCATGGACATCCATGTGCGGGCCGATACGCGCTTCATCTTCAAGTCCTCCCCCAACCATGGACCGCCTGAGGACGCTCCATGCTCACCCGTCTGCGCGGGCCGTTTCGCTCATTGGACGGCGAATAATTCAAAAATCTCAATATAAGAGATTTTTGTCAATCTCTCCTACACCCCTTCTGCGCCGGTTTTTTCCGCCTCCCACTGCGATCCATCAGGGCGGAAGGGGCACCCAGCCGCACAGACACCGTCTCGCCTGTGGTACGCGGCCGCCGATTTGCAACTCTTCGCAAATTTCAATTGCCGGAGGGGCGGCTATAATGACCGGCAAGGGTGCGTCCCGTGCGCGCCGGCCCCGCCAGCCGAGGAACGGTGCCATGAGCAGTCTCGACAAGATGCTGAAGGTCCTCGACCTGTTCGGCGAGGATCGCATGAGCATCCAGCTGGAGGATGTGCAGGCCACCGGCGCCTCCCGCGCCACGGCTTATCGCTACATCCAGTCTCTGTGCGATGCCGGGCTGCTGGCCCCCACCACCGGCGGCTCCTATGTGCTGGGGCCGCGCATCATCGAGATGGACCGCCTGGTGCGCCGGGCCGATCCGCTGCTCACCGGCGCCGGCGGCCCCATGCGGGATGTGAGCGCGCGGCTCGGCATCAATGTGATGCTGTGCAGCTATTATGGCGACAAGGTCATGTGCGCCGACATTGTCTGGCCCGAGCGTTCGGTGCCGGAATATTACGAGCGGGGCCGGCCCATGCCCATGTTCCGGGGCGCCATGGCCAAGACCATCCTGGCCCATCTTACGCCCTATCAGCTGCGCAACATCATGCTCTGGCACGGGGACCAGGTGCGCGAGGCCGGGCTGGGGGAGAATTGGGAGCAGTTCCGCGCCAACATGTCCCGGCTGCGGCGCGACGGTCATTGCATCACCCAGAGCGAGGTGATTCCCAATCTCGTGGGCATTGGTGCTCCGGTGTTTGATGCGGAACGGCGCATCCTCGGCAGCGTGGTGTTCGCGGTGCCCCTGGCGCGGTTCGATGCCGCCGACAAGGAGGCCCTGGTGAACGAGATCAAGCAATTGGCGGCGCGCATCACCAGCGCCATCGCCGGCGAGGCCGGCGCGCGCCCGGCCCAGAGGGCCGCCCGCCCCCGCAAGATCCGCACGCCGCCAGTGGAGGAGGGTTCGGCTGCCGAGTGAGCTGCGCCCCCTGGCGAAGCAAGACAAGGCCCCGCCGCCGCGGCCGAAATCCACCGCCAGGGAGTGCCAAAGGCGGGGATGCAAAGGTTAAATTAAAAATCTCCTATTGTGCGATAATTGTTTTATCTTAACCTGAGGCATCAGTCGGCTTCTGTGCGTCGCGTCTCACGGTTTGATCCGCCCCATTGATCGGGGCCATCGCCGACGCACCGCAGGCCGGCTGGACCGAAACTGTCGGCGCAGACGCCTGAAGAAACAGGCGCGGGGCCTAGGGGGAGAAGGCACATCATGAGCGAACTGCAGGGGCGCGTCGCGCTGGTCACCGGGGCGGCGCGCGGCCAGGGCGCGGCGGAAGCGCGGCTGTTCGGCCGGCAAGGCGCCACCGTGATGGTCTGCGACGTGCTCGCCGCCGAGGGCGAAGCCTTCGTGCAGGAGCTGGCCGCGGAGGGGATAGAGGCCCGCTTCCGCCCCCTCGACGTCACCGACGAAGCGGACTGGGACGCCACCGTGGAGGCGATCCGGGCCTGGAAGGGCCGCCTCGACATTCTCGTCAACAATGCCGGCATCATCAATCGCAGCACCGTCGCCGATACTGCGCTCGCCGCCTGGGAGCGCCTGCTCAAGGTGAACCTCACCGGCGCCTTCCTGGGGATCCGGGCCGTTGCGCCGCTGATGGAAGCCTCCGACGGCGGCAGCATCGTCAACATCTCGTCCAACAGCGCCTTTTCCGGCCATTACGACCCGGCCTACACCGCCAGCAAATGGGGCCTGCGCGGCCTCACCCGCAGCGCCGCCATGGAATATGCCGCGCGCGGCATCCGCGTGAACGCGGTGTGCCCGGGCCTGGTGGTGACCGCGCTGAACGCCACGAGCCCGCATCTCCAGCCCATGATCGGCATGACGCCCATGGGCCGCAGCGGCACGCCGGAGGAGATTGCCGAACTGGTGCTCTTCCTCGCCTCCCCCCGCTCGGCCTTCATCACGGGGGAGGATTTCGTCATCGATGGCGGGTTTACCGCCGGGGCCGCCTATCGGCGCGTGGCGGTGGAGACCGGGATCTATTGAGAGGCCGTGTGAGCCGGGCTGGGCGTTCGCCCGCCGGTGTGGCTCTCACTCGGGGCCGTCGATGAGCGGGTTCGGCCGCGCGAACGCGGCAAGGGCCTCCGGCTCCCCGATGCGGATGGCGGGGCCGACGCTGGTGACGCCATAATCCCGCAGGGTCGAGAAGGCGCGGGAGAGGTTTTCCGGCGTCATGCCGAGGAGCGCGGCGAGCTTGCGCTTCTCCACGTCCAGCTCCACTGCCGCGCCGGCGCCGCTCCTGGCGCTCTCCTGGAGCAGCCAATTGGCGAGGCGCTCAGCGCCGGAGCGCAGCTTCTGGTTCTTCACCTCCTTGATGGTGCAGCGATAGCCCCGCGCCAGCTCCGCCACCACCGCACGCGTGAACCCCTCGTCCGTCCCCATCGCGGCCCGCACATGGGCGGCGGGAATCATCAGGAGGCGGGATTTCAGCACCGTGCGGGCGGATTGCAGATAGACCTGATCGGTGAGCACAGCTGCCAGGATGAAGGTGCCCACCGGCCGCACCAGGGAAAGCGTCGTCTCGCGCCCGCCATGGGTGGCGAACATCTCCACCAGCCCGTCCACCACCACATGCAGGAAATCGGCGGTATCGCTTTCGGTGATGAGCGTGACGCCGGGGGGAAAGCGTTGCAGGAGCACGCCCCGCATGATCTTCGCAAAGGTCTCCTTGCGGGCATCCTGGAACAGCGGAAGCTGCCGGACGGCATCCACATCCTCGGTCTTCATTCCACCTCCCCGGCGCGCGGCACGATTAGAAGCCGATCTCCGGCATAAGAATCAAGCCGGGGCGACAAGTTCCCTGCGCAGGGCACAGCCGGACATTCTGCGCGGGGCCGGCGCCCGGGGCGGGACCGGGGATAGCCAGGACCACGGATGATTGATAAAGATCAATCAATACATAAAGATAAGTCAATCTTTAGTTTTAAGTAATATAATTGACGCACAAACCAAATATAACTCTCATAAAATTCGTAAAACTATTCATTCAACCTGATACAAATCAAAGTTAGGCCCACAGATATCCGCCATTTTGCTTCCGCACGCCGCAAACGTGCGTTTCGGGCGCGATCGGATCGTGGCGCCGCCTCAGGGCCTGCCATGATCGCCCATCGGCCACCAACATCTTGAACGGGTTCGGACTTCCGCTCTTGGGGAGGCCGGCTCCGAGCGCGAGATCGAGCCATGCAGACATCTTCGGATGTGACCCCCGCCGACCAGCGGACCTCTCTCACCCTAAGTACACTCGCCTTCACCGTCTGCTTTGCGGTGTGGACGATCTTCTCCATCATCGGCATCCGCATCCGCCAGGATCTGGGGCTGACCGATACGCAATTCGGCCTCCTGATCGGCACGCCCATCCTCACGGGCTCCCTGATCCGGGTGGCGCTCGGCATCTGGACCGACCTTTATGGTGGCCGCGTCGTCTTCACGCTCACCATGCTGGCGGCGGCGGTGGCCACCTTCCTGCTCACCTATGCCGGAACCTATCCGCAATTCCTGTTGGCGGCGCTGGGGGTTGGCATTGCCGGCGGCTCTTTCGCGGTGGGCGTCGCCTATGTCTCGCGCTGGTATCCGGCGGAAAAGCAGGGCACGGCACTCGGCATATTCGGCGCCGGAAACGTGGGTGCGGCGGTCACAAAGTTCCTGGCGCCCTTCGTGCTGGTCGCCTTCGGCTGGCAAATGGTGGCGCAGGTCTGGGCCGCCGCCTTGGTGGTCATGGCCCTCATCTTCTTCGCCTTCACGAAGGATGATCCAGTCCTGGTGGAGCGGCGACGCCTGAAGATCCGCCCCAAGAGCGCCTGGCTCGAGCTGGAGCCGCTCAAGAATGTCCAGGTGTGGCGCTTCTCGCTCTACTATTTCTTCGTCTTCGGCGCTTTCGTCGCCCTGGCACTGTGGCTGCCGCAATATCTGGTGAAAGTCTACGGGCTGGACATCAAGACAGCCGGTATGATCGCGGCCTTCTTCTCGGTGCCGGCCAGCATCTTCCGTGCCTATGGCGGGCATCTGTCCGACGTCTATGGCGCCCGGCGGGTCATGTACTGGACCTTCCTGGTGGCGGTGGCCGCCACCTTCGTCCTGTCCTATCCGCCCACCGATTATGTGGTGCGCGGCATCAACGGCCCCATTGCCTTTCATATGGAAATGGGGGTGGTCGGCTTCACCGTGGCGGTGTTTGTGCTCGGCTTCTTCATGGCGCTGGGCAAGGCGGCCGTCTACAAGCACATCCCCGTCTATTACCCGAAGAATGTGGGCGCCGTGGGCGGCCTCGTGGGCATGATCGGCGGCCTCGGCGGATTCGTCCTGCCGCTGATGTTCGGGGTGCTGAACGACCTGACCGGGCTTTGGACGAGTTGCTTCATGCTGCTCTTCGTCATCGCCGTGATGGCGCTCACCTGGATGCACCTATCCATCCGCCAGATGGAGAAGGAAGCCTCCGGCGACGTCCTCAAGGCGCTGCCTGAACTGCCGGAGATGCAGGGCCTCGCGCCCGTGCCGCCCGCCCCTCTCCCCGCCAAGGCCAAGGCGCGCGGCGCCGTCCTCGTCGACTGGCGGCCGGAGGATCCCGCTTTCTGGCAGACGACCGGCCGGTCCATCGCGCGGCGCAATCTGTGGCTCTCCATCCCCGCGCTGCTCTTGTCCTTCGCCATCTGGCAGGTCTGGTCGGTGGTGGTGGCCAAGCTCCCGCTGGTGGGCTTCCGCTTTACCACCGAAGAGCTGTTCTGGCTCGCCGCCTTGCCAGGGCTGACCGGCGCGACGCTGCGCATCTTCTATTCCTTCATGGTGCCCATCTTCGGCGGGCGGCTCTGGACGACGCTCACCACCTGGTCGCTCATCATCCCCGCGCTCGGCATCGGCTATGCCGTGCAAAATCCCGACACGCCCTATGTGGTGCTGCTGATCCTGGCGCTCCTGTGCGGCTTTGGCGGCGGCAATTTCGCCTCCTCCATGGCCAACATTTCCTTCTTCTTTCCCAAGAAGGAGAAGGGCAACGCGCTCGCGCTCAATGCCGGCCTCGGCAATCTTGGGGTCAGCGTGGTGCAGTTCGTGGTGCCGCTCGTCATCACCCTGGGGCTGTTCGGCGGCCTCGGCGGCGATCCGGCGCTGGTGAAGACGGCGGCGGGCCCGGCGCCGGTCTGGCTGCAGAATGCCGGCTTCGTCTTCGTGCCCTTCATCGCCCTGTCGGCGTTTGCCGCCTGGTTCGGCATGAACGACATCGCCTCCGCCAAGGCCTCCTTCCGCGAGCAGTCGGTGATCTTCCAGCGCAAGCACAATTGGATCATGTGCTGGCTCTACACGGGCACGTTCGGCTCCTTCATCGGCTATTCCGCCGGCTTCCCGCTGCTCACCAACATCCTCTTCCCGGATGTGAACGCCCTCCAATACGCCTTTCTCGGCCCGCTGGTGGGGGCGCTCGCCCGTTCCGGAACGGGGTGGCTGGCGGATCGCTATGGCGGCGGGCGGGTGACCCTCTATGTCTTCCTGCTCTCCATGGCGGGGGTGAGCGGCGTGCTGTGGTCTATCGGCATGCGGGCCGAGCCCTGGGCCTTCTCCACCTTCTTTGGCTCCTTCCTGGTGCTGTTCTTCGCCACCGGGGTGGGCAATGCCTCCACCTTCCAGATGATTCCGGCCATCATGGCCAAGGAGATGGAGCGCCTCCTGCCCAATGCCGACGCGGAGACGCGGCGCCGGCAGGCGGAAAAGGAGGCGGCGGCCATCACCGGCTTCACCTCCGCCATCGCCGCCTTCGGGGCCTTCTTCATCCCCAAGGGCTACGGCACCTCCATCGCCCTGACCGGCTCGCCGGAGGCCGCGCTCTGGGCCTTCCTGATCTTCTATGTGAGCTGCCTCCTGATCACCTTCGCCGTCTACACCCGCAAGGGCGGCCTCCTGCATGACATCGAGCGCGGGATCACCCCGCGCGCCATCCCCCGTCCGGCCACGGCCGCGTAACGGAAGGCATTCCCATGTCCCATTTCCTTGATCGCCTGACCTTTTTCCGCCGGCCCACGGAGCCCTTCGCCAATGGCCACGGCATCGTCACCCACGAGGATCGCTCCTGGGAGGACGGCTATCGCAAGCGCTGGCAGCACGACAAGATCGTGCGCTCCACCCATGGGGTGAATTGCACGGGGTCGTGCTCCTGGAAGATCTACGTGAAGGGCGGGATCGTCACCTGGGAGACCCAGCAGACCGACTATCCCCGCACCCGCCCGGACCTGCCCAACCACGAGCCGCGCGGCTGCGCCCGGGGCGCGTCCTATAGCTGGTACCTATATTCCGGCGCGCGGGTGAAGCATCCCATGGTGCGCGGGCGCCTCCTGAAGCTGTGGCGGGAGGCGCGGGCGACCTTGCCGCCCGTGGCGGCCTGGGCCTCCATCGTGGGGGATGCGGAAAAGCGCGCCGCCTACACTTCCATTCGCGGTCATGGCGGGCTGGTGCGCGCCACCTGGGACGAGGTGAACGAGCTCATCGCCGCCGCCAATGCCCACACCATCCGCAAGCATGGGCCGGACCGCGTGGCGGGATTCTCGCCGATCCCGGCCATGTCCATGGTCTCTTATGCGGCGGGGGCGCGTTATCTCTCGCTGCTGGGCGGCGTGTGCCTGTCCTTCTATGACTGGTATTGCGACCTGCCGCCCGCCTCGCCCCAGACCTGGGGCGAGCAGACCGACGTGCCGGAAAGCGCCGACTGGTACAATGCGGGCTTCATCATCGTGTGGGGCTCCAATGTGCCCCAGACCCGCACGCCAGATGCCCATTTCTACACCGAGGTCCGCTACAAGGGCACCAAGAGCGCGGTGGTGACGCCCGATTATGCCGAGGCCACCAAGTTCGCCGACATCTGGCTGAACCCCAAGCAGGGCACGGACGCGGCCCTGGCCTTGGCCATGGGCCATGTGATCCTCAGGGAATATCACCTCGACCGGCAGGTGCCTTATTTCGACGATTACCTGCGCCGCTATTCCGACATGCCCTTCCTGGTACGGCTGGCGGAGCGGGACGGGCGGCTCGTGCCGGAACGTCTCCTGCGCGCTTCCGACCTGCCCGGCGCGCTCGGAGAGGCCAACAATCCCGACTGGAAGACGGTGGCCTTCGATGCGGCGAGCGGCGACCTCGTGGCGCCGGTCGGCTCCATCGGCCACCGCTGGGGCGAAAATGCCAAGTGGAACCTGGAGGAGAAGGACGGCGCGGGCCGCGACATCCGCCTGAAGTTGACCCTGGCGGGGTCCGAGGACGAGATCGCCGCCGTGGACTTCCCCTATTTTGGCGGGCGGGCCACCGCGCATTTCGTCGCGACCGATCATGGCGAGGTCCTCACCCGCAATCTGCCGGTGCGCCTCATCCAAGGGGCGGACGGAGCGGTGATGAAGGTTGCCACCGTCCATGACCTCATGATGGCCAATTACGGCCTCGACCGGGGCTTTGGCGGCGCGAATGTCGCCACCTGCTATGACGACGACGTGCCCTTCACCCCGGCCTGGGCGGAGCGCATCACGGGCGTGAAGCGCGATGCCATCATCACCGTCGCCCGTGAATTCGCCACCAATGCGGAGAAGACCAACGGCCGGTCCATGGTCATCATCGGCGCGGCCATGAACCATTGGTACCACATGGACATGAACTATCGGGGGGTGATCAATCTCCTGGTGTTCTGCGGCTGCATCGGCCAGTCCGGCGGCGGCTGGTCCCATTATGTGGGCCAGGAGAAGCTGCGCCCGCAGACCGGCTGGCAGCCGCTGGCCTTCGGCCTCGACTGGTCCCGCCCGCCCCGGCACCAGAACGCCACCTCCTTCTGGTACGCCCACACGGACCAGTGGCGCTACGAGACCCTGACCGCCGGCGAGATCCTCTCCCCCACCGCCCCCAAGGGCGACTGGGACCAGAGCTTCATCGACTACAATGTCCGCGCCGAGCGCATGGGCTGGCTGCCCTCCGCCCCGCAGTTGCGGCAAAACCCGCTCGACATATCCAAGCGCGCAAAGGCCGCCGGTCAGGAGGTGAAGGACTACGTGGCCACCGCGCTGAAGAGCGGCGCGCTGGACCTGTCCTGCCACGATCCCGACCATCCCGACAACTGGCCCCGTAACCTGTTCATCTGGCGCTCCAATCTTCTGGGCTCATCGGGCAAGGGGCACGAATATTTCCTCAAACACCTGCTGGGCACCCAGCACGGCGTCATGGGCAAGGACCTCGGCGCGGAGGGCGCCGTGCGCAACACGGAGGTGGAATGGCGGGACGAGGCACCCCAGGGCAAGCTCGACCTGCTGGTGACTTTGGACTTCCGCATGTCCACCACCTGCGTCTATTCCGACATCGTCCTTCCCACTGCCACCTGGTACGAGAAGAACGACCTCAACACCTCGGACATGCATCCCTTCATCCATCCGCTCTCGGCGGCGGTGGACCCGGCCTGGGAGGCCCGCTCCGACTGGGACATCTATAAAGGCATCGCCCGCGCCTTCTCCAAGGTGGCCCCGGAAGTCCTGGGCGTGGAGGAGGATACCGTCCTCACCCCCATCCTGCACGACACCCCGGCCGAGATCGCCCAGGCCATGGACGTGAAGGACTGGAAGCGCGGCGAGGTGGAGCCCATCCCCGGCAAGACCATGCCGGCCGTCACGGTGGTCACCCGCGACTATCCCGCCACCTATGCCCGCTTCACGTCCCTCGGTCCGCTGATGGAGACCATCGGCAATGGCGGCAAGGGCATTGCCTGGAAAACCGGCCATGAGGTGGACGCGCTGCGGGCCCTGAACGGCGTGCATCGCGAGGACCCGGCCAAGGGGCTGGCCAAGATCGAGACCGACATCGACGCCGCCGAGGTCATCCTCATGCTGGCGCCGGAGACCAATGGCGAAGTGGCGGTGAAGGCCTGGGAGGCCCTCTCCCGCAACACCGGCCGCGACCATGCCCATCTCGCCCTGCCCAAGGAGGACGAGAAGATCCGCTATCGCGACGTACAGGCCCAGCCGCGCAAGATCATCTCCTCCCCCACCTGGTCGGGCATCGAGAGCGAGAAGGTCTGCTACAATGCCGGCTATACCAATGTCCACGAACTGATCCCCTGGCGCACGCTCACCGGGCGCCAGCAGCTCTACCAGGATCATCTGTGGATGCGGGCTTTCGGCGAGGAACTCGTCACCTGGAAGCCGCCCGTCGACCTGAAAACCATCGCCGGGCACAAGGATGCGCGGCCCAACGGGCACACGGAAATCGTCCTCAACTTCATCACCCCGCACCAGAAATGGGGCATCCACTCCACCTATACGGACAATCTCTTGATGCTCACCCTCAACCGGGGCGGGCCGGTGGTGTGGATCTCCGAGGACGACGCCAAGAGGGCCGGCCTCGTCGACAATGACTGGGTGGAAGTCTTCAACGCCAACGGGGCGCTCACGGCCCGGGCGGTGGTCTCCCAGCGCGTCATGCCGGGCATGGCGATGATGTATCACGCCCAGGAAAAGATCATTAATACGCCCGGCTCCGAGCAGACCGGCAAGCGCGGCGGCATCCATAATTCGGTGACGCGCACGGTGCTCAAACCCACCCACATGATCGGTGGCTATGCCCAGCAGTCCTACGGTTTCAACTATTACGGAACCGTCGGCTCCAACCGCGATGAATTCGTCGTCATCCGCAAGATGAGCAAGGTGGACTGGCTTGAAGACGAGCTCCAGCCCGCCGCATCCACCTCTTCGGCCAAGGAGACGGCCCAATGAAGATCCGCGCGCAAATCGCCATGGTGCTGAACCTCGACAAATGCATCGGGTGTCACACCTGCTCCGTCACCTGCAAGAACGTGTGGACCAGCCGGCAGGGCGTCGAATACGCCTGGTTCAACAATGTGGAGACCAAGCCCGGCATCGGCTATCCCCGCGAATGGGAGAACCAGAAGAAGTGGAATGGCGGCTGGCGGCGCAAGGCCAACGGCAAGATCGAGCCGCGCATGGGGGCGAAGTGGCGCATCCTCGCCAACATCTTCGCCAATCCCGATTTGCCGGAGATCGATGATTATTACGAGCCCTTCACCTTCGACTATGAACATCTGCACAACGCCAAGGAGTCCAAGGCCTTCCCCACCGCGCGCCCGCGCTCCCTCGTCTCCGGCGAGCGGATGGAGAAGATCGAATGGGGGCCGAACTGGGAGGAGATCCTGGGCGGCGAATTCGCCAAGCGCCGGAAGGATGTGAATTTCGAGGGTGTGCAGGCCGACATCTACGGCCAGTTTGAGAACACCTTCATGATGTACCTGCCGCGCCTGTGTGAGCACTGCCTCAACCCCACCTGCGCCGCCGCCTGCCCTTCGGGCGCCATCTATAAGCGGGAGGAGGACGGCATCGTCCTCATCGACCAGGAGAAGTGCCGGGGCTGGCGCATGTGCGTCTCGGGCTGCCCCTATAAGAAGATCTACTACAATTGGTCTTCGGGAAAATCCGAGAAGTGCATCTTCTGCTATCCGCGCATCGAGGCGGGACAGCCGACCGTGTGCTCGGAAACCTGCGTCGGGCGCATCCGCTATCTCGGCGTGCTGCTTTATGATGCGGACCGCATTGAGGAGGCCGCCAGCGTCAAGGACGAGAGGAAGCTCTACCAGGCCCAGCTCGACCTCTTCCTGGACCCGAAGGACCCCGCCGTGGTGGCGCAGGCCCGCGCGGATGGCGTGCCCGACGCTTGGATCGAGGCGGCGCGCCATTCGCCCATCTGGAAGATGGCCATGGAGTGGAAGGTGGCCTTCCCCCTCCATCCCGAATACCGCACCTTGCCCATGGTCTGGTACGTGCCGCCGCTCTCCCCCATCCAGTCCGCCGCCGCGGCCGGCAAGATGGGCATGGACGGCGACATGCCGGATGTGCGCTCGCTCCGCATCCCGCTGAAATACCTCGCCAATCTCTTGACCGCCGGGAATGAGGAGCCGGTCGCCCGGGCGCTGGAGCGCATGCTGGCCATGCGCGCCTTCATGCGGGCCAAGACCGTGGACGGGCGCCTCGACGAAGCGATCGCAACGCGTGTGGGCCTCACCGGCGCGGCCATTGAGGACATGTACCAGGTGATGGCCATCGCCAATTACGAGGACCGCTTCGTCATCCCCACCGCCCACCGCGAAATGGGGGAGGACACGTTCGACCTGCGGGGTTCCTGCGGCTTTTCCTTCGGCAATGGCTGCTCGGGCGGGGAGAGCGATCTCAACCTCTTCGGCAGCCCGGCCCGCAAAGCCCGCACCCCCATGGAAGTGGAGTGAAGGCCATGACCACCGCGACCCCGCACGATCTGACCTTACGCACCCTGTCCGCCCTCCTCACCTATCCCCAGCCCGCCCTCATCGCGGCGGTGCCGGAGCTTTCGGCCGCGCTGCGGGGGGAGGGTCGGCTCGGCACCGCGCAGCTTGACGCCCTCGCCCCGCTGCTGGAGAGGCTGGCGACGGCGGACCTCTATGCGCTCGAAGAGGAGTATGTGGCCCTCTTCGACCGCACCCGCCGCCTCAGCCTGCATCTGTTCGAGCATGTGCACGGCGAGAGCCGGGACCGGGGCCAGGCCATGGTGGATCTCGCCGCGCTCTATGAGCAAGGCGGGCTCCTCATGGCGGCCAACGAGTTGCCGGACTTCCTGCCGCTGTTCCTGGAATATGCCGCCACCCGCCCCCGCGCCGAGGCGGATGGCCTCCTCATCGACGTGGACCACATCCTCGCCGGCCTTGAAGAGCGCCTGACGGCGCGCGCCACCGCCTATGCGGCTGTCATCACCGCATTGCGCAGCCTTGCCGGCACGGCGCACCTTGTCTCCACCACGCCCGCCGAGGCCCTGCCCTCGCCCGCCGATGAGCTCGCCGCCCTCGACAAGGAATGGGAGGAGACCGCCGTCACCTTCGGCCCGGGCGACGCCATGGGCGGCTGCTCCGTGGACCGCTTCCGCACCCAATTGCGCGCCGCCCAGCGGGACGTGCGCCATTCCGCCGCCTGAAGGAGGCCGGACATGTCAAACGCCATCAACGCCGCCTTGTTCGGCTGGTACCCCTATCTGTGCCTCACCATCTTCCTGGTGGGCAGCCTGATGCGGTTCGACCGGGAGCAATACACCTGGAAGACCGGCTCATCGCAATTGCTGCGCAAGCGGCAATTGCGATGGGGATCCAATCTCTTCCATGTGGGCATCCTGGTCATCTTCCTCGGCCATGCGGGCGGGCTGCTCACCCCCATCTGGGTGTTCGATGCGCTTGGCATCTCCCATTCCTTCAAGCAGGGGCTCGCGATCACGGTGGGCGGCATCGCCGGGGTGGCGTGCTTCATCGGCATTTGCCTGCTTGCCCACCGCCGGCTGTTCGATCCGCGCATCCGCGCCACTTCCAGTTTCGGCGACACGGCCATCCTGCTCATCCTGTGGGCGCAGCTCACCCTCGGCCTGTCCACCATCCTCCTCTCGCTCCACCACATGGATGGGCATGAGATGGTGAAGTTCATGAACTGGGCGCAGGGCATCCTCACCCTCCAGCCGTCGGCGGCCGCCTATGTGGCGGACGTGGACCTCGTCTTCAAGGCGCACCTCCTTTTGGGCATGACGATCTTCCTCGTCTTCCCCTTCACCCGCCTCGTCCATGTGTGGAGCGCCCCGGTCTGGTACCTCGGCCGCACCGGCTACCAGGTGGTGCGGACCCGCCGGCCTTTGCGCCGCGCGGGGCCGGTCGTCGCGGGCCACCCCATCGCGGCCGCCCGCCCGGCGACGCAGCCCGCGCGCCGTCCTGCGGAGTGAGCGTCATGACTGAGATCATCAGCCCCCGCATGCCGCGCCCCGTCCGCGCCGCCCGCACCGAGGAAGTGTCGGTGAACGGCGTCCTCATCTCCCGCGCCGAGATCGCGCGGGAGATCCAGAACCATGAGGCCCGCACGCCGGCGGAGGCCTGGCACGCAGCCGCCCGCGCGCTGGTGGTGCGCGAGCTGCTGCTCGCCGAGGCCGCGCGCCTGGGCATCGCGGCAGAGCCCGCCCGCCATGGGGACGGCTCCCGCGAGACCGATGAGGAGGCCACCATCCGCGCCTTGCTGGCCCAGGAGGTGAAAGTGCCCACTGCCGACACCGCAACCTGCCGGCGCCATTTCGAGCGCAACCGCGCCAGCTTCCGCTCGGGCGACCTCTATGAAGTGGCCCACATCCTCCTCCCCGCCGCGCCCGACGACATGGCCGGCCGCGCCGCTGCGCGTGCGCAGGCCGAGGCGATCCTCGCGGACATCCTGGCGGGCCGCGCCGCCTTCGCCGACATGGCGCGGGCCCATTCCGCCTGCCCGTCCCGGGAGGTGGGCGGGAGCCTCGGCCAGATCGGCCGTGGCCAGACGGTGGCCGAGTTCGAGGCGGCGTTGGCGCAGATGGTTCCGGGCGCCGTGCATCCCGCCCCCGTGGAAAGCCGCTACGGCTTCCATCTCGTCGTCCTCGCCCACCGCATCGAGGGGCGGGACCTGCCCTTCGAGATGGCGGAGGCAGCCATTGCCGGCCATCTGGAGTTGACCGCCTGGCATGTGGCCACCCGGCAATATCTCAGCCTGCTCATCGGCCGCGCCGACATCCGGGGCGTCACGCTGGAGGGGGCGGCCTCGCCCCTCGTGCAATAGGGAGCCCGCCATGCTTCTGGGAACCCTTCTCAAGCAGCTCCAGGATGACCGCTTCGCGGCGGAGATCCTGTTCGGGCTGGGCGACATCACCCTTTCCCGGCGGGCCGGGGAGGCGGGCGCGCCTTATGGCGAGAGCGCCGGAGCATATGCCGCCTCCGCCTGCGCCCGTTTCAGCGCGGACGCCTCCGACGAGGATTGGCTTGCCTTGATGACGGCGCTGGAAAAGGGCGCGGACCCCGCCGCCACCTGCCTGCGCACCATGGTCGACTGGTCCATTCGCCAGGATGCGGAAGAGGCAGCCGAAGGGGCGCAGGCCGCAGCCGAGGGCGGCTGCGGATGCGGCGGCGCGGGTGGCTGCGGGGGCCGTGCCCATGGGCCGGCCTGACGCGCGCCCCCGCCGGCCGGACACGGTGCTGGACGAATTGTTCGACAACAATCTCGCCTGGGCCAATGCCAAGCATGCGGCGGACCCCACCTTCTTCCGTCGCCTCGCCGAGCAGCAGGCGCCCCGCTTCCTGTGGGTGGGCTGCTCCGACAGCCGGGTGCCGGCCAATGACGTGGTGGGTCTTGATCCCGGCGAGATCTTCGTCCACCGCAACATCGCCAATGTCGTCCATTCCAGCGACATGAACCTCCTGGCGGTGCTGGAATTTGCCGTGGACGTGCTGGCGGTGCGCCACATCATCGTGTGCGGCCATTATGGCTGCGGCGGAGTGCGGCGGGTCATCGAGAATGGCCAGGGCGCGGGCGGCGGCGGGCTGGTGGACCATTGGCTCGCGCCCATCGTGGAGCTTTATGCCCGCCATCGCGCCGCTCTCGACACCCTGCGTGATGCCTCCGCCCGCCTGGACCGGCTGTGCGAGTTGAATGTGGCGCTCCAGATGCGCCGCCTCGCCGCCACCCCGGTCTTGCGCGCCGCCTGGGCGCGAAACGCGCCCCTTACCCTTCACGGCTGGATCTACGGCATCGGCGACGGGCTGCTGCGGGACCTTGGGTCGACCGTTTCCTGCGCCGCCGATTGCGCCGCCCTTCCCGCCCTGGAGGCGCTGGCGCCAGAGGGTGGCGAGCCGCTGAGCGCCCGCCGCCTCCATGCCATCGCCGCCTTTCTGGAACTGGACGCGGGCGCGCTCGCGCCCTGCGGGCCGGCCTGCACCTGCGGCGCCTTTTCCGCCGCCCTCCCCGACCGCGCCGGCCGGGATCTTTGACCCGGAGACCGCCATGCCCAATCCCAGCCTTTCCTCCCCCGCCGGCTGCGCCATGGTGGATCTGTTCGGCCGACGCATCCGCTATCTGCGCCTGTCCGTCACGGACCGCTGCGACCTGCGCTGCGTCTATTGCATGGGGGAGGACATGACCTTCATGCCCCGCGACCAGGTGCTGTCGCTCGAAGAGCTGGACCGGCTGGCCTCCGCCTTCATCGCCCTCGGCGTCACCAAGCTGCGCCTCACCGGCGGCGAACCCTTGGTGCGGCGGGGCATCCTCGACCTCATCGCCAGCCTCTCCCGCCATCTGAACAGCGGCGCACTGCAGGAACTCACCCTCACCACCAACGGCACCCAGCTCGCCCGCCACGCCGAGGCGCTGGCCTTGTGCGGGGTGCGGCGCCTCAATGTCTCCCTTGATACCCTCGATGCCGCCCGCTTCCACGCCCTCACCCGGCGCGGATCGCTGGCGCAGGTGCTGGACGGCATCGCCGCCGCCCGCGCGGCGGGGCTCAAGGTGAAGCTGAATGCGGTGGCGCTGGCCGGCTCCACGGAGCAGGAAGTCTTCAACCTCATCGCCTTCGCCCATGGCCAGGGCATGGACCTCACTTTCATCGAGACCATGCCGCTCGGCGATGTGGGCGTCGACCGCATCGACCAATATCTGCCCCTCAACGTGCTGCGCGCCCGCATCGAGACGCGGCTGTCCCTCACCGACACGTCCGAGCGCACCGGCGGCCCGGCGCGCTATGTGCGGGTGGCGGAAACCGGCGGACGGATCGGCTTCATCACCCCCATGAGCCATTCCTTCTGCGAGAGCTGCAATCGCGTGCGGGTGAGCGCCACGGGCGTGCTGCACACCTGCCTCGGCCAGGAGGACGCGGTGGACCTGAAGGGCCCGCTGCGCGCGCGGGGCGAAGAAGGGCTGCGCGCGGCCATTGCCGGTGCCATAAAGGCCAAGCCCAAGGGGCATGATTTCGTCATCAGCCGCGGCGGCGCGCCGGCGCTGGCGCGGCATATGTCGGTTCTTGGAGGTTGACGTGGTTCGCATCGGCATTCTGACCATTTCCGATCGCGCCAGCGCGGGCACCTATGCGGATCTCAGCGGACCGGCCATCGAAGCCTGGCTCAAGGGCGTCATCACCTCGCCGTGGGAGGTCCATCGCCTCATCATTCCGGACGGGCAGGAGAGCGTCGCCGCCACCTTGCGCCATCTGTGCGATGACGAGGGGCTGGACCTCATCCTCACCACCGGCGGCACCGGCCCCGCGCCCCGCGACCTCACTCCGGAGGCCATGGCGGATGTGATCGAGAAGCCCCTGCCGGGCTTTGGCGAGCGCATGCGGCTGGTGAGCTTTGCGGAGGTGCCCACCGCCATCCTTTCGCGCCAGGAAGCGGGCGTGCGTGGGCGTACCCTGATCATCAATCTGCCGGGCAAGCCGGCGGCCATCGCCACCTGCCTCTATGCGGTGTTCGCCGCCGTGCCCTATTGCCTGGACCTCATCGGCGCCGGCCGCATCGAGACCGACCCGGCGCGCCTCGCCGCCTTCCGCCCGAAGGGGGCGTGACCCGCAACACATGCGCCGGCGCCCCTGGGACGCGGCCGAGCCGAGACAGGGACCCGCCATGGGATTGGACCAAAGCCGCCTCAGCGGCCTGCCGTTGTTCGCGCAGATGGACGTGCAGGATCGCGCCCGCCTGTGCCGGGGCGCCGCGACCCGCCATGTGCCGCGCAATGGGACGGTGTTCCGCCAGGGCGAGGACGCCGCCGCCTTCTTCCTGCTGCTCCACGGCCGGCTGAAGGTGACGCAAGTGACGCCCGCCGGCGCGCAGATCATGGTGCGCATCGTCCATCCCGGCGACCTGTTCGGCATTGTGAAGGCGCTGGGGCGGGCGGACTATCCCGGCACGGCGATCGCCGCCGTGGACAGCCTCGTGGCCTTCTGGCCGACACCCGCCTGGGAGACCTTCCTCGCCGCCAGCCCCAGCCTCGCCTTGGGCGCCCTGCGCATGATGGGGCAACGCCTGGAGGAGGCGCGGGCGCGCATTCTCGACGTGTCCACCGCGGCGGTGGAGCGTCGGGTGGCGCATCTCGTCCTGCGCCTTGCCGAACAGGCCGGCGCGCCGGAGGCGGACGGCGTGCGCATCGACTTTCCCCTCTCCCGCCGCGACATTGCGGAACTCACCGGCACCACCCTCCACACCGTCTCCCGCATTCTGAGCGCCTGGGAAGCCAAGGGCCTGGTGCGCGGCGGACGGCGGACGCTCGTCCTCACCGACATGTCGGGCCTTGCCCGGCAGGTGGAAGACACCGCCCCTTGAGGGCCCGGCGCCCGTCATCGGGCTGCCGGTACCGAGCAGCCGGCCGGGCCGCTCGGTACTTTCTGCGCCGCACGGGGGCCGGTGAGGACAGGCCAATAGGCGGCCGCGAACACGAGGAAGCCGAGCGACCAGGCAAGGCCTGCCACGTCCAAAAGCGCCGGCGGTCCGAGATTCAGCGCTGATGCCACGCGCGCAAGGCTTCCCAGCACCACCAGGACATAGCAGGCCTGTGTCAGGGCGCCTGCCTTGAGCGGGCGGCCCGTATGTCCAAGGCTCGCCCGCGACATGACGGCGAGCGTCAGGGTGCCGAAGGCGCCGGCTGTCCAGGCGTGCAGCCCCGCGCCCGGCAGCACCCAGCCGAGGCTTGCGGCGGCGCCAAGGCCAAAGCCCAGCGGCACGAACAGATAGGACACGTGCAGGATCACGAGCAGCGGATTGCGCCAGGTGCGATCCCCCGCCCAGCGCATCAGCCGCGCCAGATGCAGGCCGGCGCACAGGGCGAGCAGCCCCCCGCTCACGGCGGAAGCCGGCGCCGCCACCCATACGAGGCAAGTCAAAACCGTCGCTCCCAGCACCGCCTTGTCGAAGGCGCCGAACGGCACCGGAAGGCGTCCCAGCCCGCTTGGGGCGAGCCAGTTGCGGGTGAAGCTCGGAATGATCCGCCCGCCGATCAGCGACACCAGCACCAGAATGGCGGCAATGGCGCCCCGCCGCGCATAGGCCGCCTCGCCCGTAAAGTGCGCCTCCAGATGAAAGGCGAGGTTGGCCGCCCCGATGAGGCCGAGGAGCACCACCACGCCGAGATTGCGCCAGTTCCTGCCCGCCACGATCTCCCGCACACAGGCGGCGGCCAGAAGGATGAGGAAGGCCATGTCGAGGGCCAGGGCAAGGTCCCAACCGATACGGGCCGAAAAGGCCACCGCCAGCCGCCCGGCGATCCAGGCCAGCACCAGCCCCAGGAGCGGCGCGCCCCGCACCGGCAGGCGCCCGGTCCAATTGGGAATGGCGGTCAACAGGAAACCGCCAATGGCCGCTGCCTGGAAGCCGAACAGCATCTCATGGACATGCCAGTCCACCGGCGCGAACGCCGTGGGCACCGCGATCCGCCCGGTCACGAAGCCGATCCAGACGAGGATCGTCAGCCCCGCCTGGAGCGCCGCGAGAAGGAAGAACGGCCGGAAGCCGTAGGACAGGAAAGCGAGGCCCTCATGGGCCCGCAGGCGGGAGATGGCCGGCATGGGGCGCGGCTCCTTGCTCTGGAGGCGCCCCGCCCGCGATGGCGCAGGGGGCGCACAGTGCAGTCCTATCCGCCCCGCAGCGCTCCGAGTGTGTGCCAGCGCAAACTCCCAGGTGAAAGCAGGAGGGCGCGGCTCTCCCGCCGCAGGCACTGGCCCCGCTGCAGCCGGCGCAGCGTGGGCTGCCGCGTGGGCGCCCGCTCCCATTCGCGCGTTCAGGCGGCGCGATCCGGCGGGCGCGGGCGGAGGGACCAGTCCCCCGTCAGCATGCCGGAGAAGGTGTCCGCGTCGGGAAAGGTGCGCCCGCACAGGGCCGCAGCGGGAAAGGCGGCGCCCCCCACGGTCCACCAGAAGGAGGAGAAGACCGCCCCCAGATGGGCATCGGCTTGCGCCACAGTTTCCTGAGGCGCCTCCACAAAGGCCTGCCCGAGCACGGCCAGGGTGCCGCTGAGCGCGGTGACGGCCTCCGGCAGTGGCGGCTGATCCACATGGGTCGGCGCGTCCAGTGCGGCCCGTGAAGACAGGATCCGCGCGAAGTCGCCAATGTCCAGGGTGGACAGCAGGAAGCCTTCCAGGGCCTCGAACCAGGGTCCCTGGGGATCGGCCAGCGGCGAGGGAAAGGTGCATCCCTCGGGGGCGGCAGCGAAGGCCACCAATGGAAAGGGCCGGCCCACGCCATCAACGGAGGGCATGAGCGCACCCAGCAAGGCCCGCCCGCAATGACCAGGTCCAAGATGGAAGCGCCAGAGCGGCGCCCCATAGAAAAGCCGCTGCCACTCGGTCCCGAGCCGCAACCGGCTGGCCGCCAGCATGCCTTGCAGCCAGGGTTCAAACGTGTCGAGAAAGCCCCGCGGGACCGCCTCGGCGATGAAGTCCCGCTTGGCCGGAAGCTTGCCATAGAGTGCGATGGGCATGGCGGCTATTGCAGGGTGGTCGGACACTGGAACTCGCGCAGGGCGGTGAGCGTCAGCGGATTGATGGCGGAGGCCACATTGAACTGATAGCGGATGTCACGCGCGCTCTCGGACCCCGCCCGCATGGCAAGCACCGTATCATTCCCCTGGCGGATCACCTTGCTGGCGTCGAAGGCACGAAACAGGGCCCAGGTGCCGGTCTTCTCGAACAGCGTGTAGGGATTGGCGGTGCTGACCACCGGCGTGGCGATCAAGCTCACGCGCGAGGCGCCGACCGGGCCAGGCCACTGCAGCGTGACCGGAGCCGGCGGGGCGGCGGCAGGCGCCGGCTGCGGGCGGGGTGCGAACAGGCCGGCCGCCTGGGGTTGGGCCGGGGCCGCCGGAGAGACGATCCGCGTGCCATTGATGTCGAGGATGATCTGCGTCATCGGGTCATTGGCAGTCAGCGGCAAGACGGAGAAAGTGAAGGAGGGTTGGTTTCCGCCCGCCGCAAAAAAGGCGTCGCGGATCAAGGCCGCGCGCTGGAAGTGCTGGAGCGCCGCCGGCGACAGGAGAGCCCCCACTTTGCTTTCGCGCCTCCAGACCATGTCCGTTCCCCGCTGCTCCACCAAGGGCGCAAGCTCCTCCTTGAAGAAGCGGTCCATGATGCCGCCAGGGCTGAAGAGGCGGCCGAACTCGATCGGCTGAACCTCAAGCTCGGCATTCCGGCTGAAGGGGTAGCGGCCGGCAATGATCTGCTGGCAGGCCTGCGTGACCGTCTCGGACAGGGACTTCTGCAGATCGCCCAGAACGACGCTGGCCACATTGCCTTCCAGGTCGTCCGTCGCCGCCCGCAGCATTTGCGCGAAGGGCGCGGGGAAGCGCGTGGCCAGAACACGCAGATTGCGGATGCTCTCGCGCGTGGCGGCCGTCATCTGGTTGGAGCGGGACGCATCGTTCAAGGTCCCAACCAGGCCGTTATAGATGTCGCTGAAATAGCCCACCGCCAGATCCACGGGCCTGCCGCCCTGTCCCTGGTCGAGCATCGCGTAGAAGGGGCGGAAATAATCCTCGATGGCCCGTCCGGCCGACATGCCGGTGGAAAAGACGACCGGCGGTCGCGCCGGCGCTGCACCCGCAGCGGCATCCGGCGCCTTGGCCGGGCGGGAGAGCTGGGTCTGGGTGCGGATCTCCTCGAATATCTGCTTGAACGGCGAGGCCGCTGCGGAAATGGCGTAGAGCACCGCATATTGGGGCTTGTCCGCCGTCAGCGGCCGGATGCGCAGGCGGTTGAGGGCGTCCGCCCAGGCCTTGATGAAGTCCCTCGCGTAAAGCTTCAGGATGTCGTCCGACAAGGTGTCGAACTGCGCGCCGACGACCGCCATCTGGCCGCCCTCTCCCAGGACCCAACGGTCCTTCTCCAACTGGGCGGAGATGCCGGGCAGGGCCTCGATCAGGCCCACCTGGAAACCGTCATAAGTGAAGAAGCCGGGCACGCGCACCGTGTCGATGCCGGAGCCGTTGACGGTGGCGAAGACGGAAGCGGCATCGGTGACGGACTTGCCGAGGACCCAGTCAGAGACCCGCCCGGAGTGGGTGCGCGACCGCAGGATCTGGTAGGCGCGCTCGGCCACATTCATGCGGATGAGCATCCGGCGCACGTCCTCAATCAGCGGGCCATTGAGCGGGATATTGGCTGCGGTACCCGTGTCGAGCTCAAGCATGGCGCCGATGTGGTCTTCCAGCGCTAGGCGCATGCCGGCCTTTTCGGGCCCGGGATAGAGCACATTGGCGAAGTCCTCGCGGGCCCAGTCCAGGATGATGCCCTTGTCCACCGGGCCTTGGCCGCCGAGCATGAGATAGACTTTGAACGGCTCGTAAAGCTTGCTCTGCACGGCAGAGGGCCCGGCGGCGCTGGCGGCATTGAGCTGCTCCTCCAACCGGTACAGGAGACGCGGGCGCAGGTATCGCTCCAGTCCGGCCCGATAGGCGGCAAGGCCCGACGACGTGAGCCGGTCGCGCTGGGACAAGCCGAACTGCTCTGCGAGCGGGGTGGGCTCGTCCTTGGAGGCATATCCCGCCGGCAGTCGGCGCAGTTCCTCCAGCCGTGGCAGGATCTGCTCGAACTTCCGGTCGTTCACCACCTTGGTGTCGAGCTGGGCGGCGGCGTTGCGCTTATAGGTGGCGGCTTCGTCCTGCGTGCGGGCGATCAATTGCTCATTGCGGGTATAGCTGGTGGTCCACGCCGCCACCGCACCGGCGGTCGCCAAAGCCAGAACACCATAGCCGCAGGCGGTGAGAATGAAATTACGGCGCACGGCGGCGCGGTCCGTGGAGACCCAGGCGGCTTCGCCGATGATGACCTTGCGCACGAGATCGTTGAGGAAGAAGCTGCGGCCCGTTCCCGACAGATAGCCCTCCCCGAGTGCCTGTGCCCCGAAGGATTGGGAGAGCGACCCGATGATGCGGTCGATGGGCGTGCCCTGCTGGGTGCCGGACGTGAAATAGAAGCCGCGCAGGGTGGCGTTGGAATGGTAGCGGGTCGGCTCGAAGATCCGGCCCAGGAACGTGACGATGGGTGTCTTGAGCGTGACGAACTGTGCCGGGAAGCCGAAGATGCGCAGCCGCGCGGTGGGGTCATTCTCGGCCTGAAGGCGGTCGGGCAGGAATTCAGAGAGGCGCTCCAGCAGCGCGTCGAATTCCTCGGGCACGCGGCCGACCAAGTTCTGGTTCTTCTTGGGGTCCTGGAAGGTGGCGCCCCAGACCCTGCGCCGCTGCATCTCGCCAAGGTCGGCGAAAAACTCGGTAAAGCCCGCGATCAAGTCCATCTTGGTGAAGAGCACATAGACCGGGAAATCGATCTTCAGCAGCTCATGCAGTTCCGTGAGCCGGCTGCGCACCGCGCCGGCATGGGCGGTGCTTTCGGCCTCGTCGAGCGACACCAGATCGGCGATGGACAGGGCGATGATGACGCCGTTGATGGGCTGGCGGGGGCGGTGCTTTTTCAGCAGCCCCAGGAAGGACAGCCAGCTGCGCCGATCGAGCGCCGCATTGCTGTCCTGCGTGGTGTAGCGGCCGGCCGTGTCCACCAGGACCGCATCCTCGGTGAACCACCAGTCGCAATAGCGCGTGCCGCCTATGCCGGCGATGGCCGCGGGCGTCTGCCCTCCCGCCAGCGGGAATTTCAGCCCACTATTGACCAGCGCCGTGGTCTTGCCCGAGCCGGGCGGCCCGATGATGATGTACCAGGGCAGATCATAAAGATAATCGGCCTTGGCCTTGCCGGAGGCGCGCAAGGTCTCCAGGGCCTCCTTCATGCGGGTGCGTAGGACCGCGCTGTCGTCGTCTTCCTGGCCCTCGGCCATGGCCGAGCCCAGCGCGCGGCTGGCCTTGATGCTGCTATAGGCCATCCAGGCCGCAGAGCCCATGCCGCACAGGCTCACGACCAGGACGGAGATCAGGCGCACCCCTTCGCTCTCGAAGGGGTGGACACCGGCAATCGCCAGCAATGGCGCCGCAAACCAGATCACGGCCGAAAGCGCCACCACGCCCGCTGCGATCACGGCCATGTTGATCCACAGATTGCGCGTCATGTTCGACATTCCATCCCGTTCATCCCCATCCCAGGCCCCGTCCCAGGCCCCATCCCAGGCCCCGTCCAAGGCCCCGTCTCAGGCACCTGTCCCGTCAGCGGTCAGTCGGCCCGGTCGATCCAGATTTCGACCCGGCGGTTCTTGGCCATGTTGGCGGCATTGGTATTGGGCGCCACCGGCTCGTCCTCGCCGCGACCTTCTGCAACCACACGGTCGGGCGGGGAGATCAGCTGGCGCAGGTCCTTCTGCACCGCCTTCGCCCGCGCCACGGAGAGCTCGAAATTGGATTTGAAGCGGGCGCCGGAGACCGGCTCATTGTCCGTGTGTCCGACCACCTTGATGGGGCCGGGCTCCGGGTTGAGGACCTCAGCCAGCTTGCCGGCCATGGCAGAGAATTGCGGTTTCACCTGCGCCTTGCCGGACTCGAACAGGAGACCGTTGGAAACGCGGATGATGATATGGCCGCCCACCGCCGTGGCCGACACCTCTCCGGCGGCGATCTCCGGAGCGAACTGCAGGCGGATGCGCTGCAACTGGGTCAGCGTCTGCGTCGGCCCGGGAGGCGGCTCCGGAGGCGGAGGCGGAGGCGGCGGAGGCGGCACCGGCGCCCGCCGGAACAGAGCAAGCTCCACCGGCGGGTGAAGGCCGGCAAGATCCCGCGCAGCCAGTTCCGCGTCGCCCGATAGCAGGGTCCAGTAGGTGACGAACAGCGCCACCAAAGCGGCGGAGACGAGTGCGCCGGACACCCAGAAGGGCACCCGCGCCCGGCCGTGCCGGGACTTCAGGTCAAGCCCCACCCAGCGCGGCGAAAGCTCCTCGGGCGTCTGGCGGCGCACGCCTTTCATGACCTCATAGGTCCGCCTCTGCAGCGATTGCAGGGTCGCCTGACCATTGGCCATGGTCCGGTACTTGCCCTGGAAGCCCAGGGCGAGGCAGGCGTGCAGCAGCTCCAGCAGATCGGCATTATGGACGGGATCGGCGACCGCCTTGTCCAGCTCTTCAAAGAAACGCACGCCGCCGATACGCTCGCCGAAGAAGCGGCTGAGCATGGAATACTGCGCCCAGAGCTGCCGATCCTCATTGGGGATGTGCTGGACGATGTCGTCGGCCGTCGCGCACAAAATATACTTGGCGGCGGTCGCCTGGGCGGGCGGAACCTGCGCGCGCTTCATCTCCGCGTCGAAAACCGTGATGGTCTCCGCCGCCGTCTCCATGAGTTCGGCGAAGGACGCCCGCATGAGGGCGATGCGCAACCGCCCGAGCAGGAGCAGGAGGGGACCTGCCGACCGCATGATCGGGTTCTGATGCGGCAGGATCATCTGCTCCCGCTCGAGCAGGGCCGGTCGGGCGAAGGAGGCCCTTGGCGCCCCCTCCGCA